>JAAZPQ010000016.1 GCA_012797175.1 Bacillota bacterium
CCCTTCAATATAAAGGGCGATGGCCCTGGTCTGCTCATCTTCTCCCAGGTAGGCCAGGGCTTCATTAATGTCGATGTCGGCCTCGTTACCCAGGCTGATGGCCTTGCTAAAGCGAATCCCCCGTTTTCTCAAGTAAGGCAGGGTCTGGGTAACGTAAGTTCCGCTCTGCGAGGCCATCCCCAGCAGCCCCGGCGGGCCTACCAGCGGCATAACCGTAATGTTGAGAGAGATGGCACTGTTCACCAGGCCGATACAGTTTGGCCCGAGAAAGCGGATCCCATGGCGCCGGGCAACCTCTTTAAGCTGCCCCTCTAATTTTAGCCCTGCGCTGCCGGTCTCCCGGAAGCCGGCGGTGATCACCACCGCCCTTTTGGTCCCGATCTTGCCGAAATCATCCATCAGCTCGAGGACCTGGTCTATGGGCACGATAAAAACAGCCAAGTCAGGTGCCTCGGGAAGATCATAGACCGAGGGATAGGCCTTGTGCCCCAGCACCGTTTGCTCAACCGGGTGAATCGGATAAAATTTTCCGCGATAGCCGTCTTTGATAATACTTAATGCCTGGATTGTGCCCATTTTCGTAGGATTGTTACCCGCACCAACCGTGGCGATAGAGCGCGGATTCATCAAAAATTTAAGCGGGTTCTCTTTCACTACTTAGCCCCCTGTCTACTTTTAAATCTAGAGCTGCCCTCCATGAGGATGGTATTGCAGTAATGTAGAATAAAAATTAACAATTATCTGCATACTATTAAGTTTCAAGTTAATCCCGTGAAATCCTGCTTCTTATTAAACAAACCGGCTATTTTATCATCAAGAAGAAAGCAGGCCTCCCCCGGGCTCCTCCCCCGCCAAGGGGGAGGATTTTAGGAGAACTACCCACCCTTAATCTATTTCCGGCGGCGGTTTAAGTAACCGGCGAGCCCGGTAAACCACGGCGCCGCCATATTTGTCCTGGAGGCGATCGCAAACCTGCTCCAGCTCCATTTCTTTTTTTTCGGCAGGCAGAGAATCAAATATGGAGATCTGCTGCCCGGAAACCAACCCGGAGACCCGCAGGCCAACAAGACGCCAGGGCGGGCGGCCCTTGTGGATAGTAAAGAGCTCGATGGCAGTTTGATAGAGCTCCAGGTCGCGATCAGTAGGCGCAGGGAGAGTGCGATCGCGGGTGATCGTTCTAAAGTCAGCATAGCGCAGCTTTAGGCTTACCGTCCGCGCCCGCAGCCCGCCGGACCTTAAGCGGTAACCCAGGCTCTCGGCCTGGGCCATCAAAACGGCCCGGAGGGCCTCTTCGTCTGCCAGATCCATGGAAAATGTTTTCTCTTCAGAGATCGATTTTGCCTCGCGAAAAGGCTCCAGCGGCCGCTCGTCGATGCCGCGGGCGCTGCGCTGTAGCGTCAAAGCGCTCTTCCCAAAATATTTTTGCAGCAGATCGAAAGGTGCAGCGGCAAGATGCCCGATGGTGGTAATACCGATGCGGTTTAATTTTTGCACCGAGGCCGGGCCCAGGCCGGGCAGCATCTCCAGCGAAAGGGGCCAGAGCAAAGCTTCAACCTCTTCCGGCCAGAGCGCCCCAACCCGGTCGGGTTTGGCCAGCTCCGAGGCGATCTTGGCCAGAAGTTTATTTGCCGAGACACCGATCGTCAGTGAAAGATTCAGCTCCTCCCACACGGTGCGGTGTATCTCCGCCGCCGCCGCCAGCCCCTTGCCTGCGGGCAGAGCGAGGTAGGCTTCATCGATGGAGACAATCTCAATATCCGGGGTAAAGCGCTCGTAGATGGCGAAGACCTGCTCCGAAACGCGGCGGTAACGGGCCATGTCGCCGGGCAAAAAGATCGCTCCGGGGCAAAGCTGCTTGGCCTTAGCCGAGGGCATGGCCGAATGAACGCCAAATTGGCGCGCTTCGTATGAGCAGGTAGAGACCACCCCACGCCCGGTCGGGCTGCCGCCGACGATCACCGGTTTCCCCCGGTATTCCGGATGGTCGCGCTGCTCTACCGAGGCATAAAAAGCATCCAGATCACAGAGCAGAATCTCTAAACCATCTTTTGCCCGGCGTTCTCGGACCGTGGTCACCGGGAGACCACCCCCCCCTCACAGCACAACTTTTAAATCAGTTCTTCTCCGGAACCGCTCATTCCTGCGCAATCTGCGAGCAGCCGTTTAAATTTCAAAGAAGGCTTTCACCCTCTTATGAAGAATAATGCTTCTATTGTGATTACTCACTAAACCCTGCTTTTTAATTATCTGAGGAGGCGATCCCGTGTTCCTTTTCCAACCGATCCAGGTAGGCAGCCTGGAACTAAAAAATCGCATTATCATGCCAGCCTTACATCATAATTATTCACCCGAAGGCCTGGTCAATGAGAAGTTGATCCGCTACTATGAAACGAGAGCCCGCGGCGGAGTAGCCCTGATCATCGTCGGAGGTTGCAGTATTGACCTGGCCGGCGGGGGGCCGCTGATGATCGGCCTGCATGATGATAAATATATCCCCGGCCTGCAGCAGCTAACCGGCGCGGTCAAGGAGGCCGGAGCGAAGATAGCGGCCCAGCTTTACCAGGCCGGCCGCTACGCCCACCGGGACTTTACCGAAGAGGAGCCCGTGGCCCCTTCGGCGATCGCTTCGCGGCTGACCCGGGCAAAGCCGCGCGAGATGACCCTGTCAGATATTGAAAAGGTGATCGAAAGTTTCGCCGCAGGGGCACTCCGCGCTAAAAATGCCGGCTTTGACGCGGTCGAAGTGATCGCCAGCGCCGGCTACCTTATCTGCCAGTTTTTTTCGCCGGTCACCAACCAGAGAGAAGATGCTTACGGAGGCTCATTTACCAACAGGTGCCGCTTTGGCGTGGAGGTGATCCAGCGGGTTAGAGAGCGGGTCGGCGCCGACTTCACGGTCTTAGTAAGGCTCTCCGGCCATGATTTTATACCCGGCGGCAGCACCAACAACGAGGCGGCCCGCTTTGCCACACTGTTAGAGGAGGCCGGGGCCGACGCGTTCAATGTTACCGGAGGCTGGCACGAATCGCGCATCCCTCAAATTACCGGGCATCTTCCCCGTGGAGGGTACGCTTACCTGGCCCGGGGAATAAAAGAGGCGGTCAGCGTCCCGGTGATCGCCGGCAACCGGATCAACGACCCCGCCGTGGCAGAAAAGATCCTGGTCGATGGCTCTGCCGACCTGGTCAGCATGGGCCGCGCCCTGATTGCCGATCCCGACCTGCCCCGGAAAACCAGCAGCGGAAAAGGGAGCATACGCCGCTGCATCGCCTGCAACCAGGGCTGCCTCGATGCGGTCTTTACCCTACAAGAGGTTCACTGCACGGTTAATCCCTTCGCCGGACTTGAAAGTGAGGTTGAGATTGTCCCGGCCCCTAAGCCGAAGAAGGTGCTGGTCGTCGGCGGAGGGCCCGCGGGCCTGGAAGCAGCCCTGACGGCGGCACGGCGGGGGCACCGGGTCACGCTCTGGGAAAAAGGGCCGCGCCTCGGCGGGCAGCTGCATTATGCCGCCCGTCCCCCGGGAAAAGAAGAATTTATCACCCTGCTCGATTACTACGAGCACGAGATCGCCGCCGCCAACGTCGCGGTCATCTTTAACCATACGGCCACGGCTGAAAATATATTAGAATTCGGAGCTGACGCCGTGATCATCGCCACCGGGGCTTGCCCCGCCCCACCCCCCTTCCCCATCGAAGAGGAAGCTGCAGATAAGGTCGTTTACGCCCCCGATATCCTGGAGGGAACCGCTATTCCGGGGAAACGGGTTGTCGTCGCCGGGGGAGGCTCGGTCGGCTGCGAAACAGCGCTGACCGTCGCCTCGATGGGGACCCTCGATGCGGCAACACTGAAATTCTTGATGGAATACGAGGCCGAGACCCCGGAGAACCTGCAGCGGTTGCTCAATCGCGGAACACGCGAGGTAACGATTGTCGAGGTGCTGGGGAAGATCGGCCAAGATTTCGGAGTCAGCACCCGTTGGATAGTGCGGAACAACCTGCGCCGCCTTGGCGTGCGGGCGATTACAAAAGCAAAAATTAGTAAGGTAAACCGGGACGGCGTCATCATCGAGAAAGAGAGCGCCGGAAAAGATGGCGCCCCGGAAACCGTTTTGCTCCCCGCCGATACCGTGGTCGTAGCCGTGGGCGCAAGAGCGGTTAATAATCTCTACGAACAGCTGAAAGATAAGGTAGAATCGCTCTACCTGGTAGGCGACGCGGTCAGCCCGCGTAAACTGACCGAGGCCATCCGGGAGGGCTTTACCGTCGGAAGAGAGCTGTAGCAAAAGCTGCTGCCGGGTGGAGGTAATGAGTCTAGGTCAAGAAAATATTGATGCAAAAAGTGTCTCCATCCCACTTTTTCTCTGTTTCCAGGTTTAATTTCTCGATCAGGCGCAGCACCGCGTGGTTGCCGGGCATAACGTTCGCCTGGAAAAGATGCAGCCCCTGCTTCTGGGCTACATAAACCAAGTAGGAGAGCAGCTCGAAGCCGATTCCCATTTTTTGAAAATCATCGCGGACCACGATCGAAGCCTCCGCTGAAAGAGCGCTTCCATTGATACAGTACTGGGCTACGCCGGTAATCACCTCGTGGCCCAGGTATTTTTTTACAGCAAGAATAATCATCTCTTTAGTATAATCGATAACCACAAATTGCTTCTGCAGCTCTTCATGGGGCATATGGCGCCTGATGGTGAGAAACCTTTGGTAAAGACTTTTATCCGAGAGCGAGTAGAAGAAATCCTTTAACATTGTTTCATCGCTGATCTTAACCGGCCGCAAAAAAATACTGAGTCCCGACTTCGTGGTACGATATGTCTCCAGGTGCTCGGGGTACTCGCCTTTTTTCCCGGGGATAAAGGCCTGATCTTTATAGATCAGCGAAAGCTTCTTCGCCTCTTCAATCAGCCAGGAACGAAACTTGGGATGAGCAATGGCGATCAACGACATGGCCCGCTCGCGGATGTTTTTGCCGTGTAGATAAGCCTGGCCGTACTCGGTAACAACATACTGGATATCCCCGCGTGTCAAAGTAACCCCCGCTCCCTCCTGCAACAGCGGGACGATGCGCGAGGTGGAGCCGTCGCGGGTGGTTGACTGCAGGGCGAGGATGGTTTTACCCCCCGGAGCCATCGCGGCCCCACGGATAAAGCCCGCCTGCCCGCCGATGCCGCTGTAAAAAAGGGTGCCGATCGATTCCGCGGTGGCCTGCCCGGTCAGGTCAACCTCGAGAGCGCTGTTAATCGCCACCATGTTTTCATGCTGGGCAACCAGCAGGGGGTTGTTCGTATAGTCGATCTCTTTTAGCTCGATCTTCGGATGATCGTTGATTAATTCATAGCTTGATTGTGAGCCCATACAGTATGAGGCGATAGTTTTTCCCCGGTTGATGGTCTTGCGGCTGTTGTCGACCACGCCGCTGTTCATTAGCTCAAGCAGGCCGTCGCTCAGTAGATCGGTATGAATTCCCAGGTGCTTCTTGTCGCGCAATGAACTGAGAATAGCATTGGGGACATTGCCGTAACCGACCTGGATAGTATCCCCATCTTCGATTATGCGAGAGACGTAAAGGCCGATTTTGCAGGCGATCTCCGGATCAACCCGTCCCGGAGAATATTCCAGCAGAGGCTCGTCATAGGGAACAAGATAATCGACCTCGTCAATGTGGATGAAGCCGTCACCATGAACGCAGGGCATATTTCTGTTCACCTGCGCCACAATCATGGACGCGTTTTCCAGCGCCGCCTTGACAATATCGACGCTGATACCGAGGCTGAGATAGCCGCGGGAGTCGGGCAAAGAGGTTTGAATTAACGCCACATCCACCGGGACCTGCCGGCGGCGAAAGAGTGCCGGCAGGTCAGAGAGGAAGATAGGAGTGTAGTCAGCCTTACCCCGGTTAACCGCATCACGGGTGTGATGGCTGATAAAAAACGAGTTGTGCCGAAAATTATGCTTTAGCTTTTCATCGGTATAAGGAGCTACCCCCATGGTCCAAACCTGTAGAACTTCGGCATCGAAAAAGGCTTTCGGATGGGCTTCGACATAGGCCACTAACTGACTGACCAGGTACTGCGGCTCGCCACACCCGGTCGAGATAAAGATCCGATCACCGGCGTGGATATTGCTAAAAATATCTTCGGTGGGAATAAATTTTCGAGGTTGTCGCTTCTGCCACTGTTTAAGCATTTTATCGCCTCTCGTTTCTCAAATTAAGTGTCCCGGTCTCTACCACCCTATCCTTTTCTTTAATTATTGGCTCGTCTTCTAAATTCGATACTAGCTCTAAAAAACCTGCTCACAGTCCAGTGCGCCCGGTTAATAAAGTTTAATCGCTCTCCTCATGGCGGAATTTTCGTAGAGGCAGGGAAAAAATTATGCTAAGGAGAAATAATAATTAAAGCAATCCAACTAAGCTACAGGCAGGAGTGACAATAAAAGATGAAGCTATTTTTAGACACGGCAAACCTGGCAGAGATCCGCCAAGCGGCCGCCTGGGGCGTAATCGACGGGGTAACCACCAATCCCTCCCTGGCCGCGCGGGAAGAAGAAGAATTTACGGTGATCCTGCCGCAGATCTGTGACCTGGTTGACGGTCCCATCAGCGCGGAAGTAATTGCCCAGGATTACGCCGGAATCATTAAAGAAGCCCGGCAGCTGGCCGGGATCCATGAAAATGTAGTGATCAAGATCCCGGTAACCCCGGAGGGGCTGCAGGCGGTGAAAACTCTTAGCAGGGAAGGGATTAAAGCCAACGTTACCCTGGTCTTCTCCTCG
>JAAZPQ010000222.1 GCA_012797175.1 Bacillota bacterium
AAGTCCTATCTCTGGCTCTACCGTACCGGACAAACAAGATCGCCAATTGTACTTTACGATTATCAGACTACCAGGGCCTCCAAACATCCCTGCCGCTTCCTGAATGGCTTTAAAGGTTACCTCCAGGTTGACGGCTATTCCGGTTACAACCGGTTAGAAGAGATTACTTTGGTTGGCTGCTGGGCACATGCCCGCCGAAAATTTGATGAGGCCCTAAAAGTGCTGCCACCGGAGAAAAAGGATCCGGATGTAGCTGCCAAACGTGGCCTGGAATTCTGCAACCGCCTTTTTGCTCTTGAACGCGAGCTTAAAAAGGTCTCACCGGAGGAGCGTTACCGGATACGGCTTAAGCGCGGCCGCTTGATTGTAGATGAATTCAAAGAATGGTTAGATTATCAAAGACCAAAGGTTTTGCCGAAAAGTGCTTTCGGCCAGGCGATCGGTTATTCACTTAAACAATGGCAAAAACTAAATGCTTTTTTTGCCGACGGCCGTTTGGAAATTGACAACAACCGCGCCGAGCGATCGATTAAACCCTTTGTGATCAGAAGGATAAACTGGTTATTTGCCAATACTCCACGCGGTGCTAAAGCCAGCGCTACGATCTAGAGCATCGTTGAGACAGCCAAAGAGAATGGCCTAAATCCGTTTGCCTATCTTCAGTACCTTTTTGAACAGTTGCCTAATATTGATCTCAACGATCAATGTGTTTTAGACGAATTGCTACCCTGGTCTGAAAGCCTACTACCAAAATGCCGGAAATACAGCGAAGACAACAAGGAGCAAGAAAAACCTACCTCTTAAGTTAGTGGGTATTATTTGACGCTTACAAACCTATGTATTAAAAATTACAGCAGTGAGGAAAGAACTCATGCGAAGGAGACGCGGCCCGGTTTTTCGGCTCAATAGTGCAAGGGTTTGCGCAATGACTTGGAGGCGAACTAAAAAGCGGTGAAGAACATTAAATGCAACTATTTCCTGCTTGTTGATTTTTGTAGGGGTTATTGCATGCGATAAAAATGCTATCGGCCCGGATGATTCAGAAAAAGAATATGAAGAAATAAATTTTGGACGCATGCGGAATCTGGAAAGAGAGTCGGAAAAGAAAATAGAAGTTGATGAGACTGCATGCAACCTTTCTTTTAGTCCTGATGGCAGCAGATTTGTATATTACCAGGCATCTCTCTGGCCTATTGCCAGGCTTATGGATATCAACGGAAAAGAATATAAGCTGTTGCCGCTGGAAACTGACAACGCAAGCAGAGGGGCTGTTTGCTGGTATGATGATCATAAACTGGCCTATGTTTCGCTCTCCGGTTTTAAGATTGATCCAGAAAACCTTAAATCACATATTTCCTTATATGACCCGGACAGCGGAGAAACCGATATCATCGAGTCACCGGTACGCCTGCTTGATAATATCGGAGTTGCAATGATCAATTCCGAGAGTTTGTTGGCTATGTCCCTGGAAGGGTTGTACAGGTATTCCCTTGAGGAAGATAAATGGGATATATTTGTTTCTATTCCGGATTATTCAACAGGATTTTTATGGAGCGGTGACTATTCTAAAGCGGCATATACTACCATGCCCGAACCAAGCAGCAATCTTTATATTTTGGAGACAAGCACCGGTCAACAGAACATGATCCGTATGGATTACCCAATAATAGACTACTGCTGGTCCCATGACTTTAACAGGCTGGCTCTTGTCTGTAAAGATGAAGAGAAGAACAGCTTCATAATTACTGTAATAAAGCCTGATGGTACAGAAGTGTATTCAAAAATAATTAAAGGGGTTAATTCTGTTGAATCTATTAAGTGGGTTCCCGATAGTGAAAAAATCAGCTTCTGGCTTGGAGATGATGAGGGCGGCCATTTAAAAATAGTTGATCTGAAAAATCACATGGTCTATTTTGATGAGAAATTATCAGGCTGGGGTCGGGGGGCAGGTTGCGATTACGTATGGCTGTTGGAAAACCGCCTGGCTTATAGAGATCATTATGTTGACTCAAAACCGTTAGTATATATTGTAAATTACAAACCCTAAATAAAGTGTGAGGACAAGTGGACAGGTTCCCTGTCCCACTAAGGAGCTGTTTTTAAAGCGGCCGAGAAAAGCAGATAACTGCCCGCCCTTCTCATTGCCAGTTAATTGCTGCGAGAAGGGCGGGCCGGTTATTTAAAAAGTCTACCTATCTTGGAAACACGGCGTTATAGAGCCACCCGCGCGGAGCTTTAGAGCCATTCGAGCGCACTTTTAGAGCCACTTAACGTGCTAGACGAGAGCCATTGCTATTAATATCCTGTAAGATAAAATTGCTACATCACATCAAAATTCCACGATTCAATGCATATTTGTTTTCGGTAAAATAAAAATACACAAAACGGCAGTCAAAAGTGCAGTACTCGGCAATTAAGAAGGCATTGCCATCACCGTCCTGAATAATACCCTCTAAGTCGCTCAAGACAAGGAGGGAAAATTGAAGAGGTGATAACA
>JAAZPQ010000135.1 GCA_012797175.1 Bacillota bacterium
CCACGCTTGGTTTCGGCGCAGACGATGAAGAGGATAGTTATGAAAAAATGAAAGAACGGATTTTGTCCGACCTGAAGCAGACTTTCCGCCCGGAATTTCTCAACCGGGTCGACGATATCATTGTCTTCCATCCCCTCAATGAAGAGCATATCAGTAAGATTGTCGAGATTATGCTCGAAGAACTGAACCAGCGGCTTGCCGAGTATGATCTCAAGGTAGAGGTCTCTGAAGAGGCCCGGGCAGCCCTGGTGAAAGAAGGCTTTGATCCGGCCTTTGGAGCAAGACCGCTGCGGCGGGTGATTCAGAAGCGGCTGGAAGATAATATCTCCGAAGAGATGCTCCAGGGGAAGATTGCCCCCGGAGATACCATTACCGTGACCATAAAAGACGGTCAGTATCAATTTCAAGCCAAGGCAGCCAAGAAATAGCTTTTCTTGACAAGAAATTAGTGGAGCTCGGTGCCCGGCACCGAGCTCCACTAATTTATCTTTCTTCTGGAGCAGGCCTGGCGAGGTTTAAATTTTGTGAAATTACAAACTTTTTCGCAGGTAAAGGAATTTATCCCGGTCTTGTCGAATAGTAGTCTGTGCTTACCACTAAATTCAGTGGTAAGGCTATCTTATTTTTTATTTTAAGGAGGATTGGTTTGAAGATTGCCGTTTCCGGCAAGGGGGGAGCCGGGAAATCAACCATTGCTGCCAATCTGCTCTATTGCCTCAAATTCGACCGTATCCCCGCCTTTGCTGTTGATGCCGATCCCGATGCCAACCTGGGCCTGGTTTTAGGGCTCAACCCGGAAGAACTTGCCGCGCTGCCGCCATTGAGTGAGCTCCAGGAAATAATCGCTGATAAAAATGCCGGCGGGGGGGCCTTTGTAGATCTTAATCCTGCGGTTGAGGATATTCTGGAAGAGTACGTTCTACATATGGGAACAATACGTTTTCTTAAAATGGGGGGTATCAAGCAAGGCGGCTCCGCATGCTACTGCAAAGAAAGCGCTTTTTTAAACGCTGTTTTGACCAATGTGCTTCTGGATCGCTCGGAGTCGGTGGTGCTCGATATGAGTGCCGGGATTGAGCATCTTACTCGCGGCACTGCCCGCGGAATCGAGACGATGCTGGTGGTGGTCGAGCCGACCCGGGCTGCTGTCACTACTGCCCTGGCCGTGGATCGCCTGGCTTCCGACTTGAAGTTGCCGCGGGTGGCCTTTGTCGGGAACAAGATCCGCTCAGAGGCCGACCGGGATTACCTCCGCGCATCCTTACCGCAAGACCGTATTTTGTCGATGCTCCCCTTTTCCGAAGAGGTTTTGGAGAGAGCACGGCAAAACGATCGTCCAGAGTTGCTTAAAGAAGATCTATTACCCGGGATAGAAGTAATCTACGAGCAAATCGATGGAGGTGGTGATCAGGTTTAGGTTAAAACAGATTCGGGTTAACCGCTGGACTTTTTTTTAAAATCAATCGATTGAATATTTAAAAGGAGGTTAGAAAAAAGATATGTCCAAAGAGAAAAAAAAGGTTGACAACAAGAGAACGGTAGATCCGGCAGCTTTGGAAGTCCTGGAGCGAAATGATGGGCAAATAGAGACCGCCTACGACCGCTATGTCCAGATGCAGCCGCAGTGCAATTTCGGCCGCACTGGGGTCTGTTGCCGCATCTGCCTGCAAGGCCCCTGCCGCATCACCAAAAAAGCTTCAAAGGGTATCTGCGGGGCGCACGATTATACTATTGTCGCCCGTAACCTCATCCGCGCTATTAACGGTGGAGCCGGTGCTCACGCAGATCACGGTCGGCATATCATCTATACCCTCATCGAGATGCTTGAGGGGAGGACGCTTGATTATAATATTGAAGATCCGGCTAAGCTGCGCCGCGTAGCCCAAAACATCGGTCTCACCGTGGAAGGTAAAGAGGAGCGCGAGCTGCTGAAAGAGGTCCTCGAAGTTGCGATGAGCGATTTTACGAAGATCTCTGATGAGCCGTGCCGCTGGCTGGAGGCCACTGTTACCGAGGGGCGGATGAAGAAATTCACTGACTGCAACATCCAGCCGCGTAGTGTCCATACCACCATCTCTGAAACGATGGGTCAGACGCATATGGGGGTTGACGCCGATCCGGTCAACCTGATCTTCCAGGGGCTGAAGACAGCCCTGGCCGACTATATCGGGATGCATATTGCTACCGATCTTTCCGATATTCTTTTTGGTACGCCTAAACCGGTTACCTCCGAGGCGAACTTCGGGGTGATCGATCCCGAGATGGTCAATATCGTTTTGCACGGCCATAACCCACTTCTTAGCGAGATGGTCGTCCGCGCTGCCCGCGAGATGAAAGCGGAGGCCGAGGCGGTTGGCGCAAAGGGGATCAAGTGCATGGGGGTCTGCTGTACCGGTAACGAGGTCCTGATGCGTCAGGGAGTGCCCTTGCTGACCAACTTCCTCTCCCAGGAGCTGCCGATTATGACCGGGGCGATCGACGCTATGGTTGTCGATGTGCAGTGCATCATGCCTGGCATCAGGGCGGTGGCAGAATGCTATCATACCCGGATCATTACCACTCTGTCCCATTCGAAGATCCCCGGCTCTTATCATGTTGAATTCACCGAAGATCAGGCCATGGAGAAAGCTCGCGAGATTATCAATTTGGCTCTCGAAGCCTATAAAGAGCGGATTCCCGATCGCATTGATATTCCGCAGATGAAACATAAGGTCACCGCTGGCTTCAGCACTGAAGCGGTGCTTGATATCTTTGCCGCGGTTAATCCCGATAACCCGATCAAGGTGCTTACTGATGCTATCGATGCGGGGCAGCTGCGTGGCGTGGTCCTGCTGGCCGGCTGTAATAACCTGCGCGTTCTGCACGACCAAAGCCATGCCGCGGTGATTAAAGGGCTGGCTGCAAATGACGTTTTCATGGTTGCTACGGGCTGTGTGGCCGGCACTGCGGCCAAGCTGGGTTTGATGAATGATGAAGCTGTAGAGAAATACGCCGGTGAAGGGCTGAAAGCATTTATCCACAAGCTGGACGAGGCCAATGCCGGCAAGTTGAACGACAAACTGCCGCTGGTTTTCCACATGGGCTCTTGTGTGGACAACTCGCGTGCTTACGATTTGAATACGCTTATGGCCAACGAGTGGGGTATCGATACGCCAAAGGTGCCTTATGCGGCCTCGGCCCCCGAAGCGATGAGCGAGAAAGCGGTCTCTATTGGCAGCTGGTGCGTGACCTTGGGGATGCCTACTCACGTGGGGGTTACTCCTGAGATTACCGGCAGCGCTCTTGTCGACGGCGTTGTCCTGCAGATTGCTCACGACGTTTATGGTGGCTACTTTATCTGGGAAGAAGATCCCGAGAAATCGGTTGATGTAATCCTTGCTGCCCTGGACGAGCGTACCTGGAAACTGCGGGTGCACCGCCAGGCGCAGGAGAGATACGAGACCGCAACTATTTCTGCAGGGTGGTAAGACCATCTAGCGTAAAAAGGAGGAATGAAGAAGATGACTGAAGAATCCAACACCCTAGACGGTGTTCTGGCTCGAGAGTGGAAAGAATCATTTGAAGAGATCTATGAAGGCGCAGTTGACGAAGAGAATCCACCGGTTAAACTTTTTGAGAAAGCTTATGACGGCGCCGTCATTGCTACCAGCTATGCTGAAATTCTGCTCAACCAGGCCCTCCGTCGCTACGGCCCCGACCACCCGGTAGCTTATCCCGATACCGGTTACTACTTGCCGGTGATCCGGGCTTTAAGCGGTGAAGCGGTCACGAAATTAGGAGAACTGCCTCCGATCCTGAACCGGATGCGCAACCAGGTTCGGGAGGAGCTTACATTTTATAATGCCCGCCTCTGCGGTGAAGCAACTGCTTATGCCGCCGAAATTATCGAGGCGTTGCGCTATTTGGACGGGGTCAGGCCCCATGTAGAGCCCTGGACCGGCTTTCTCGGTGACCCGGTGGTCCGTCGTTACGGTATTTTGCTGGTTGACTGGACCATTCCTGGCCAGGCGGTTATCGTGGGCAAGGCCAAGTCAACTGAGGCCCTGGCCGAGCTGGTCACGAAGCTTCAGGGAATGGGCTTTATGATCTTTCTAACCTACGAGGTGGTCGAGCAGGCCATCGAAGCCGGCCTGAAGCTGGGGATCGACTTTATCGCTTTCCCGACCGGCAATTTTACCCAGGTGATCCACGCGGTCAATTATGCTCTCCGCGCCGGTATGGCCTTCGGCGGGATTCCGCCCGGAGAGCGGGAGAATACGCGTGATTACCAGCGCCGCCGGGTGCGTGCCTTTGTCCTGCAGCTCGGTGAATCTGACGAGGTCCAGGTGGCTGCTCATTTTGCGGCGATCTTCCTCGGCTTTCCGGTGATTCTTGATCACGAGCTGCCGGAAGACGAGCAGATTCCTAATTGGTATGTCTCCCATCCCAACTATGACGATATGATCCAGGTGGCCATGGAGATCCGCGGGATCAAGCTGAAGATCGTCGATATCCCCGTCCCGATCACCGTCGGACCTGCTTTCGAGGGCGAGGTCATCCGCAGGGGAGATATGCAGATTGAGTTTGGTGGTGGCCGCACGCCTGCTTTCGAGCTGGTAGAGATGGTTGGAGAAGATGAGATCGAGGATGGCAAGATAGAAGTAATTGGCCCTGAGATTGACGATGTTGAAGAAGGCGGCGCTTTGCCGCTGGGTATTGTCTGCAAGGTCTTCGGACGGAAGATGCAGCGCGACTTCGAAGGGGTCCTTGAGCGGCGGTTTCACTATCTGATAAACTACGGCGAGGGGATCTGGCATATGGCCCAGCGCGATACGATCTGGATGCGTATCAGCAAGGATGCTGCGGCGAAGGGCTTCAAAATTCATCACTTCGGGGAGCTACTTGTGGCCAAGCTTAAAGATGAGTTCCCCTCTATCGTCGACCGGGTTCAGGTGACCCTCTATACCGATGAGGAAAAAGTTAAAGAGCAGCTGGCCCGGGCGCGTGAAATTTACGCCGCCCGCGATGAGCGGCTGAAAGGGCTCACCGATGAGGCGGTCGATGTTTTCTACTCCTGCATCCTCTGCCAGTCTTTTGCCCCGAACCACTGTTGCGTGGTTACTCCGGAGAGATTAGGCCTCTGTGGTGCGGTCAGCTGGCTTGATGCAAAGGCTACTTATGAGATCGATCCCACCGGTCCCTGCCGCCCGATCGCCAAGGAAGGGCTAATTGACGAGGAGAAAGGAATTTGGGAGTCAATCAATGAGTATGTTTACCTGAATACGAACCGGACCATCGAAGAGTGCTCTATGTACAGCTTCATGGACCGGCCGATGACCTCGTGCGGTTGTTTCGAGTGCATCATGGCGATCTTGCCCGAGGCTAACGGGGTTATGATCACCACGCGTGAATATCCCGGTGATACTCCCTGCGGGATGACCTTCTCTACCCTTGCCGGTACAGTCGGCGGAGGGATCCAGACGCCTGGCTTCATGGGACACGGCCGCGCCTACGTGCTCAGCCGCAAGTTTATCCGGGCTGACGGAGGGCTAGCTCGCCTGGTCTGGATGCCCAAGGAGCTTAAAGAGTTCCTCGGGGATGAGCTGCGGCAGCGGGCTGAAGAAGAGGGCCTGGGAGCCGACTTCGTTGACAAGATTGCTGATGAAACTGTCGGCATCACCGCCGAAGAGATCCTTCCTTTCCTGGAAGAGAAAGGCCATCCGGCCCTGACGATGGATCCGCTGATGTAGGAGGTTTGTGGAAAAGCTCCGGTGGAGGAGACGATGAAACCGGAGCCTGTTCTTCCGTTAGATATTTCCTTAGAAAGGAGACGAGAAAATGGGTTTAACCGGTTTAGAGATTTATAAGCATTTACCTAAAACCAACTGTAAAGATTGCGGTGCGCCGACCTGTCTTGCCTTCGCCATGTCGCTGGCCAGCGGCAAGGCTTCGCTGGATGCCTGTCCCCATGTTACCGAGGAAGGCAAAGCGGCTTTGGAGTCTGCTTCTGCGCCGCCGATCAAGTTGGTCAAGATTGGGACAGGGGATTACGAACTTGAGCTCGGCGACGAGACGGAACTTTTCCGCCATGATAAGCGCTTTTTCCACCCGACCGGGGTGGCAGTGCTGATCAGCGATAACGAGGATGTAGCGGCAAAAGCGGCTGCATTTGAGGAGCTGGAATTTGATCGTGTCGGGCTGCATTACATCACTGACGTGGTGGCGGTAAAATGCGATTCCGGAGACGGGGCCAAGTACAAGTCGGCGGTGGAGACGGTTGCCGGGAAAACAGAAAAGGCAATGATTCTAATTTGCGAAGATCCGGCACTGCTGGAAGGAGCGGTTGAAGTTGTCGCTGCCCGTAAGCCGTTGCTTTATGCGGCCACGGCAGATAATTATGAAAAGATGGTTGAACTGGCCAAGGCCAAGAATTGTCCTCTGGCTGTCCGGGGGAAAGATCTGGAGGAAACTGCCGACCTGGTTGAAAAGATCACCGCCCTCGATTATAAAGAGCTGGTTCTGGACAGCGGGGCGCGCGACACCAGCAAAGTTCTTGCCGACCTAACCCAGATCCGCCGTTCCGCCATCCGCAAGAGGTTCCGTCCATTTGGTTATCCCACGATCGCTTTTACCTCTAAAGAGGATCCCCTCGAAGAGGTTATCCAGGCCGGGGTTTATCTAAGTAAGTATGCCTCGATCGTGGTTTTGAAGGCGTCGGCCAAAGAGCACCTGCTGCCGCTTCTTACCTGGCGTCAGAACCTTTACACTGATCCGCAGAAACCGATCGCTGTGGAGCCTGCTCTCTATGAGGTTGGCGAAGTTGATGAGAACTCCCCGGTTTACTGCACTACCAACTTCTCTTTGACCTACTTTATTGTTGAAGGTGAAGTGGAGAACTCCCGTATTCCCAGCTATATTCTCTCCGTTGATACCGGGGGAATCTCGGTGCTGACTGCTTATGCTGATAATAAATTTAACGGTGAAATTATTGCTAAGGCGATGAAAGAAGCCGGTTTGGACGAGAAGGTCAATCATAAGAAAATTGTCATTCCCGGTCACGTGGCTGTTTTACAAGGGACTCTGGAAGAGGAATCCGGCTGGGAGGTGCTGGTTGGACCGCGGGAGGCTGCCGGTATTCCTAAGTTTGCCAAAGAGACTTTTGGATAGAAGGCCGGTGGCAAGCCCGGCGGCATGAGAGAAGGTAATCTGCCATCTCGTATCGGTGTTCAGAATAGAAATTAATGGATAAGTGACTCCCGAATTCTATAAGAGAGGAGCGTTAATATGGCTGTAGAGATTCAAAAAGAAAAGTACAGAAGTAAAGTAGGCGAGGTCGTCCTGGGAGCAACGAAAGAACAGGGCGGAAGTCGCAGCCATACGATCACAGTTGGCGGCGAAACAACGCTGCCTTTCCTGCATTTCGAAGGCGAAATGCCCAATCGTCCGGTTGTCGCTCTGGAGATCGTGGACATGGTTCCCGAGTGGCATCCCTGTTTCGGGCAATACTATGATGATGTTTTTGCGGATACGGCAGCCTGGGCAAAGAAGTGCGTCGATGAGTACGGCGCCGACCTGGTGCAGCTCCGCCTGCAAAGCGCCGATCCTGATTTGAAAGACAGTTCTCCGGAAGATTGTGCCGCCACCGTCAAGAAGGTCCTCGAAGCGGTTGGCGTTCCCCTGATTGTGATTGGGTGCGGCAAGGGCGAAAAAGATAACCTGGTCTACCCGGTTGTAGCCGAGGCCGCTGCTGGAGAGAACCTTCTTCTCGGGGTTGCCGAAGTAGAAAACTACAAGGCGATTACCAGCGCCTGCATGGCCAACCAGCATAATATTATTGCGCAGTCTCCAATCGATATCAATATCTGCAAGCAGCTAAATATACTCATCGCCGAGATGAGCACGGCGATGATCAACCGGATTATCATTGACCCCACTATCGCTGCACTTGGTTACGGCATTGAATATACCTACTCGATCATGGAACGGGCCCGTATTGGTGCTCTCCAGGGCGACAAGATGCTGGCCATGCCGATGATCGGTAATATCGGCTTTGAGGCCTGGCGGACCAAGGAGGCGAATTCCTCCACCGAAGATGCTCCCAACTGGGGTGAGCAGGAGACGCGGGCCATTCTCTGGGAGGCGACCACGGCGATGGCCTACCTGCAATCGGGGATGGATATCCTGGTGATGCGCCATCCGCGTGCGGCGGCCCTGGTTAAACAAAACATTGACGAATTAATGCAGGATAACAGTTACTAGCTGTCTAAATATGACCACGATAGGAGGTTGGTTCGATGATTATAATTGGCGAGCGGATTAATGGCATGTTTCAAGATATCGCCAAGGCTATCCGGGAGCGAGACGGCTCTGTCATCCAGGAATGGGCGCGTAAGCAGGAGCAGAATGGGGCCCGCTACCTCGATATCAACGTTGGTCCCGGTTCTACCGAACCGGTAGAGGCGATGAAGTGGTTGGTTGAAGAGACCCAGAAGGCAAGCGATCTTCCTCTCTGTCTCGATTCGACTAACTATGACGCTATCGAGGCGGGGTTGAAGATCTGTAAACGCCCGGCAATGATTAACTCTGTTCCGGCGGAGGCGGCCAAGATGGAGCGGGTCTTTAGCATGGCCGCCGAATACGGTTCCGAAGTGATCTGCCTGGCGATGAGCGAAGAGGGTATCCCCAAGGATTCCGAGAGCCGGGTAGCCCTGGCCATGGAGCTGGTGGCTACTGCAGATGCTTACGGAGTACCCATTGAGGATCTATACATCGATCCCCTCGTTCTTCCCTGTAACGTTGCCCAGGATCACGGTCCTGAGGTGCTGGAAACTTTGCGCCAGGTTAAATTGATTTCCGATCCTCCGCCAAAGACGGTAGTTGGTTTAAGCAATGCTTCCCAGGGGACCAAAGATCGGGAACTAGTTAACCGTGTCTTTGCAGTTATGGCTATGGCTTGCGGGCTGGACGCTGCCATTGCCGATGCCAATGATGATGAGCTGATGGCTTCGGTAGCCACGGCCCGGATCCTTCTAAATATTGATATCTACTGCGATTCTTACATCGACGTCTTTAAGCAGGGCTAATAGGCGAGTTTAGCTGAAAGGGGCCGCTGGATGCGGCTTCTTTCAGCTTAATTTCGAAGCAGCGCCAATATACCTAACCACATGATGAACTGCAAAAGTAGCAAATGAAGGGAAGGTGAGCCAAACTATGATTACCGCGGAAAGGAAACCCCTGGAGGAGATTTTTGAGATGCTGGTGCCTTACCGGCGTATTGCGGTCCTGGGCTGTGGCACCTGTGTCACTGTATGCATGGCCGGGGGGCAGAAAGAGGCGGAAGAGCTGGCGGCAGCCATCTCTATCCACCGTAAAAAAGAGAAGCAGGAAGCCAGTGTCGAGGCTTTCACCATTGAACGCCAGTGTGAGTTTGAAATGATCGACCAAGTAGCGGAACGGTTAAAGGGTTTCGATGTAATTCTCTCGCTGGCCTGCGGTGTGGGAGTGCAAACCCTGGTCGAACATCTACCGGAGCTGATTGTGCTGCCTGGATTGAATACCAAGTCGATGGGTTACCCCGTGGAGCAGGGGGTCTGGGTCGAGCGCTGCCTCGGCTGTGGCGATTGCGTTCTACACTTGACCCAGGGGATCTGCCCGATCACCCGCTGTGCAAAAAGTTTGTTAAATGGCCCTTGTGGCGGCTCTGCCGAAGGCAAGTGTGAGATCAGCAAGGATACTGAATGTGCCTGGCACCTGATCCATGACCGGCTGGCCAAGCTCGGCCTGCTCAAAGTACTGGACGAGATTCAGCCGCCGAAAGACTGGTCTTCCTCTCATCACGGAGGCCCAAGAACTATAGTAAGGGAGGATGTCAGACTTGAAAGCGGGAAGTAACCTTGAAAAAGTAATCAACAGCGGACAGTTTGCCGTTACCGGAGAGCTGGGACCTCCGAAAAGTGCAGATGTCAGCATGATCAAAGAGCATGCCGAAGCGATGCGCAACTACGTCGATGCATTTAATATTACAGACAACCAGACCGCAATTGTTCGTACCTCCAGCATCGGTGTGGCCGGGGTCTTGCTCCAGATGGGGTTGGAGCCGGTAGTGCAGATGACCGTGCGCGACCGCAACCGCATTGCCTTACAGGGTGATCTTCTCGGAGCGGTAGCCCTGGGAGTAAAAAACGTGCTCTGTCTCTCTGGCGACCACCAGAAATTTGGCAATGAACCAGGTGCCAAAGGGGTTTACGATATCGATTCCATGCAGCTGCTAAAAGGATTTAAAGATATCCGCGACGAAGGTAAGTTTATCGGTGGAGATGAGCTTGAGGCGCCGCTTTCGGTCTATCTCGGGGCGGTGGCCAATCCCTTTGCCGATCCGTTTGAGTACCGTGTTGACCGGCTCGAGAAGAAGGTCGAAGCCGGAGCCAGTTTTATTCAGACCCAGTGTATCTTTGATATTGACCGCTTTAAACGCTGGATGGAGCTGGTTCGCGAGCGGGGCCTGCATAAAAAAGTGGCCATTCTCGGCGGGGTGACTCCGATTAAGTCTCTCGGTGCAGCTAGGTATATGAAAAACTATGTTTCCGGAATTACCGTTCCTGATGAGCTGATCGAGCGGCTTCAGGGCGCTGAAAAGAAGAAAGAAGAAGGGCTGAATATCTGTATCGAGACCATTCAGCAGCTTAAAGAGATTGAAGGCGTGGCTGGCGTGCATATCATGGCTATCGCCTGGGAAGAGGTTGTCCCCGAGATCGTCGAACGGGCTGGACTCTATCCCCGCCCGAAGCTCTAGTAGAAAAGGGATTAGCATGGTTATAGCATTAAGGCAGCTGAGCAATCAAAAGATTCGGCGTAGCCTGATTTGTCGGCTACAGGTCAATTAATTAATAAAATAACAGGCGTTCCCTGCCTGTTATTTTATTAAATAACAAGTGTGGGGAGGTGAGTTATGGTTCGCGAAGCTTTGCCGCCCAGTATCTGGCCTGCGAAAAATTACTGGGTTTAAACCGGGGTGCTGTTAACGTGAATGGAAGCGGTATTATCCCCGGCCATCCGGGTTGGCTACACCGCTACCCGGATCTTGGCAACCCTGCTGCATGAGATGGCCCGGCATGGCTTAAAACTGGGCCTGGCCTCTCTCTGTTTGTTGGTGGCGGGAGGGGCCTGGTTATGGTTGTAGAGAGGTCTTGATGGAACGAGATATCAAAAAAGGAGGTTGATTTAATGAGTGATCTTGTCAAAGTGGTGAAAGAAGAGCGTCTGTCGATCGTCACAATCAATCATCCGCCGGTAAATGCTTTGAACAGCCAGGTTATGGAACTGCTTGAACAGAGTTTTGATGAGCTGGTCGCGGATGAGAGCATCGGAGCGGTGATTATTACCGGAGCAGGGGAGAAGGCCTTTGTGGCCGGTGCCGATATCAACGAGTTTACTTCTCTCTCCAGTACAAACGGGGAGCAGCTCAGCCGCAGGGGGCAGCTTATCTTCCAGAAAATAGAAGATTTCCCGGCCCCGGTAATTGCTGCGGTAAACGGCTTTGCTTTGGGGGGAGGGCTGGAGCTGACCCTCTGTTGTGATATCCGGGTGATGGCTGAAAATGCCCGGGTTGGCCTTCCCGAGGTTACCCTGGGTATCTTCCCCGGCTATGGCGGCACCCAGCGGCTTCCCCGGACGGTTGCCCCGGGTAAGGCTAAAGAGCTAATCTATACCGGGGATATGATTGATGCTGCAGAGGCTTACCGCATCGGTCTGGCCGATCGTCTCGTTCCCCCCGGCGAAGCGCTGCCGGAGGCCCGGAAGATTGCTAAAAAGATTTTAGAGCGGGGTCCCATAGCGATTCGCCTGGCTAAGCAGGCGGTTAACCGCGGCCTGAGCCAGCCGGTAAGCGAAGGCTTTAAAACTGAAGCGTTGCTTTTTGGGCTGCTCTGTGATACCGAGGACCAGAAGGAAGGCGCCGCCGCCTTTTTAGAAAAGCGCCCTCCGGTTTTCAAAGGCAAATAAATAAATTGTCGAATAAAGTTAAACTATGGTTAGGGAGTGGTGCAGGTGGAGATAAAGACTATCGGAGTGATCGGCGCCGGAACTATGGGTAGTGGCATCGCCCAGGTTGCCGCTGAAGCTGGTTTTAATGTGATCATGCGCGATCTTGAGGAACAGTTTGTTCAGCGCGGCCTAACGGCGGTGGAGAAGAATCTAGCCCGGGCGGTAGAGAAGGGGAGGAAAAGCCAGTCCGAGGCCGATGCGGTTCGCGGGCGCATAAGCGGCACTACCCGGCTGGAAGATTTAAGCGAAGCCGATTTTATCATCGAAGCGATTATTGAAAATATGGCGCTGAAAAAAGAGCTTTATGAAAAACTGGATGCCATCTGCAAAGAAGA
The DNA here is from genome assembly GCA_012797175.1 of Bacillota bacterium. Classification (GTDB taxonomy): domain Bacteria; phylum Bacillota; class Dethiobacteria; order DTU022; family DTU022; genus JAAZPQ01. The sequence goes on from JAAZPQ010000135.1 coordinate 12,357, forward strand.
GACGGTGTTGGCTTCAAACACATCAGGACTGAGCATAACTGAAATGGCTTCGGCGACAAAGCGTCCGCAAAAAGTGGTGGGGATGCACTTTTTCAACCCGGTTCCGGTGATGAAGCTCGTGGAGGTAATCAAAGGCTTTGATACGGCTGCAGAAACCTTCGATCTGACCATGGAGCTGGCGCGGCAGATGGGCAAGGAGCCGATCGCAGTCAATGAAGCGCCGCTTTTTGCGGTAAACCGCATTCTCGTGCCGATGATTAATGAAGCTGCCTTTGTCCTGATGGAGGGGGTGGCTACCGCCGAAGATATCGATCGCGGAATGATGCTGGGGGCTAATCACCCTATTGGCCCGCTGGCTCTCGGAGACCTGGTCGGGCTGGATGTGCTTTTGGCGGTGATGGAAACAATTTATCATGAGACCGGCGACTCGAAGTACCGTCCCTGTCCTCTTATCCGCAAGCTGGTCAGGGCGGGCCATTTTGGGCGAAAAACTGGCCGCGGCTTCTATTCTTATACCTAATAGCGCCGTCCGGCTGTTTAGCATATTGCCGGTTAAAGGCCCTCCCAACCAAGAGGGCCTTATCCTTTTCCAAAGTAACGATATGTGTTAAATTAAGGGCAGGTTAATTTATTTGATTATAGACAGGGGAGCAGGATGAAAAAACAGTTAATTCGTAGTTTACAGGTAGGAGACGAAGTGGAGACCCAGGCATTAGTTCTTGAGTGCAGCCGCGGAAGTTATTCCGCTCCGCACCGGGCCGGGGAATATTTCTTAAAACTTCTTCTGGGCGATGTCAGCGGCACGATTAAAGCGATTTTGTGGGATACGGCCCAGCTGAAAGAGAAGTTGCAAAAAGGCGATGTCATCTTTGTCCGGGGGGAGGTCAACGACTATTACGGCCCCCAGGTGGTAATCAGTGACCTGCGCAAGCTGGACCCGGAAAAGGTCAACCGCTCATTTTTTCAGCCTGTTTCAGACCGCGACCCTCGCGAGATGCTCGGAGAGCTGAAGGAGATCATTAACAGTGACATTAATAATCCCTACCTGAAGCTGCTGCTCCTCTCATTTTTTAATGATAAGGAATTCACCCGCCGTTTTGCTCTGGCCCCGGCGGCCCGGACAATCCACCATAATTATGCCGGAGGCCTGCTTGAACATACTCTCGAAGTGATCAAGATCTGCCGCGACCTGGTCTCGCTCTACCCGGAAAAACTTCGCTTGGATTTACTGCTTACCGGGGCGATCTTACATGATATCGGGAAAATCGAAGAGTATGATCCCGCCAGCCTGAGTTTCGAGTTTTCCGACCGGGGGAAGTTGGTCGGCCATATCAGTATCGGTAAGGAGATGCTCGATCAGAAAATCAGCCAGATTCCGGCCTTTCCACCGCAATTAAAGCTGGAGCTTGAGCATATGATTCTTGCCCATCACGGAATGCGGGAGTGGGGCTCTCCCGAAATTCCGAAAACAATTCATGCCTTTACCCTTTTTCATGCCGACTTAGTCAGCGCCCGGTTGAACCAGTTTGTTCAATTAATGGAGAAGCAGCCTTCCGGCGCGGGCGACTGGACAGAATGGGATCGCTACCTGGAACGGAGCATCTACCGCAAAAAATTGCCGGACGAAGAATAACCTTTTCACCCGCTGCTGCATGATTTAAAATCAATTGTGCAGGATATTCTCTATTAGCTGGAGAATTTATTAACAGTTACTCATGTTTGGGGGTGAGCGGGTTGGGCCGCGCGGATCGACCAAGAGGTCTCTTGAAAACAAAGGAACAATCGAAAAAAATTATTCCGTTAGTCCAGGACTTAAATTACTATTTTCAAAAGGGGAGCTACTACCATAGTAAAAATAAGCTTTCTAAGGCACTGCTTTTTTTAAAGAAAGCTATTGAAATTGACCCGGGTAATGCGGAAAGCCATTACCATCTGGCTTGTTTGCTTAGCCAGAGCAGCCGCCTGCAGGAAGCCAACCGGATCTTTAAGCACGTAGTCAGTAATCTTGATCCTGAGTTGACGGAATGCTATTACCTGATGGCCATCAATTATGGCTTGATGGATGATATGCATAAGGCGCAGCACTATTTACAAAAATATCTGCAGGCCTCCCCGGATGGGGAGATGGCTGAAGAGGCCCGCGATCTTTTGCAGGTCATGGAAGAAAGTGGCGATGAAGAAATTTATTATACCCCTGCCCTTACCGGGCAGGAAAATGAAGCCATAGAGCAGTGGCTCTCTTCACTGGATCACGATAGTCTTATAGAGATGTTTACAGATGAAAATTTTACTTCTCTTCTGCAGAGGGCGCTTTACCAGGGCAGCGACAGCCTGAAAGAAAAGGTCATTTGTCTTTGCGGCGATGTTAAAAGTGATCCCGGCGCCCAGCTGTTAAAAGAGTTTGCGGTTAATCCCTGGGTAAAGGAGCGGCTGCGGCAGCTGGCATTGCTCGAATTAAAAAAGATCTTTCCGCAGGGCCGTGTTTCAATATTTAACGGGGGGCAGATCGTAGAAAAGGATCTGGCCAGGTATCTTCCACCGGCACCGGTATGGCAGGAGGAATGGCAAGCAGTCCTCGATTGTGTCTTTGATCGGATGGGCCGCTCTACTTATTACAGTGATGAATTTTTTGAGGATGCCCGGGCGATCTGGTTAGATTTTATCAACCAGGCCTATCCTGACATGCCGCGAATAATCAAACCAGAAACCTGGGCGGCAGGCTTGGAATATTGCCTGGTCCAGTTTCATTTTTTAAACCTGACCCAGGAGCAGCTGGCCAAGATCTACGGGGTTTCGGTAAGCAGTGTCGGGCGTAAATATAAGCAGATAGATGATCTTTTAAAAATTAAGCAGAAAGCCTTTCAGAATATGCTGGCCTATCTAACCTACCATGAACGTGAAGATCACTAGTGGGCCGTTATCAGTATGAACCTCATAAGGGCAAAAGAAAGAGAGCCTTCTTGCTTTGCAGGAAGCACCAGTGGATGCGAAAGAGGGTGTCTTGAGCAATTAACAAGCGTGTCAGTAAAGTTGTCGATCTTTTGCAAAAATCGACTCATACGGTGGCCCTGACGGGGGCAGGGATTTCTACGGAGAGCGGTATCCCCGATTTTAGATCTCCGGGGGAAGGCTTCTGGACGAAGGTTGACCCGGCCTTCTTTACTGTGCAGGGGTTTAAAAACAATCCGGCTGAATTCTATCGCTTTGGGATGGGTCTTTTCCAGGATATTTTAAATGCTTCACCCAACCAGGCTCATTTTGCCCTGGCCGAACTGCAGCAACGCGGTTTGTTGCGCTCCATTATCACCCAGAACATCGATGGGTTACACCAAAAAGCAGGCTCCGACCGGGTTTATGAAGTTCATGGAAATCTGAGAGGAGCAACCTGCTTCAAAGGATGTGCGCGTCAGGTCCCCATCGAAGAAGTGGTCAGGCAAATCTTTGGGGGGCAGCTCCCCCCGCTTTGTAATGATTGCGGCCGTCCCCTGAAGCCTGATGTAGTTCTTTTTGGCGAAGGGATGGCTCCTGATTTTAGCGAGGCCATTAATGAGGTCCGCACCGCGGATTTAATCCTGATCATCGGCGCCAGCATGCGTGTTGCTCCTGTGAATATGCTTCCTCGCATGGTGAAAAACATGGTGATCATAAATCGCGAAAGGACGATGCATGACCGGAGAGCCAGGGCGGTTATACATGGCGATGCTTCTGAAGCAACCCGGTTGATCGTAGAGGAGCTGGACCGCAGGGCGAGCAGCCCCGGAAACTGATGCTGTTGCATTATCCGGGCAATCTTATTATTCTACTGGTACCGTCTGATTACTGGAGCGTATGCCAATGCGGGTCTGTTTGAAAGGCGGCCGGGTGGTCGATCCAACCCAGTCCCTGGACGGGCGGCGCGATCTGCTTATTGAACAAGATCGGGTGGCGGCAATCGCGCCGCAGATCGAGGCAGGCGAAGCCCGGATCATTGATCTGACCGGGAAGGCGGTGCTGCCCGGTTTTATTGATCTGCATGTCCACCTGCGCGAACCCGGTTTTGAAGATAAAGAGACCATCGCCAGCGGGACGGCAGCGGCAGTAGCCGGCGGCATTACCGCCGTGGCGGCAATGCCGAATACGGAGCCGCCCGTTGATTCCGCAGCGGTGGCTGCTTTAATAAAAGAAAAAGCCGCGGCGACGGGGTTCTGTCGGGTTTACCCGATAGGCACGCTGAGCCGCGGGCGGAGCGGCGCTGAGCCGGCCGACTTTACCTCCCTTTACGGAGCCGGAGTGCGCGCCTTCAGCGATGACGGCGCCCCCGTTGTCGACAGTCGTCTTTTCAGGCAGATCTTGCAGCTGCTGGCATGTTTTCCCGATACGGTGGCCATAGCTCACAGTGAAGATCTTTCCCTGGCGGGGGAGGGCTTGATTCACGAAGGGGCGGTTAGCAAGAAGTTAGGTTTACCCGCCATTCCGGAGGTTGCCGAGACGGTTGCCGTGGCCCGGGATATTCTTTTGGCGGAGGCTGCTGGCGCCCGTCTTCACCTGGCGCACCTCAGCACTGCTGGCTCGGTGGAACTTCTCGCTTGGGCCAAAAGGCGGGGCCTGCCGGTGACGGCTGAAGTTACCCCTCATCATCTTTTTTTAACCTCAGAGGAGATCTGTCGTAGCGGTGCACAGGCCAAGGTTAACCCCCCGCTACGAACAGCAGATGACTGCCGTGCTCTTCTCGAGGCGCTGCGCACAGGGTTGATCGACATTATTGCCACGGATCATGCTCCACACCGTGCTTTTGAAAAAGCAGCCGGGCTCAGGGC
>JAAZPQ010000136.1 GCA_012797175.1 Bacillota bacterium
GAGTTCTTTGGTCCGCGGTATTCTTCGCAGTCAACCAGGCCGGCGATCTCGCCAAGGAAGGGAGATTCTTTACCGGAGGTGGTGAGCAAGAAGAGGTTTTCGGCGGCACGGGTCATGGCTACGTAGAGCAAGGTGCGAAAGCGCTCGCGATCCAGCTGGGACTCCTCTTTATCCAGGCCGGTACGGTCAATGTAGCGGGGAAGTAGTCCGTGCCGCACCCCGGCCACGAAAACCACCGGAAACTCGATGCCCTTGGATGAATGGATGGTCATTACCTTGACCTCCTCCTCCAGGATGTTGAAGGCCTGGTCCTTGTGAACGACACAGGGGATATTGCGCCTGGTCAATTCATCGTAGTATAGCTGACATATTTTGTTGGTGGGGCAAAGGACGGCAAAATCAGAAAGGCGGAAATGCCCGCCGCCGACCAGGTCCAGCACCTTTTCACAGACAAAACGCACCTCCCGCTCTTCAAGGTCGCAGGATACCACCCGGGGGCGGGCACCGAGGCGGTGGGACCAGTTGGGTTCAATGAACTCGCGCTCCTGTTTGAGGAGCGTGTTATGCTCGATCAGGCGGGTGGCGGCGACAGCTACCTGCTTGGTATTGCGAAAGTTCTTTCGTAAAATAGAGGTCCGGCCGCGGGCTTCAATGCCCGCGTCTTTCCAGGAGAATCCACGGTTATAGATGGTCTTGGAAGCATCGGCCAGAACCATGTAAGTGCGGTGTGAACGGGGGTCGCCGCCTTCGACCAGCGCCCTGGTAAGGCGCAATTGGACCGGGCTTAAGTCCTGGCCCTCGTCAAGGATAACATCATCGTAGGGATCGGCAAGTGGGCTTTCGGTGAGTTTTTTTAGCCCCACCAGGGGAATATCGCCCCAATCATCCAGGTTCTCTTCTTTAAGCAGCTCCTGGTAGGAGGTATAAACAGCCCAAACCGCCCGGCGGTATCCCGGCGACAGGGGTGTGTTTCGCCCGAAACGACGCAGCTGCAGGTAGTGCTCCAGATCATCGATACCGTTTCCCTTGATCACCTGCTGGATTTCGGTGAGGAGAAATCCCAGGTCCAGGTCGGGGATGTTCATACCTGAAGACTCCTTGGCCCGCTGGAGCGCACTTCTTAAGAACTCCTTCTGCCGGCTTTCATCGACTATATTAAAGCTTAAACCATGGTCGTGGCGCAGGTAGTCGGCCAGCCAGTTAAAGAACGTTTTTACCTCCAGGTTGTCCGGCAGCGGGCCAATCAGCTCTTCAATTAAGGTTTTGTTGACGCCGTTTAAGGTCCTGGTAAAGGTCAGCAAGAGAACCTTGCGGCCGTCAGCAGCCTGCTTGATGGCCCGGTAGATCCCCACGGTGGTCTTGCCCGAGCCGGCACAGCCACGTAAGATCATTGTGCCGGTATGCCGGGAATCAACATAGCGGGCTTGCTCCGGGTCCAGGTTCAGCATCAGCCTTTTCAGGCTGCCCCGGCAATAGCCCTGGAGGCGATCCAGGGTGGTGCGAAAGAGAAGGTTTTCCGGGTTATAGATAACATGTTCCATCTCGCAGTCGGTGGCTAGCTCCAGCATCCAGAAGAGGCTTTGCGCAGGCAAGCCATCAATATGCTCCAGGTCTTCGAGCCAGCGGGTTCTTTGCACCTGCTTAACTAATGGGGAGGGCACACCCAGGATGCGCAGTTGTGTGGCGGGAAAGTAAGTAAAGGGGTTGTCTGCTTCCGCTTCAGGTATTTTCTTAACAGCGAGATCATCTTCGGAAGCTGCGGCAGCTTCTGCTTCAACTTCGTTCAGGAAACCTATCTCCAGGCGGCTGAAAGCGGTTTGCGATGAAAAAACCCGCTGGTGCACCCGGTCAATGATGCGGTGATCCCCCAGTTTCCAGAGGCGAAGCATGGTCCCATCCCAGTCATAGATGATCCGCCAGTCCCGGTTCACGTAGCATTCCCACTTGCCTGGAACGTTCCTGATCCGGTGGGCTTGTAAGCCAGGATGCCCCGGATCCACTCTGAGCTTTTGGATCGTGCCCATGGCCTGGTTCCTGATATCCGGCGGGCAGGCATCTAATGTAGCCTTGAACTCGTCGGAGAGCAACAGCTCAAACACGTCTTCCTCCGTTCAGGTAATAAAAAAATATCTGGATGAGTTTCTAAGTAGGGTAAAAAGTATCGCTGCAGCGTTTAACAAGTAGAAAAGTGTGTTTTCAAGCAAACTTTGGATTTATTTATCATCTATGATTATTAGAATTTCTTTTAGGGGAACCCGAGGGTTTACTCTTTCATCGTTAAAGTAAGATAGCTGTTGCGCCAAACCGATAAAATTTAAAACAGCTCCAGCTGTCCGGATTCATCACGAGATGGTTTGGGGATACGGGCATGGGCCTGCTCCAAGTAGCGAAGCTGTTCGCTCTGCCTCTTCTGCTCAAGGCGCATCCTTTCTTTGCCGCTCATGGTAGACACCGGCACCAAACTGTAAATTACCGGAAATTCACGCATGATTTCGGTATTGCGTAGAGCGGTGCAGCTAAACAGCTGGACGTTTTGCTGCCTGGTGACCGCGTCTACGATCTCGAGAATATGGCTGCTGGAGGCCTGCCCGAAGGGGTTGTCCGCTAGCACCACCGCCGCAGTGACGAGACCGCCGGAGCGGCAGTGGCGGATATAGGAAAGGAGCACGATAAAGAGGGCAAAGCGTCCTGCAAACCGCTGTCCCTGTGACCATTCATGGAGATCGTCCCAACGATCGTACTGTCCGGATTGATAGGTGCTGCTGTCCCGCGGCTTAAGCAGGCGAATATCGATGCCATCCAGCGGCACGACCTGGTCCAACAGTTGGGCCGTCTCAATGGCTTCTCTGAGAAAATCATCGATATCCGCATCGTCCTGGTCCTGCTTCTGCATTCTGACTGCTTCGGCGATAACATCTTCCAGATATTTACGCAGCTGGGTTGTTCCTTCCACTTCATCAGGCCTCATGAAATTAATCTTGAAAAGAGGATGCCTCTCCCCACGCAGCGGTACCTGGGAACGCCTCTGCAGCTCCCGCACCTGCTCCAGCACCCCATCTACGTGGCGCCAGGTGCGCCGTACCATCTCTTCAACCTTGGCATCCAATCCGACCAATCGCTGCTTGACCTGATCCCGGAAATGATTAATCGCTTCTTCTACTTGCCGCAGATGGCCTTGCAGCTCTGTCACCCGTTGCTCCCATGAAGGCGCTTCGGTCTGTTCTTCCATCATTTTAAAAAACTGTTTTAGCTCGTCTCCATGCAGCCTGTTCAGCTCATCTTGGCACAGCTGCAGCCGTTCCACTGCCTGCCGCTTGGCTTTATCCAGCTGGGCGCTTCTCTCATTTTCTTCATGCCTGCTCTGCGCCACCTCTTCGTAGGCCCGGCCCAACAGCTGCTCTTGCTCCTGCTCCCGCGGTAGGGGAACGGTCGTCTCGCTCACCGCAACATCCATCTGCTTTAAACTCTCGGCGGCCCGCTGGTAATCATCCAGCTGCTTACCCGTCAACTCGATCTCTTCATCGAGTTGACGGATGGAGCCGGCCAGCTTTCTGCTTAAACCTTGCTGCCGCTCCTTTTCCAGATCCAGGTCTGCCTTTGTTAAGTCTGGCGGCTCCATCTGCGGGTAGCGCTCATGCAATTGTGAAAGGCGGTCCCGGAAGACGCTTTCAGCAGCGCTTACTTCTTTATTTCTATTTTGCAGCTCCTTACCGGCTTCTTCCATCTTCTGCCAATCTTCTTGTACAGTTTGCCCGGCCTGCTTTACAGCGCTTCTCTCTACCGGATAATAGCTTTCCCGCACTGTATCAAGTTCTAAACCCAGTTCGCAGATATCTTCCCTCGACTCCTGGATTCGCGCGCGGGCCTGCTTCATTTGGTCTTTCAAGATGCGGTAGTCTGCATAGCGCCTATCCAGAACCTCTATCTTCGCTTTTAGCTTTGTAAGCAACTGGTCAAGCTGCCGCTTCTGCTGATTATCAAAGAGAGGTATCTCTTTAGTGCCGATTTGCCCGGTCGATATTTCTTTGTCTACTTTTTGAAAGTAGTTGTTCCAGGCTTCACGGTACTGCTCCAGTTCATGTTGCACGCTTTTTAGCTCTTCTCTAACTTCACCAATAGAGCTTTCCTGCTCGTCCAGCGCCCGCTTTAGCTCCCTTAACTGCCGCACCTGTTTACTCTGTAGCTCGCGTAGTTGGGCTGCATTCTCTACCCGCTTCTCGCTCTCGGTCCAGCGAAGGTAGTAGTCCTGCACCGTATCCCGGACCCGGTGCAGCAGCTGTAAGCGCTCGCGCAACCGCTGCAAATTAAGGTTATGCGCATCTTTATCTCTACGGGCTTGCTCAACCCGGCGCCGCATCTTTTCCAGCCCGGCCAGCTGCCTGGACCGCTCTTCTTCTACGAGGCGAAGCGCCTCTTCCCAACCAGCTTCGCAGAGATAGGCGAAACCCCGCCGGAAACCATCCAAGCGGCCCCGGAGATCCTGGGCCTTCCGGTCCTGCTCAAGCAATAACTGCAGCCGTTCTTCAATTGCTTCCAGCTCGCTCCTGATTTTACGGCGATACTGCTCTATTTTCTCCTCGGAATAGAAACGCTCCAGTCCCCGGTGGCTTAAAAAATAAAGTTCCGCCGGGGCCACCCCTCCATGGAAATCTGTCCGGGCAATCAAGGGCACCGGGATGGAGAGCTCTTTCCGCAACTGTAGGCGGCGCCGTTTTAGATTCTCAAGCTGGGCCGGCTCGACCACCACGGCATACGGGAGCCAGGGCCGCTCTTTTAGCATCCGCTGCCGCTCCGCCTCGGGATAACTTTTGAGCAGCTCTACTACCGGCTGCGCCGTTACCTCAAGGCGGCCCAGCTCCTCTACGACCAGGTCAATCTCGGCATGGGGCCGCGGGGTGCGCCCTTCACCCCAAAGGTGCTCCTGCTCCTGCCAGCGGCGCCGCTGCTGCTGAAGCTCGCCCTGCTCCCCGGCCAGCTGTTCCTCTTTTTGACTTAACCAAACCAGCGCTGCCGCGCTGTCCTCGCCGGGATGATGCGGGCAACCTAGGGACTTGAGCTCCCCTTTTAGGGATAGCGCCTGCTCCCACCATTGTTGATGCTGCTCTTGCAGTTGCTGCAACTCTTTCATTAAGCACTCGTTATCAGAAGAAAGTTTCACTAGACGCGCTGTGATCTCTTCCAGAAATGTCTCTGCCTGCTCTAGTGCTTCTTTGGCCTGTTCTTTTTCTCTCTTGCCTCTCTCCAGCTCCAACTCGATCTTTCTCAGCTCTGAGCGGGGTTGCCCCGCATCAAAAGAGATCTCCAGGGCGTCCATCTTCTTTGAAGCCCGCTGCCGCTCTTTCTGAAACTGCTCCTGCAGAGCCTGCAGGCAGAGCAGCTCTTGATCTGTTTTTTCTAACCCGAACTCGGCCTCCGCCTTTTCTTTGAGAAGCTCCCCTTGTCTCTCTTGCTGCCGGGCCAGCTGCTGCCGGAGCCCTTCTTCTCGATGGGCTGCCGCGGCCATGGCGCGCTGCAACAGGGGGATCGTTTTTATCCTTAACCGGTCCAAGTCTTCTCTAAACGAAGCCTCACTTTGTTCTTGAAGCTGCAGTTGTTGCAATAACTCGGCCAGGATCTCTTCTTCCCGGAGAATAGTGGCCCACTTTTCAAAAGCTCTGTAGAGCGCATAACGTTTTTGGCTCTCCTCCCAGCGCTGCCGGGCCGCCTCCGTCAACTTCTCCTGCCCGGCAAATTTTTCGGCCGCTACGGCCCATCCACGCCTCTTCTCCTCTACCCCCAACGCCTCCAGTGTCATCACGGCATGTTCACGCTCTGCCTCCTTGCCATCACGCTGCTGTGCTAACTTCTTCTGGTGCTCTTCGAGGCGGGGCAAACCCAGGATAACGGTTTTTAACAGCACCGCCCGCCGCTCAACCAAGCGATTATAACGCTGCCAGGCCTGCGCCACCTGGCCAAACCCCTTCGCCAGGATAGGCAGCTTATAGGATAAAGCCTCCAGAGCCTCACTTTGCACTTTCAGCTGGGGCAGGTCCATTACCTCCCGGGCGGTGCCGCGAAAAGCTTCCCGCAAAGGATCGTGCTCTTCACACCGCTCCAGCACTTCGTCGATCATCGGAATCAGCAGTTTGTCCAGCAGGGTACGGGTCTTGCTGCATCCTTCGAAGAAGTTCTCGATACCGCCTTCGCTGTCGTTTATCCTTAAAATGTAGCGCCATTCCTGTGGATCAATCTGGTAACTCTTCAGCTGCTCCTGATAATCCTGCCTGCGGTATGAAGGATAAACTTTGACCGGGCTTTCTCTTAAGCTGTCTCTCAGCTGCTTAAAGTTAAGCGTGCGGTTCGATTCATCAGCCAGCGGTAGAGAGCGCAGGTCATATGCATTTTCAGCATCATACTGGTGCAAATAGGTGAAATAATCCATCCCCAGGTGGCCTCCCCCGATATAGTCGGCAAAGCAGAAGCCGGTCAGCAAGAAACGGGGGGCGGCACCATCCAGAAGCCACTCCACCAGAAGATGCCCGGTGAATTTTTCCTTCTCTACCAGCCGCTTGATCCGCCTCCCCTGCAAGGAAACATTGGGCTCTACTACCTGGGCAATAAGATGCAGCAGCAGCGTTTTACCACCCCCGTTACCCAGCAATACGAGCGTGTTCTCACCAAACGGTTCGAAGACGGTATCATGGTAGACCCGGAGCTGGCCGCCCGTTTCAAAATGGATATTGTGCACCCTGACCCGGTTAATCCGGGGCATATTCACCGCCTCCCTTGAAGTGATTTGTTCCGCTAATCCTTACCGGCGAAGCTCCTGGTTGAAACAGTTCTGGCTGGTGCCGGCCTCACCGCCTCATTTACAAAGCTTTATTTTCTTGCTCCGGTAGGCCATCGGGGCGTAAACCGCTGCGGAGCATCTCCAGTATTTCGTTTTTCCGGGACTGTTGATTATAGTAATGGGCGATCAGCTGGTTTAAACGCTCGCAGGGAAAGATCTGGCGATCGTGGACCAGCCGGACCAGGCCGTGCATCTGTAAAAGATCGATCGTCTTGAGTAAATAGGCCAGGCGGCAGTCAGACCTGCGGATATGCACGACATCAACTTTTTGGTAGGGAAGATCCAACCACAGCTCTGCCGGTTCACGCAGATTAACCCGGGCCCGGTTTTCCAGTTCCTCTACCTCCGGGCTTTTCCCCAGTTCCTGCAGATGCGTAGTCACCATCTCGGCCAGCTCTTTTATTAGCAGCGACTCGCGTGAGGGACCAATCCCATCGTCACTGTCATAGAAAGCAGCCAAAAGGGTGATGACGATAAAAGAACAAAGAAAGAGCTCCTGGTTCTTCTGCACCCCCAGCAGGTTGCGCAGCTCTTCGTTACTGTAGCTAAAAATGCCGCCCGTCAACCCTCCGGCCAGGTAAAACTGGTCCCCCGCCGCGATCAGGCTAATTTCAAACAGGGGTTCGATAATCTCCCGCCACAGGTTCCGCACCTCGGGATCAAAACGTACCCGGCCCACCAGGTCTTCATGCGTAGTTCGTTCCACCACCGGGTGCTCCAAAAGCTCC
>JAAZPQ010000137.1 GCA_012797175.1 Bacillota bacterium
ACGATTAACTATTTATTTGACACATGAAAGGTGCTATGTTAATATATTTAGGAGAGCGCGAGGGGGGGTGGTAGTGTGTTTAAAATTGGAGACAGGGTGGTTTATCCTATGCACGGCGCCGGGGTGATTGAAGCGATTGAAGAAAAAGAGATCCTGGGTGTCCGTAAGAAATACTACGTGATGAAACTGCCTGTTGGAGAGATGAAGGTGATGATTCCTATTGACAGTATCCTTCGTGTCGGGCTGCGCGAAGTGATTGATAAAGGTATGATCGAAGAAGTATTCGAGGTGCTGCGAAATCCCAACGGCGAAATGTCTTCGAACTGGAATCGGCGTTATCGTGACCATCTCGAGAAAATAAAAAGTGGCGATATCCTCGAAGTTGCCGAAGTGGTGCGCAATCTCACGCGCCGGGATCGGGAAAAAGGACTTTCTACAGGTGAGCGTAAAATGTTGGAAAACTCAAAACAGATCATGGTTAGTGAGCTGCTTCTGGTCCAGGGCATTGATCAATCTGAGATCATTAACGCTCTTGAAAGTATCTTTGATAGCTACCCCGGATAACCACGCCGGTCCATCAAATTAAAAGATCTCCTGAATATCATATTTTACATGTATAAACTGGCTTGATCATAGTTAAAACTATACGTTATAATTATGTGTATAAAACACTTTGGGCGGTTGTCACGCTGAATTAACCTTTCCCATGGGAGGTGAGAACGTGATCCGCAAGGTTTTACATGTTATCGGGACGCTGATCGGAATTGCCACCGGTGCGATTTTATTCTATCATGCAGTACCGGGCTTTGTCGCGGTAATCGGCAGTCCCGAACTTGCCTTTTCACCCTGGAGCTATACTGCGGCCGGCGGCGGCCTGTTCGGTCTTCTTTTTTACTTAATAACTCCTTCCGTGATCGATTCATGCCAGCGTTTCTTAGATTGGTGGGAGAGCAGACTAAAAAAGGTGCCGACCCAGGATATCATCCTTGTGGTCATCGGGATGATCATTACTCTGCTTCTTGGTTTGCTGATCAGCTATCCAATCTATAATATCCCCCATGTAGGCGCTTACATCGCCCCGTTGATTACACTGGGCCTTGTCTTTTTTGGAGTGCGCTTCATCCTGAGCCGTAAAGAAGAGTTTTCTTTTCTTACTTCTTTTTTTAACCGTAATTCACGGGCTCTTGATGCTGCAGACAATGAAACTTTCAAGATTCTCGATACCAGCGCTATAATCGACGGAAGAATTGTGGATATTTGTAAGACCGGTTTTTTAGAAGGGGTTATCGTCGTGGCCGGCTTTGTCCTTGAAGAGTTGCAACATATTGCTGATTCTCCCGACCTGCTGAAGCGAAACCGGGGGCGGCGTGGACTCGACATCCTCAATAAGATTCAAAAAGAGATGGATATCCCCGTGCAGATCTATGAAGGCGATTTTGAAGAGCTCAGTGAAGTTGACAGCAAGCTGGTCCGTCTCTCAAAAGTGTTAAACGGAAAGATTATCACTAACGATTTTAACTTAAACAAGGTTTGTGAGCTGCAGGGAATTACTGTATTAAATATCAATGAGCTGGCCAACGCGGTGAAACCGGTAGTCCTGCCCGGCGAAGAGATGACTGCACAGATTATCAAAGACGGCAAAGAGATTGGCCAGGGAGTGGCTTACCTGGATGACGGAACCATGATTGTGGTTGAAGGTGGTAAACGGCATATCGGTGAAACAATTGAGGTCCTGGTGACCAGTGTTCTACAGACTGCGGCTGGACGGATGATCTTTGCCAAACCGAAAAATGCCGTTGAGAAAGTAACCGGGGTTAAATAATGTCGGTAACCGCTCTCATCGCCGCTTCAGGACAGGGGCAGCGCATGGGCGGCGAAATTAAGAAACAGTATCTTCAACTTGAGGGTAGGCCTATTCTTGCCCGCACTTTAGAGATTTTCATCCGCCATCAAGCGGTGAACCAGATCGTAGTTGTTGTTCCGGTAGCAGAAACAGTGTTGGCCCGCAATACGATTAAACCTTTTTGCTCCCTCGAAAAAATCTGCTTTGTTGAGGGCGGGAAGCGGCGGCAGGATTCTGTTTACCAGGGGCTTCAGGCGGTCTCCCGAGATGCAGAGATGGTCTGCATTCACGACGGGGTACGCCCTTTTGTTAGTGCCAAGCTCTTCGAAGACGTGCTTGAGGCCGCCCGTAAGTACGGGGCGGCTGTCCCGGTGATTCCGGTTACCGATACCTTAAAGGAGCTCTCAATCAGCGGCTTTGTTGAACGGACCATTTCCCGGGAAACAGTTTACCGCGCCCAAACCCCCCAGATATTTCGCCATGACCTGATTACCGAGGCCTACCGGAAAGCCTATATCCTCGGAGTGGAAGCCACCGACGATGCTTACTTGTTGGAGCTGCTGGGCGGAAAGGTCTGCACCGTGCCTGGCAGCCCGTCCAATATTAAGGTTACCCATCCCCTGGATCTTCTTTTTGCCGAGGCTCTTCTGAAAAGGGGGTGCTAGAGCTGTTTCGAGTCGGCATTGGTTTTGACCTGCACCGGCTTACCGGGGGTCGCCCCCTAATCCTCGGCGGAGTGAAGATCCCTTTTCAGCGCGGACTACTAGGCCATTCTGACGCGGATGTACTGCTGCATGCTTTGATGGACGCCATGCTCGGGGCTGCCGGGTTACATGATATCGGCTTCTATTTTCCTCCTGGAGAGAAGCGCTATAAGGATATTTCAAGTTTGAACCTTTTAGCTAAAGTCCAGGAGATTATTTCAGCTGAGAATTATATAGTTAGCAATGCGGACATGGTTATAATTACCGAGGCGCCACCGCTGGCTCCATTTATTGAAGCTATGGAAAAGAATATTGCTGTGACACTGAAGCTTCCCGAGAACGCTGTCTCGGTTAAAGCTACGACCACCGAAGGGCTGGGTCTCTGTGGTCGTGGCGAAGCGATTGCAGCACAGGCAGCCGTATTGTTGCGAACCCGAACCGAAAGCTGAAGAGAAACCAGCTGCGTTTTTCTCCCATCTACGGCAATATATGAGGCGATCTTCTCTCATATTACCTTTCAGAGCGTCAGTTTCCATCAAAATGCTCCAATATCTTTTTAAAGAGTTGGTGGCAGGTCTTTCTCAAGCAAAGCAGAATAGTTAAATCAAAGATCATCTTTTCACATGG
>JAAZPQ010000138.1 GCA_012797175.1 Bacillota bacterium
ATAACTACACCTCGCCTGGAGATGCGTGCGGTCAACCAAGTTAAAGAAAGCTACCCTGTGCCCTGTTTGCTAGTAGAGGTCAAGTATCTCTCCGGGCTCCAGGGAAGTAATATTTTACTAATTAAGCAGGAGGATGCGCTGGTTATTGCCGGGTTAATGCTCGGCAGTTCGCTGGAGCAACAATTTTTAGGGGAGATGGAGTTAAGCGCGATTCAGGAAGCGATGAACCAGATGATGGGCTACATGGCTACGGCCATGTCGGAGATGTTCGGACAGGTGGTTGAGATCAGCCCTCCTGAATTGACCATCTGTGATCTGGCTGACGAGGAGCTGAAATTATTAGATGAGAGCTCCCCGGTGGTCGAGCTTGCTTTTACCATTCAGGTAGAAGATTTCATCGACAGCAAGCTGATCCAGGTGATTCCGTATGATTTTGCCAAAAAGATGACCGAATTTCTGTTATCCGGCGGGGAGGTGCCTTTAGAAGAGAGCCTTCCCAAAGCTCTAAGCGTAGAAAAGGCTGTAGAAGAGCCTGTAGAAGAGCCTGTAGAAGAGGCTGCAGCTTTACCACAAGCAGATGCCCAGGAGCCAAGCACAGCCAGTCGCTATCCCGCTGCTTTTAACGAGGCGGAGCCCGGTTCGGAGCCAGAGGTAAATAGTTGGGAAAAGTTAGAACTGGTGCGAGGAATTCCGCTGGAGGTTACCGTAATATTGGGGAAAACACGGGTGCCGCTGGGAGAGCTGCTTGCTCTTAACCGGGGGGGCATAATTGCCCTGAACCAGGCTGCCGACAACCCGGTCGAGATCCAGATCAACAATAAGCCGGTGGCCCGGGGGGAGATAGTTTTAGTTGATGAACAGCTTGGAGTAAGGATAACAGAGCATCTAACCGGTCTCTAAATGACCGCGTTAAAATAGACCCTATTATCCAGGCCCCGGGCCAGGCCAATCATTGGTTAAGGGGTGGATTTTAAATGAATCGACTGGAGTATGTAGATCTTTTTCAATACGAAGCCAACGAATACCTGGAGGTGTTAAACCGGTGTGCGCTCCGGCTGGAAAAGGAGCCTGACCATAAGGAGAGCTTACAGGAGGCTTTTCGAGCGGTTCATAGCTTAAAGGGGATGGCCGGGACGATGGGTTATCAACAGATGATGAGGGTCACCCATTGCCTGGAGAACTTATTGGAAGATTTGAAATCTGGAGCGGTGGAGAGCAGCCCTGCAGTCATGGATATTCTATTCGAGGCGCTTGATCTGCTCCAGGCGATGTTAAGCAATCCCGAGGAGAAGCTTGAAGGGACCGAAGAGATCTTGGAGAAAATCAGCCGTGTCCACTCTTCTTCAGAAGCCGGAGAGAAGTGTGCTCCGGAAGATTTTGCCGGGGTGGAGATAAGGCTGAGTGAGGCCGAGAAAGAGGCTGTCCGGCTGGCCAAAGAAAATAAGATGCGCCTTCACCTGGTGGCGGTAACCCTGGTTGAATACGCACCCCTCAAGTCGGTGCGGGTCTACATGCTCCGGCAAAAACTGGCTGCACATGGTGAGATTATCGCGGCTGCTCCCAACCTGCAGGATCTGGAAGATGAGAGATTTGATCGCTACTTTATGCTGCTTCTGGCCGCGCCACAGCCGCTTGACGACCGGATTCTGGAGGAGCTCTCAAATATTACTGACGTAGAAAAGGTGCAGCTGCTTCCCTGGAAGGAGAGCCTGCTTGAATCAGCACCGGGTTTGACCCCGGCAGCTCAGAAAATAGAGACGGTCGGGAGCACCGATCACGATATCGCTGAGAAAATGGTCCGGGTGGAGACGGCTAAGCTGGATGAGCTGGTAAATTTAGTAGGCGAAATGGTCGTGGCCAGGACCAGGGTTTTACAGCTGGGCAAAGGACATTCTGAAGAGCTGGACAGCTTGCTGGATCAGCTCAAGCGCTCGATCACCAATTTGCAGGATACAGCTATGAAGTTGCGAATGGTGCCGGTTAAACAGGTCTTCGATCGCTTTCCCCGGATGGTTAGAGATATCAGTCGTTCCCGGGGGAAGGAGGTTCGCCTTACAATCAGCGGCGAGCAGACCGAACTTGATCGCACCATCATCAACCGGTTATCAGATCCACTGGTGCATCTGCTACGCAATGCCATTGATCACGGTATCGAGCCGGCTGCCGAGAGAGAAGCCCAGGGCAAGGACCCGGAGGGATCAATTTTGCTACAGGCTTACCATGAAGGAAACCATATTGTGATCGTGGTCGAAGATGACGGGGCCGGGATAGATCTAGAAGCCATTAAAAAGAGCGCTTTACAAAAAGGGATTATCTGCCAGGAAGAGGCCGCCCTCATGTCCGAGCAGGAGCTGCTTGACCTTATTTTTTGTAGTGGGTTCAGCACCTCCACAAGGGTAACCGATATCTCCGGACGGGGTGTGGGCCTGGATGCAGTTAAATCGAGCATTGAAGCGCTCCACGGAACCATCCAGGTAAAAAGTGTTTTCTCTAGGATGACCAGGTTTACGCTGCGCCTACCTTTAACCCTGTCCATTATCAACTCGTTGCTGGTCAAGTCATCCGGCCAGATCTTAGCTATCCCCATTGAGGTGATCCAAGAAAACATAGTTCTTGATAATTCAGAGATCAAAACCATTCGAGGTTGTAAAGTAATTAACCTCAGGGGCGAGGTGCTCTCCTTGTATCACCTTGGTGAGCGGCTGGGCTTTATACAGAACATTGAAGAGCTTTCGGGTTACCCGGTAGTAATCGTAGAAGCCGGTGGCGAGAAGGCAGGTCTGATCGTAGAGCAGTTAATCGGGCAGCAGGAGATTATGATCAAGCCGTTGAGCCCTGCTTTGAAAGGCCTTGCCGGAATTGCCGGGGCCACGATCCTGGGAGATGGCAGCATCTCATTGATTGTAGATATTCCCGAATTGTTAAACGTGGGGAGGTGAATACGGGATGGAAAAGACCGTGCTGATTGTGGATGATACCGCCTTTATGAGGATGACCTTAAAAAACATATTGGTAAGTAATGGATACACGGTAGTCGGTGAAGGCGAGGACGGCATCCAGGCGGTGAATTTATATAAAAAACTGCGTCCTTCCTTGGTGACCATGGATATCACCATGCCGAATATGGATGGGATCAAGGCGATCAAAGAGATCATAGAGTATGATGACCAGGCGGTGATTATTGTGGTCAGCGCCATGGGACAGAAGGCTTTAGTGATTGATGCTTTAAATGCCGGGGCCAAGGATTTTGTGGTTAAACCTTTCCAGCCGGATCGGATTGCCGAGGCGCTGCAAAAAATAAACAATTAGCCCGGGGTGAGATTGCATCATGATCATTAACGAATGTCATAAAGACTTACTGGCCGAGCTGGCCAGTATTGGGGCCGGAAATGCCGCTACCGCTTTATCGCAGATGCTGCAAGATCAAGTCATTACGTTACAAGTTCCTGAAGTGAAGATTGCTCCGCTGCAGGATATCCCCGCATCATTGGGCGATCCGGAGCAAGAGGTAGCAGCGGTGTTGCTCGAAGCGAGCGGCGATGGGGTCTCGCTGACAGTGGTCCTGGTCTTGTCTCTGCAGGCAGCTGTCCAGCTTATTACCAGGTTGCTCCCCGAAGACTGTGATCCCCTGGGGGAGATGGGTAGCTCTTTATTAATGGAATTAGGCAATATCCTAGTCAGCTCATACTTGGGAGCGCTCTCGACGATGACCGGGTTTACGTTAAGGTTGACCCCGCCCAGCCTGGGCCTCGATATGGCTGGGGCTCTCCTGGGCTCGGTGATTGCCGAAAAGATGATGTTGGAAGATAATTTTATTCTTATTAAGAATACCATGCATGCCTTTAACGAGGATATTGAAGGAAACCTTCTGCTGTTGCCTGAAACAGGGTCCCTGGAAAAAATATACCGGCAGATGGGAGTCTGTTAATGAAAACCATTTATGTACGCATAGCTGATCTGGCGGCCTTGCAGGGAGACGGGGTCCTGGTAACCGTAGGGTTGGGATCTTGTGTTGGGGTGGCGCTCTATGATCCGAAAAATAAAGTAGCCGGCCTGGCCCATATTTTACTTGACAATAGCGAGAGGTATATCAAGCCGAGCGCGAATCATTTTAACCCGGCCAAGTTTGCCGATACGGCTATCCCCGCACTAATTAAGACTATGGAGGGCCTGGGGGCCCGAAGGAGGAATCTCGTTGCACATATTGCTGGAGGCAGCAGCCTGTTTAATTTCAAATTTGACGGAGCGGGTATTGGGCAGAAGAACCTGGCGGTGGTCCGTGCCAGGCTAGATGAACTGAGCATTCCCATTCAGTCTGAAAATAGCGGTGGAAATTATGGGCGGACCATGAAGTTTTATGCCAGCACCGGAAAAGTAGAGATATCAACAGTCAGTAAGGGAGAAAAGAAAAGTGTCACCGTTCCTACTAACCCAGCACTTTAATGGCTAC
>JAAZPQ010000139.1 GCA_012797175.1 Bacillota bacterium
ATAACGGTCGCAGACCACCACCTGGCCTGCTTCAAGTGCAGGCCTGATCACGGTGTCGACCAGTTCAGCCCGCGCCGCCATATAGAGTAAAATCTCCGCCGTATCGGTAAGAGAGTGCTCCTTTTGCAACAGAAGAAGACGAATCTTCTCTCCGGCGGCAGTACCGCCGGGCTCACGGGTTAAAAGATGGGGAATCGCTTCCCGCTCCAGCCGCTCCTTTAGCAAACGGGCTTGGGTCGTTTTGCCACAGCCGTCAATCCCCTCCAGGGTAATTAAAAAACCGCTCAAGGCTGTCCCTTCCTTTGACTAAGTAACTTACAGTTTAATTATAGCATAAAAAACCGCGGTCATATTTAAGCCGCGGTTTTCATAGTTTCAATTTCAGCGGGAGCACCTATTAAAAACTGTAGTTGGGAGCCTCCTTGGTAATCTGAACGCCATGCGGATGGCTCTCAATCAGCCCGGCGCCGGTAATGCGAATAAACTTTGTTTTGCTCTGCATCTCGCTGATATTTTTTGTCCCGCAGTAGCCCATCCCTGCGCGCAGGCCACCAATAAGCTGGTAGACCATGTCGCCGACGGTACCGCGAAACGGAACCCGCCCTTCAATTCCTTCAGGAACCAGCTTCTGTTCGCGCTCTTGGAAATAGCGGTCACGCGACCCCTCCTTCATCGCCCCCAGTGAGCCCATGCCGCGGTATACTTTGTAACTGCGTCCCTGGTAAATCTCAAACTCGCCCGGGCTCTCTTCGGTTCCGGCTAGAAGGCTGCCGATCATGACCACGTCTGCCCCCGCGGCAATAGCCTTGGTAATATCCCCAGAATATTTAATCCCCCCGTCGGCGATGACCGGTACTTCATACTCGCGGCAGACCCTGGCAGCTTCGTAGATCGCAGTTACCTGGGGGACGCCGATACCGGCGATCACCCGGGTAGTGCAAATAGACCCCGGACCGACCCCGACCTTTACCGCATCAGCGCCGGCCTTAATCAGATCGCGGGCTCCCTCGGCGGTAGCCACGTTTCCGGCAACCAGCTGTAATTCCGGGAAGCGCTGTTTCAAACTGCGCACCATATCAAGTACCGGCTGAGAATGCCCGTGAGCCGAATCGACGACGACCAGATCGACTCCCGCTTCGACAAGCGCTTCAGCCCGGTGAATCTCCTCGCGGCCCACGCCCACCGCCGCCGCCGCCAGAAGACGCCCGCCGCTGTCCTTGGCAGAGCGGGGATATTGAATCGTCTTCTCAATATCCTTGATGGTAATAAGTCCCTTCAAGTTAAAATCGGCATCGACAATGGGCAGCTTCTCCACCTTGTGCCGGCGCAAAATCTCCTGCGCCTCCTTCAAGGTAGTCCCCTCCGGCGCGGTAACCAAGCCCTCCCTAGTCATAACTTCGCCAATAGGCTTGGTATAGTCATCTTCAAAGCGCAGATCGCGGTTGGTGATAATCCCCACGAGACGCTCCCCTACGGTTACCGGCACCCCGGAGATACGGTAGCGCTCCATCAGGGCGGCGGCATCGTTTAGCGTATGCTCGGGCGAGAGGTGAAACGGGTTAGTAATAACTCCGTGCTCAGAACGCTTTACCTTGTCTACCTCTTCGGCCTGTTTCTCCACGGTCATGTTCCGGTGGATAACGCCGATACCTCCTTCCCGGGCAATGGCTATGGCCATCCGGGCCTCGGTAACTGTATCCATCCCCGCGGACATCAGCGGCAGGTTCAGCTTAATCCCGCGGGTTACCGTGGTTGAAACATCCACATCCCGGGGAAGTACCCGCGATCTGGCCGGGAGCAGCAGCACATCGTCAAAGGTCAACCCTTCCCGGGAAAACTTATCGTCCCGCAAATTTTCTCCCTCCCCGGGTTTCCTGTCCCATGTAATTGAAGATATGATAGCAGCTCCCCCCGCCGGTGTCAACCTGGAGAAAAAGGCCCGAAAGTAGCTTAATGAGACCAGGAAAAGGATTTCGGCGCTAAAAGACGAAATAAAGATTAAAATGAAAGGAGGGGATAACCGTGCCCCGAATCAAAATCAAAGAGGGGTCATATTTCTATGCTGGCGATGCCGCCGGGAAGCAGCCGCCCCTGCTCTTCTGCCACGGTTCCGGAGGCAGCCATCGGCACTGGCTCTACCAGCTGAACGGGCTTAAAGAGCAAGCGGCAACGGTAGCCGTAGATCTACCGGGGCATGGTGCTTCGGAAGGAGAACCGGCTACCGAGATCTCTAGATATCGCGATTTTCTGCGAGACTTCAGTGCAGCCCTGGGCTTAAAGAAATTTGTCCTGGCTGGTCACTCCATGGGCGGGGCGACCGCCCTGGACTATGCCCTCCACTACGGCGATGACTTAAGCGGGCTCATCCTTGTCGGCAGCGGGGCCCGCCTGCGAGTGGCGCCGGCCTTTCTCCAGGCTCTCCACGCCGGAAGCGTCCCTCCGGAGCTAATCGAATTTGCCTACAGCCCCGGTGTCTCCCCGGAGCTGCTGGAGAGCGCGCGGCAGGAGATGGCCGTAATTCCCCCGGAGACTTACCTTGCTGACTTCACCGCCTGTGACCGCTTTGACTGCATGGAGCGGCTTACGGAGATCAACCTGCCGGTGCTCCTAATCTGCGGCAGTGCCGACCGGTTAACCCCGTTAAAATATAGCCGCTACCTGCAGGACCACCTGCCGCAGGCGGAACTTGTGGAAGTGAAGGGAGCCGGTCATATGGTCATGCTGGAGGCGCCGCAGAAAGTCAACCGGGCGATCGCCTCTTTTTTAAAGAAGATTGTCGGCGGCTGATTATCTCCGGCGGGAGCTTTAACTCAGAGTAAACTGGGATACCATGCCCCTTCAGCAGTGCGGCAGCAACACCGTCTCCAGACCGGTGGCACCCTGAAAAAGAACCGTCACGGATAGAGCCCACTCCACAGGAGGGGCTGCCCGATTTAAGAATGGCCCCGTCAACTTGAAAAAGATCTGCCAGCTGCAGTGCCCCAATAGCACCGCAGATAAACTGTGTCGTTCGATCGGCACCTGTCTTATCTACGACTATGGCCTTTCCCTGCAGAACGGCGGAACCGTCGCCGCCCCTAATCTCTGCCGGATAGCGCGGTGTAGGCAGCCCGCCTAGCTGCTCCGGGCAGACCGGAATGAGCCGGTAGCGACGGCAGAACCGGCGCAGTCGTGGGCTGCAGCTATGGCTGCCGTCATACCGGGTTGCCAGCCCCAGGAGACAGGCGCTGATTAAATAGGTCTTTTTAGGCTTTTTAGGCAATGTTCTCTCCCCGTTAAGTCGAACAATGGCAACATACAGGAGGTGTCCCTAAGATGAAACCACGCCTACCCGAAGGTGGTTATCTTAACCTCGCCGTAGCCCGTGATCAAGCGGTAAAAAAATTAGCCTCGTATAATCCGAAAATCGTCTCCAGAAACGCAGCGGTCACTTTTCAAGAGCAAGAAGGCTTTTTCACGGTCCCATTTCTCAACCAGTCATACCGGGTCTCTCACCCCGGCGGCGAGATCACCGGTACCGGGGGCGAAGAGACCCCGGTTTATCTCTCTACTATCATCCTGCACTACCTAGTTACCGCTGACGGAAGCCCGCTCAGCGGAGAATGGATCTCTTACCGCCATCTTCCGGGCGGAGATATCTATATGGAGAATTTCCGGCGCCGCGCCGTGCTCCCCTTTTTACAGGCCTTCGGGCCTGACCCAGAGTCATTTACCCGTGCCGCCACCGCTCTTGGCGGCCGCCGGTGCGAGGGAAGCGGGATCAGCATGATTATCCCCGTGTTCCCGCGAGTACCGTTGAATTTCACTCTCTGGCCGGGAGACGACGAGCTGCCGCCTTCAGCGGCGATCCTTTTTGATTCGCAGGCGGCCTCGTACCTGCCCACCGAGGATTATGCCCACCTGCCCGCCCTGCTTATCGGAGCCATGCAAAAGCACTCCGGGTAGATGGCGGCAGGAGATAGCCCTGCCAGCA
This sequence comes from Bacillota bacterium, assembly GCA_012797175.1. Classification (GTDB taxonomy): domain Bacteria; phylum Bacillota; class Dethiobacteria; order DTU022; family DTU022; genus JAAZPQ01. The sequence continues at coordinate 3,974 of JAAZPQ010000139.1, forward strand.
ACTGTAGAGTTATTTCGATTGTGGTCTCTCTTTTCCCTTTCGAAGAATGTCGATGGCCGCATCAGGACAGAACAACTGGCAAAGCTGGCAGCCGGTGCAACGCTCCATCCGCTTCGGTTCAACGATAGGAGTGCCGTAAACGCCGATATGAGTGGACCAGTCGATGACTTGGGAAGGGCACTTCTCGATACAGAGACCGCATCCCTTGCAGAGATCGGGTGAGATATAAAAGTAAGCCTTTTTATTATCCGCCTCGAAGCGGGTGAAGGTCTTGCTCATCTGCTCTCTCCTAAATCTTGGCTGGTTTTTTTACAGCGGCAGCTCCCAGGTCTAGAGCTGCAAAATTATGCTCCCTTAACCGTGGATCCTGCTTAAAACGATGGTTTAGCTTCTCTTCCAGCGCATCTTTAACCTGTTTTAGCGAGACCGCGCCGGTAATTGAAACAATTGCTCCGAGGATGATCATGTTAAAAACACGCGGGTGCAGCCGCTGCCGGGCCAGCTCCGAAGCGGCCACGGCAATGAAGCGCCGGGAGGGCATCTCTACCGCCGGCCGTTTATCGTGGTGGCTGACCCTTTCGGTAAAGGCATCTGGCGCGATGGTATCGTACGATTGCAGGCCGACTACCCGGTCAGAAACCTGCGGCACATCGATTAAGGAATTGTCATATAAAACGATTGTCTGCGGACCCAAGTACTGCCCGCTACGGTGTAGGGCGCGAGGGCTCAAAGCTGCAGCCAGATCAGCCCGCAGAAATTTGGGCGCGCCGATCGGCTCCTGAGAAATCTGGACAAAGGCCAGGGAGACCCCGCCGCGCTGCTCAATTCCGAAGTTGGGAATATAAAGAGCGTTCAGGCCGGCCCGGTAAGCAGCTAGC
>JAAZPQ010000140.1 GCA_012797175.1 Bacillota bacterium
CGCTTTTACCAAGGATATTTTCCGCTAAAACCGGCTCCAGATCATCCGAGTAGTTGGCATCGCCCCGGGTAATAAACGAGAGATCATTTACCTTCATGATGCGGTGGCTGATTACCCGCGAGGGATCGGTAGGATCGTTAAAAACAATAACATCTCCTTTCTTTAAGCTAGCCGGATCCACCGGCTTCACCACCAGTAAACTTCCGGGGCCGATGGCGGGTTCCATGCTGCTGCCGAGAACAACATACAGCTGCCACCCAGCCAGTTCCGGGGCCTCGCCGGTAACCTTACTTCTGGTAAGAGCGTAAAGCATCACCGCCGCACAAAGTAATAAGACAATTAAAAGAAGGCTCCCGATCACCGGCTCCCGCGAGGCTCTGCGGTAGCGGCGCTGCAAGGCCTCGCGCCTCTGCCTTTCATGGCGAGTTATCGTAATCTGACTGCCCTGAAAGCGGTCACCGGACATCGCTCTGCTTCCTCCTTATTCAACACTACCAGAAAAAATATTAGGGAATTGCTATGTTTCCATCTAGGCAAAATTAAATACTGCCGCATTCTAGTTTTGCCATAACCTCTTTACTGAAATCTTATCAGATTTACTCACCTGCAGCCAGCTTCTCAACGAGGTCCTGCAGCGCTTTGCTGCATTTTTCCCGGATAACAATCTCGGCGATATGATCGTATTCCGTCGGCATCAGATTGATAATGATCAGCCGCTTGGCCAACCGTGGTAAATAGGCTACCGGATAAACCACGAGGCTGCTACCGGCCACCAGCATTAGATCACAGTTGTTGCGCAAGGTCTCCTCAGCTTCATAAAAAAGCGGCGGCATGGGGTCACCAAAGAGGACCACATCGGGACGCAAAACATCGAAACAATTGCGGCAAATAGGGGGAATTCGCTTCAATTCAACCTGGTGGACCAGCTCTTCGAAAGAGTATCGTTTTTTACAGCCCTGGCAGTAACCGGAACGCAGGTGTCCGTGCACCTCCCAGATATTACGCGAACCGGCCTTAACATGCAGTCCATCAATATTCTGTGTCACCAGCCCCTTGAGAAAGCCCATCTGTTCCATTTTAGCCAGGGCATAATGCCCTTCATGCGGCTCGGCCAAGGTAATACTGGCAAAACGATTAAAGGCCGACTCATAAAATAGCCGGGGGTTATTCTGCAGAACCTCTACCGATGAAGTCGTAATCGGGTCAACCTTCTCCCAAATCCCTTCTCCCGGAGTCCGGAAATCAGGGATACCGCTTTCCGTGGAGATCCCGGCCCCAGTTAAACCGTAAAAACCGGTACTTTCTTTAATCAAAGCAGCGGCTCGCGCAATTTGGTCCTGGTAATCCATATTTATCCCTCCCCTGCCATGACTGAAATAATTTGGACAATAAATAATTGTCTATTTATTTATTCTATTTGCCGTTCATCTATTCCTGTTTTTTTAACATTTTTTCACGTTAAAATTATAATGAGATGATATGATATAATACAATACAATATGGCTACATTGAAAGGGGATGCCGCCAGAATGAATAGACTGAAAACTTTTTTTCTGATGGTTCTTCTTACAGCAGTTTTTCTTCTTCTAGGAGGCCTGATCGCTGGCGAAGAGGGGCTCATTGTTGCCTTCATCCTGGCCATAGCTACGAATTTTTTCTCGTACTGGTATAGCGACCGAATGGCCATCAGCATGACCCGCTCACAACCGCTCAGTGAAAATGCAGCCCCCGAAGTATACCGGGCCCTGCACGAGCTAACCCATAATGCCGGTATGCCTATGCCACGGGTCTACCTGATGCCTACCGAACAACCAAACGCCTTCGCTACGGGGCGTAACCCGGAGCACGCCGTAATTGCCGTAACGTCGGGGCTTTTGAGAATGCTTGATTACGAAGAGCTAAAGGGCGTTCTGGCCCACGAGCTGGCTCACATCCGCAACCGCGACATTCTCATCGGCAGCATCGCCGCAGCTATCGCCGGCGCCCTCATGTTCGTGGCCCGGTTTGGGATGTGGGGTGCGGCTTACGGGGGAGGCGGCAGACGCAATGAAAACAACGCGCCGCTGTTCCTCTTGCGGCTGGTTGCCCTGTTGCTGGCTCCCCTGGCAGCGCTCTTGATCCAGATGTCCATTTCGCGAACACGGGAATACGATGCTGATGCCACCGCGGCCAGGCTTTCAGGAAACCCACGGGGGCTGGCCTCGGCCCTTGCTAAAATGGAAAACTATGCCCGCCGCCGGCCGCTGCACGAGATCAACCAGGCTACAGCGCACATGTTTATTATCAATCCCTTCTCGGCAAAGGGCCTGACCGCTCTTTTCAGCACTCACCCGCCGATAGAAGAGCGCATTGCCCGGCTGCAACGGATGCAAATTGAAAGAATCAGGTAAGGGAAACATTACCAGGATAGCATTAAATGAACTTTCTTCTATAAAGTCAACTTCAGGTGCAGAAACCTGGAAAAAGCCTTCTGGCATTCTCACTGCAGACCAGTTTTTGCTCGGCCGGGCTTAAGCCTGAGGAGGCTAGCTCTTGCAGATAGCGGCGGGGTGAAATAAGCGGATAGTCGGTGCCGAGCAGGATTTTATGCAGAAGTCCAATTTCGCGGGCGACACGGTAGATAGCAGGGCGGTACAGAAAAGGGCTGGCCGCTGTATCGTAGAACAGGTGCTTCAGCCCTTGTTTTAGTTCGGGCATCAGCTCGTAAAAAAGAAGCCCCCCGCCCCAGTGAGCATAGATTATCTGCAGCTGCGGATGGCCCAGGGCAAAATTGGCCGCCTCTTTTACTGAAACAGTGCCCTTGCCAGCATATTCGTGGCCAACCGGCTCATTTACATGGAGCAACAAGGGCAACCCTCTTTCGCAACAATAAGAGGCCAACTGCGACGCCTCATTTCCGGCAAGGTCAAACTGCTGCCCCCAGGGGAAAAGTTCACCGACACCCGCTGCTCCAGCGTCATGGCAGCGGGCGATTTCTCGCTCCATCCAACGCTGCCGGGGATCAACCGCCACCATGGGCAGAAAACGCCCGGGATAGTTGCGGGCTGCCTCGAGAAGATAATCGTTTACTTCACGGCAGATCCCCTCGTCAGAAAAAGGAAAACTACAGACCGCAGCTTTCTGTACTCTACAGCGCTCCATCTCCGCAAGCAGATCTTCAACGGAAGCAAACTTGTGTACCGGGCTGGAACAAATTTGAGCCAAGAAATCATCTTTTTCTATAAAGTGTTGCGCTTCCCGGCGCAGCTCCGGGGAGATAATGTGAACATGCGTATCTATGATCGGTTCCGCCAAGAAACTCTCCCCTGGGTACGGCTCAATCACGATTAATCAGCAACTTTCCCGAACGGCGGGCCTGCCTGTAGAAGCGCTTACCGTGCCTGTTCTGATAGCTCCAGGCCGCTCTAAGTAGCAGCGGAAAGCGGGGAATCCAGTAACCCGGAGGAATTTCAGCTGTCGGGTTTACCCGGCCCGGTTCAATTTCGGCAATGGCCAGCCCGTCCCCTTTATCCCGTGAGAGGCGGGTAAGCACCTTGCCGGTAGCATCGACGACCTGGGTTTCTCCCAAATAATGAGACTTATAGGGCACCCCGGGAACCCAGGGGGTCTGGGAGACAAAATCACCGGCATGTGCCGCATGGATAAAGGGAACACCCAGCAGCCGGGCCATCAGCGAAGGCAGTTCGCTCATGATCTCAAAATTGCGTTGTCGCGCTCCCCTGCCGCCGGGCAGGGGGACACCCTCGGGAAGTGTCCACCAGCATGAGCCTCCGACCAACAGATCAACCCGGCCGCGCAGGCGCTTTGCGGTCTGGGTCCGCGTCATCTCCCAGCAGAGCAACGCTCCCACAGGACCGAAGGGGGTATCCAAGATCCCCTCGTCGCTGCCGCCCCGGTAGTAACAGTTCTCCCACATTGTCGGCAGATCTTTATCGTGAGTAGCGTAACTACCATCAGGGAAAGTTAGGACAAAAGTATTGTAGTTATGGCCGTCTCGCGAAGTAATAAACGAACCGCCGGCATAGCCGTTAAAACGGCGGGCAGCATCTTTAAGCAGGGCCAGCGCCGGACCGTGAAACGGGAGTGCCACCCGCAGCATCCGGGGATGAAATGCCGCCGCCGAGGGGAAAAACTCGGGTAAAATAACGATCTTGCAGCCCTTTTTAAAGGCAGTCTCCATGAGATTTGCCGCTTTTTCGAGATTGCTATCAACCTCTGCCAACCTGGCCTGCATCTGTATCGCCGCAACCTTCATCCAGACACCTCTCCTTTATTGTAATGTGGTCTTTTAAAATCGCGGCATTGATTTTGGAGGATAACCTGTTGCTCGTGGGGCCATTTTAGAACCATCACGGTAAAATTACAGATCTTTCATATAAACCCTTACCATTATCTTCAACCAATTATTAACCCGCTCTTTAGTCTCAATCTTGCCAAAGAGAAGCTTTCCTGCATCCATCAGCCGGGCAGGTACCTCGTTTTTGGCGCGTGGCAGGTAGCCCAGCTTGCGCTCTTTTTGGTCGTAGATCGCTACCGCGAGGTGATCAAAGAGATTGTCGGGCTCGCGTCGAAAAAGTAGCGGATCGCCGGCATTAAGCTCGGGCTCAATTTCGTCCAGGTCTAGATAGCCGGTCCCGGCAATATGGCATTCTAGAAGATAAATCTCTTGAATATAAGGGGCAATCTGGGTATCACCCTTAAGGTAACCCTGGAGTAGCTTCCAGATATTCTTGTCAGACGGGACCAGTTCCCGGCTCATCAATACACCTCTTTAGTGAACGTTAAAGGTTTCCCCGCCACCGCTTAATTCCGCTAGAACGGAGGCATAGGTCTGCCGGTGCCGCTCCATCTCTTTAATTTGCTTCTCGACAGCCTCCTGCTGGGCGGTAACCCAGCGCTCATCGTTAAGTTTATCGCGAAAGTTAAACGGAAACTGCTCCTGCATTTTAGCCAGGTTCTCCAGCATCTTCTCAATCTTCTCTTTTAACTTTTCAATATCGTCGGCCAGCTGCTCCATGGTGGAAGGTTCCGGTAAATTTTCTTGCTCTGAAAGCAGAAGCGAAAGGGTTTGCAACTCCTCGAGGTCGCCGCCCTGGTATGCGGTGAGCACTCTCTCCCAGAGATATTTAAAGTTCTCGGGGAGCTCTTTGTTAAAGTCGGGATGAAGTTTTCGCACTAGCTCACGGTAAAGCTTTTTTAGCTCCTGCGCCTCTTCGGCAGAGAGTGCGGGCAGCTGGTTATGGTAATCGGCCCATTTGACCTTCTGGCCAAGCTCTTTAAGCTCTTCGATCCACTGCTGCAGCTCTTCATCGAGGCGCTCTTCAATCAGCTCCAGTTCAGGCTCCTCCCCCCGGTTAAGTGAGGCCCGGATCAGCTCGATCTTACGCCGCATTCTCAAAACCTCGTTGCGAACCAACAATAACCGGTACTGCTCTTTACCGATAACTGCGTAGTAGCTCGCCTCCAGATTAGGCTTGACCGTGTTCAGCAAATCGTCCCGATCGGCGATCAGCTTGGCCAGCTCGGTTCGCAACGCCTGGCGCTGCTCCTGCAATGCAGCGAACTTTTTGGAGATATGCAGCTTTCTTTCCAATCTACGCACCATCTTTCCACAAATCTAAGCACCCGGGCAAGCCATTGCCAGAAGCCCTTTAATAGCCTTTATTCGATAACCAACAGCGTAAATCTTTCTTGCGAAAGGGCAGAAAACTTAAAGTATGGACTGCCCTAGCGGTAAAGAGCCATGAAGCGCTCCATGTAATAGATTAAAACCTGGTTAAAATAGCCGGGAAAATAGAGGTCGCCAAGATGACCGCTCCGCAAGATCTCCAGCACTGCACATTGTTCATTTCCCGACTTTATGTATTTTTCCCGGAACTGTATGGCCGCTTGCGAAGGGACCAGCCCATCGCTTGTCCCCTGGCAGATCAGGCAGGGGGGGCTCTTTTCATCAACTAGAATACGGAGATCGCTCCATTCAGGATCTTCACTAAGATCTGGCAGAAAACTGGTCCGGTAAGCCGGATAAGTTAAAATATAGCCCTTGATCTTTAGTTGATCAGTGCAGATCTCAGGATATTGTCCCCCAGAAGCAGCCAGGGCTAGAGCCATAGCCAGTTGGCCCCCCGCGGAGCCCCCGGAGATAAAAACCGAGCCGGGATCCAGGTGATAATCAGAAGCATGAGCAGCCAGGTGTTTTGTAAATAGACCTAAGTGCCGCACCATATCATCCAGGGTATAAGGGCCCGTTAATTCATCCGGGCCCAGGTATGGCTGGAATATGGTCAGGTCAACCAGGTCGGTCAGGCCGTATTGAACGTCAAAGACGGTATAACCCTGGGCGGCAAAATACTTGTTTACCTGCATCATGTTGGCAAAGCCTTTATCGCCGCCAACCCAGGCGCCGCCATGGATGCGGATTAGCGCCGTTCCCCATCCCGGTAGATCCTCCCTGCCTTCAGGAGGCATAAAAACGTCATAATAGAGCTTCAGCCCCTCGTCAATACCGCTGCTTCCCTCGTAGAACAAAATATCCTTTTCATAGCGATAATCACCCGGTGGCAACCCTAAAAAAAAGGCCGGCAAAGAGAACGAACTCTTTAAAAAGTGGTCCGCCCAGGACGGATTAAGCTGCTCCGGCCGCTCGCTGCCGAAGGCACGGGTGAATTCGGCTTCCGCCCCGGCACAGGTTTCAGATAAGGCCATCAAGGGCAGCAAATAGAGTATAAAGCAGGTTACCCCCAGGATGCC
>JAAZPQ010000017.1 GCA_012797175.1 Bacillota bacterium
AAAGCTTGTCGAGGTAAGGATGACAAAGACAAGTCCCCCCATCCCGCTTAAAAAGCCAGACAATAAAACACCGGCATAGCGTACCCGGTAAACGTTAACCCCCACCGAATCGGCAGCCTGGGGATGCTCGCCGCACGCCCGCAGCCGCAACCCAAACCTGGTGTGATAGAGCAGCACCCAGGAGAGTAAAAAGATAAAAATGCCGATAAAGGTGGTCAGGTAGGTGTTTTGAAACAGCAGCGGACCGAGCACCGGAATTTGGCCCAGAAGCGGCACCGACCTGATCCGAAAGCGGTTATTAAAGGTGATCTGCTGCACTCCGTAGAGGTTCCTTGCCATAAAGATAACGAAGGCCGGGGCAAAGAGATTCAGCGCAGTGCCAGCAACGATCTGGTTGGCATTCATGGTGATAGCCGAGTAAGCAAGTAAAAAGGAGAAGAGCATTCCGCTCAGCCCTGCCGCCAGCAGTGCAAGAAGAAGCAGCTGCTGCCCGCCCAGTCCATCCTGCGCGTTGTTGATCAGCAGAATCCCGCTGAAGGCGCCGATGATCATGATCCCCTCCAGCGCAATATTCACTACACCGCTTCGCTCGGAAAACATCCCCGCCAGGGCCACCATCAGCAGCGGGATGAAAAAACAGATGGTCTGCTGAAAAAGAAAACAAAATGTATCGCTCATGCCTTGGCCTCCTCCCGCTGACGACGCCTTCTCCAATACACAGCCAACTCCTGGATAAAGATTACAAAAGCGCTGAAGTAGATGATCGCGGCGATAATCATATCCACAACCTGTACCGGAAAATTAAGCATCTGCAGATAAAATCCACCCACGGTAATGTATGAGATAAAGAGGGCCGCCAAAACAATGCCCAGGGGGTTGGAAAGCCCAAGCAGGGCAATGGATATGCCGGTGAATCCTTCAGCCGGAATGACGTCGACTACAACCAGGTGCTTTCCGGTACCCCCCAGGTAAAGGATGGCGCCGCCCAGGCCGGCCAACACGCCGGAGATGGCCATGGAAAGCACTAGATTACGCCTGGTGTTGATACCGGCGTAGCGGCTGGCCTCCCGGTTGAAGCCACAGGCCTTGAGCTCATACCCGAAGGTGGTCCTGTTCAGAATAATGTAAGTTGCCACCGCGGCTAGAAGGGCCAGCAGAATGCCGATATTGACACTGGAACCTTTGAAGAGCAGCTCCAGGCCCATTTTAGGCATTTCGGCGCTCTTCGCGATAGGCAGTGACTGGTTTTTTGAAGAATCATAGATCGTCCCGACAACCAGCATGTTAACAAGAAATACACTGATATAGTTTGTCATGATGCAGGAGACAACTTCATTGACATTGCGATACGCCTTTAGCAATCCAGGCAGCAACGCAGAGGCACCGCCCAGCAGCATGGCTGCAACTACAGCCACCGGACAATGCAAACCGGCCGGCAGCCAGGTCCACTTGATGCCGACATAAGCCGCCCCGAAGGCGCCCATGATAAACTGGCCGGAGGCGCCGATATTGAACAGCCCGGTCTTGAAGGCAAATCCTACCGACAGCCCGGTCATCAACAAGGGAGCAGCATAGTAGAGCACCTCTCCGGCACCCTTTGCTCCGTCGGTAAAGCCGCCCAACAATATCGTTTTAAACCCCATCAACGCCTGACCCGGGTTGCTGATCAGCATAATGAGCAGGCCGATCAGCAGCCCCATCAAAATCGAGATCAGCGAAGGCAGGGCCCCTTTGATCTTCTCTAAAAATAGCCGGCTTATTCTTTTAATCATTGCTCGCCTCCAGCCCTCTTGGAGCCAGCCATGTAGAGGCCAAGTTCCTGCAGCTTTGTCTGGCCCGGGATGAGGCTGGCCACGATTTTTCCTTCGTAGATCACCAAAATGCGGTCGCTAACGTTCATGACCTCATCCAGCTCCAGAGAAACAAGCAGGACAGCCTTACCTTTGTCTCTCTGGGCGACTAGCTGTTTATACACCTGCTCAATGGCGCCGACATCAAGCCCGCGAGTCGGCTGCACCGCCACCAGCAACTTATGCTCTCTCTCGATTTCCCGGGCCAGGATCACCTTCTGCAGGTTACCCCCTGACATGTTGCGGGTGACGGTGCCTGTACCTTGAGCGGCGCGTATGTCATACTTTTCCACCATCGCGGAGGCGTAGCTGTAGATATGGTTAAAATCGAGCCACCCGCGGGTTTGAAAAGGCTCGGTGAAATAATCTTTCAGCACGAGGTTCTCCGCGATGTTGTAATCGAGCACCAAGCCGCGCTTCTGCCTGTCCTCCGGGATATGTGAAACCCCGTTAGCGTTGCGATAGCGCACGGTTTGCCCGGTCACATCCTTCCCATCCAGGTAAATCTTGCCGCTCTCTACAGGCAGAAGACCGGTGATCGCCTCTGCCAGCTCGGTCTGGCCGTTGCCGTCGACTCCGGCTATACAGACGATCTCTCCGGCGTTTACGGTAAAACTTACATCGTTCACCTTGTATTTACCGGTGGAGTTATCTTTCACATGCAGGTGCTCCAGCCGTAAAACAGGCTCTCCCCTGTTTACCGGCTCCTTTTGCACCACCAGGTTAACCTTGCGGCCTACCATCATCTCCGACAGCTCCTCCTTGGAGACCGCATCTACTTCCACGCAACCAACCTGTTTACCCTTGCGTAAAACAGTGCATCGATGCGCCACCGCCTTGATCTCATCCAGCTTGTGGGTAATAAAAATGATCGACTTTCCTTCCGCAGCCATCCCTTTCATGATCTTCATCAGCTCATCGATCTCCTGGGGCGTTAACACAGCCGTGGGCTCATCGAAGATCAGAATCCGGTTATCCCGGTATAGCATCTTCAGGATCTCAACCCGCTGCTGCATCCCCACCGTGATCTCCTCCACAAGCCGGTCCAGCTCGACCTGCAATCCGTATTGCTGGCTAAGCCTGGTCACCCGTTTACGGGCATCGTCCATTTTTAAGAGGCCTCTTTTGGTGTCCTCAACCCCTAGAACGATATTTTCCAAAACGGTGAACCTGTCCACCAGCATGAAGTGCTGATGGACCATCCCGATCCCCAAACGGTTGGCCTCGTTGGGATTCCGGATCTCCGTCTCCTTGCCGTCGATACGGATAGTACCGCTCTCGGGACGATATAGCCCGAACAACACGTTCATCAGGGTAGATTTCCCGGCGCCGTTTTCCCCCAAAAGCGCATGGATTTCGCCTTTTTTCACCCTGACGGTGATATCGTCGTTGGCCACAATGCCGGGAAACTCCTTGGTGATATGCAGCATCTCAATTACATAGTTATCCATACTTACATCTCCTAGCTACCGCTCTATAGAACAGTCTCCCGAAACAGGCGGCAAGGAAAGAGAATCACCTTGCCGCCATGCCGGGACAGTAGAGCAGATAGAGGTCATCCATGCGCGTTGCTATTCACCAATAGTTTGTACCGTGACAATGGAAACAGGAATCTCATCTGCCGAATCTACGTCGGTGTCATCTAGAATACCGCTGGCAATTCCATCGGCATCTTCGACAAGACGGTCGTATATTTTGTCGTAATCGCCCTGTGAAAAGGTGGTGAACCTGGAGCTCTCCATGGACAGGCCTACGCCGTCGCTCTTCACATCGAGGACCGTAGATTTTCCGCCGGGAAACTGCCCCTTTAAATATAGATCCAGCATTTGGTAGACGGAATTTCTCAGCATCTTCACCGCAGAGGTAATCACCGTTTCGGAATCAGATGACTGATCGGAATCGACCCCGATAACCTTTTTATCCGCTTGCTCGGCAGCCGCCATCACCGAAAAGCCTACCGGTCCGCCACAGGAAAAAATAATCTCGGTGCCCCCCTGGTACCAGGAGGCAGCAAGAGTTTGGTTTTCAGGTGAAGCATCAAAATTGCCTACATAGGTGTATTTAACCTCAATATCGCCCGGTTGCAGTCCGAGTTCCCGGGCCGCGTACTCGGCACCCTGGATATAGCCGTATCCGTACTTCTTCACAGCAGGCACCGCCATTCCGCCGATGAAGCCAAGCTTCCGGAAGCCATCCTTAACCGAGGCATAGCCTGCCAAAAAGCCCGCCTGCTGCTCGGCGTAAAAAACAGAGCAAACATTGTCTTCAATCCGGTAATCGGTATAGGTACCGTCCTGGGGCGTGCCGTCCAGCAAAATGAACTTTGTATCCGGATAGCTATCCTGGGCCTTGAAGATAGCCGGTTCAAAGACATAACCGGGGGTGACGATAACCTTGGCGCCGCCTTTTACGGCCAGGTCAATGGCATTGATAAATCCATCGACAGTGTCTTCGGTAGACTGGTAATACTTGTAAGTGAGGTCATGCTCGGTAGCGAAATCGACCACCCCTTCCCAGGCGCCTTGGTTAAAGGATTTGTCGTCGATTGTGCCGCCGGCGATGATAATCTGCGCTATCTCGGCGCCATTATCGGACCCTGAATCACAGGCGACAAGTCCCAGGGTCAGTGCAAGGATCAGTAGTAAGCCGGCAAATCTTTTCATAGTTCTAAACCTCCTGTTTTTTAGAGTCCATCTCGTGTAAAATCCGGATGGCCTCGCATCCTGCCAGCGAGAGCTGCTCAATATAATCCGCGGAGTGATCGATATCCTTCTGGGGATCAAACTGTCCGCTTTCTCCGGCCACCTTGCAAACGTTATCCATCACCACCGAGATACCCCCCGCCCGAAGCCCCCACACCCTGGAGAGAACAAAGATCACGCTGGCCTCCATTTCAGCCGCGATCACATTCATTCTCTTGAGGTCATCAAAATGATGCGCCCACGATGACTGCCAGTAATTATTGAAGGAGGAGCCCGGTTTGGCATGGCGGGCATAGAAGGTATCAGCGGAACGGGTAGTGCCCAGGTGGGCGGTTAGCCCGAGGCCTTCAACGGCCTTCATGCAAGCGCTCACTACATCGTGACTGGCCACTGCCGGAAATTCAGGCGGCGCATACAGGTGTGAAGCGCCATCAAGGCGCACTGCAGAATCGAATACAGCCATATCGCCGTTTTTGACATAATCTTGAAAGGTGCCGCAGGTCCCGATTCGCAAAAAGGTCGTGGCCCCACAGCGAGCCAGCTCCTCCATCGCGATAGAAGTGGAAGGGCAGCCGATACCGGTACTTGTGCAGCTGATCGGTGTCCCCTTGTAGACCCCGGTGTAGGTGGTATACTCCCGATTGCTGGCCACAAGCTCGGCCTTATCCCAGTATTGGGCCACTGTTTTCCCCCGGCCCGGGTCTCCCGGCAGCAATACATAGGGAGCCACATCACCTTTGTGAATCTTCAGGTGGTATTGCTCTAGCATATAACCAGCCTCCTTCGGCAAATGGAATGTTGTAAAAGTAACATATGTTATAAATATAACATTGATTGTTTGAAGATTAACATGGCGGGGCTGAATTGTCAATGACTTTTTATTGGTAGGAGAACCACCTGCGTTACCCCCGCGTTTTAAAAAGAGAAGTGATATTCATGGTAGGGAAACCCCTCATACGGCTTTCCGGGGTCATAAACATAGCAGCCGCCGTCACCGGCCAAAAAGCTTTATGGCGGGATAAAATAAAAAAAGCGCCTCTTCCGACTAACTTGATCACGTCTAAGAGGCCGCGTCGATAATGGAAAAACCCTCTTCAATGCTCTTGGTAACTTGTGATCTTAGAAAAC
>JAAZPQ010000141.1 GCA_012797175.1 Bacillota bacterium
ATCCCTAACCTGCAACACCTTGTAAGCAATATCGCGCAGGGACCGGCTGACGCGAATGGAGTTGTTGTCCCGGAGATAACGCCGAATCTCCCCGATAATCATCGGAACGGCATAGGTCGAAAACTTGACATTCTGCTCCAGATCGAAGTTGTCAATCGCTTTAATCAGGCCAATACAGCCAACCTGGAAGAGGTCGTCAACATATTCACCCCGGTTGTTGAACCGCTGGATCACGCTGAGAACCAATCGCAGGTTGCCGCTAATCAGTTTTTCCCTAGCCCGGTCGTCTCCCCTGTGCATCGCCTCAAAAAGCTGCCGCATGATCTTGTTCTTCAGTACTGGAAGCTTGGACGTATTTACGCCACAAATTTCCACCTTGTTCAATTTTTTCGCCCCTTGCAGCTATGAAGAGATAACTAGAGTATCTCCCAAGAGGCCTTTTTTATTCTGCTGCCGGGAGTGCGGACTTATTCCATCTTCCGGATCTCCCGTTGCAGTCGTTTAATGATCCGCTTCTCCAGGCGGGAAATATAAGATTGCGAAATTCCTAAAAGTTCGGCCACCTCCTTCTGAGTTTTTTCCACGCCATTGACCAGGCCGAACCGCAGCTCCATGATCCGCCGCTCACGGCTGCTTAATTTATCCATGGCCAGGTAGAGCAGTTTCCGCTCGACCTCTTTTTCAATATTCTTCAGCACCAGATCTCCTTCGGTGCCCAGGACATCGGAAAGAAGTAACTCATTGCCGTCCCAGTCTACGTTCAACGGTTCGTCGAAGGAGATCTCGCTGCGCACCCGGTTATTACGCCTTAAAAACATCAGAATTTCATTTTCTATACATTTGGAGGCATAGGTAGCCAACTTAATATTCTTATGGGGGTTAAAAGTATTTACCGCTTTGATCAGGCCAATCGTCCCGATAGAAACAAGATCATCGATATTGATCCCGGTATTTTCAAATTTCCTGGCGATATAGACAACCAACCGCAGATTGCGCTCGATGAGGATAGTGCGCACATTGCAGTCACCTTTTTTCAGCCGCTCCAGAAGATAGCCCTCTTCTTCAAGACTGAGCGGCGGAGGCAGCGCTTCACTGCTGCTGACGTAGTAGATATAATCCAGGTAATCGAGGCCCAGGAAGCGCCTCGCCCAGAGCAGGGCTAGTTTTAATTTAAGCTTCAACAAGCTCCTTGTTTTCAAATAAGACCACCTCCCTCTATTTAGCAGGCTATCCGGCACGGAGCAGGCTTGGCGGCAGCAGGGCCTGGTAATCGGCAGCAGGCCCAAACCCACGCCGGGTTAGCCCGAGAAAAACCCCGGAGCCGAGAGAGTAGCTCCGTCCCCCCTCCAGCAGAACTACATCGTCCGGTTTAAGGCCGAGCAAGATCTCGCTGCCGCGCCCCACGCCGCGGCAGGGGATAAGGGTAAAGCAGCACGCCAGCGCAGGATCGGAAAGCTTTTCCAGGGCGCTCCACGGTTCCGCCTCTTCGTCGGCCAGGTGGCGAAAGAGCGACGGTGGAAGCAGCCCCTCCAGGCTGCGATAATCGATCACGATCACCGGAAGGCTGGAAAAGGGATCCTGGAGCCGGTTTCCCGTATCGAGAAATGCTGGCACGATCTTCTTTTTCCCCTGCCAGGCCACCTGGAGCTCTACCCGCCAGAGCTTCTGCCATTTTTTCTCTTCGAAGAAGGGCCGCAGCAAGACGAAGAGAAGATAAAGCGCCGTGCAGGTTCCGAAGAGCAGCAGGCTCCCCCGCGGCGAAGCAAAAAAAAGGCGGAGAGGAGTATAGTTTAGCAGCGCGGTTATCGCTCCAGCTACCGTAAAGGCGACAAGGAAGAAAGCTCCCCCGTAAAACAGGATCTCCGGAAATCGTAGCGGCCAGAAGGCGGCGGAAACCATCAACAGGGGCGCAAGCAGGATCACGGTAACCGTCAATCCCGTAGGATGAGGATAAGGCAGGAGTAGAACAGCCAGGGCCCCCAGGGAGGCTCCGGCCAGCAGCCGCCCGCGGCTCATTTTACGATGAAAAAGTTTTGCCGTAAAGAGCAACAGAAAGTAATGCATCACCACACTGATAAAAAATAGAAGATCGAGATACATTTTTCACCCCGTCCATGAGGGGCTTGTTCTAAATATATATATGAACACCCGATCACGGATATGCCCTATTATAAATCGCTGATGGCGCAAAAGTCTGTCGCAGTTTGGCACTGCCCGGGTTAAAAATTGTGACAAAAAAACTTCCCCACCCGGCGGCGGGGAAGTTTCTATGACAAGTATATGCCTGAGCAAACAGATTAGTTCTCGGCAATCTTCTCCTTCTGCTTTTGAAATCGCGACCAGGCCGGCCGGTCAATATCCTTACTGCGGGCATAGTCGCTGTAATCTACTTCCTGGAGCACCTGCTGTTGAGGACCGCGCTTTCCCTTAAAGCCGGTGGCGATCACGGTCACCCGGACCCGGTCCTGCATCTTATGGTCGATTGTCGCCCCAAAGATAATCACGGCATCGGAGTCAATGGAGTTGCCAGCGATATCGGCAGCCTCTTGAACCTCGAAAAGACTTAGATCCGGCCCGCCGGTAACATTAATCAACAAGCCGGTAGCCCCGTCTATAGAAGTTTCCAGCAAGGGGCTGTTAGTAGCTGCCCGGGCCGCCTCGGCGGTGCGATTCTCACCGCTGCCCTCACCTACACCCATCAATGCCGGGCCGGTTTCGGACATGATGGTCCGGATATCGGCAAAGTCAAGGTTAATCAGCCCGGGGACGGCAATCAGATCGGAGATGCTCTGCACCGCTTGCCGGAGCACATCATCGGC
>JAAZPQ010000142.1 GCA_012797175.1 Bacillota bacterium
GCGGATCCGGTGACCAACCAGTTTACTGCTGGAACGGTAAAGATTGAGATTAATGAGCATGGTTTTACAGACGTTGTAAACTGGAACCCGGGTGATACCACGGAGAAAAAGGTAAGCGTGAAAAGTAAAGGTAGCAAGGCGAGCTATGTCCGGGTGTCGTTAACCCCGGTGTGGGAGGATAACCTACCCATTGACAATGTTATTCTTAATTGGAATGAAAACGATTGGGTCTACTCTGGCGGTTGGTATTACTACAAGCAGATTCTTGGAGCGGGGCAAGAAACACCATTACTGTTGCAGTCGGTAACCCTGGATGGTTCTGGCACAGGTGATCAGTACCAGGGTAAGGCCCTGCAGATCGTGGTTGATGCCGAAGCGGTTCAGGCCTCGCACGGGGCCTACAAGGATGCCTGGGGGCTTGATCAGCTGCCGGCTGGCGTGGAGGAGTGGGTCGCTCCGTAACTGCTGCCGGCCCGTAGGGGTTGGCAATGATGAGGTTAATACAGGCCGGGTCCGGTTGGGCCCGGCCCTGATAAAAATATTAACTACCCCCTAAAAGAAGGGAGGGTAGCGCTTTGAAAATAATAAGGAAGGTTACCGCGATCCTGGCTGCGGTGCTGCTGTTCATCTTAACTGCTTTGCCTGTAGGGGCCGTGGCTACTGACCTGGAGTTGGTCGGAGAAGCGGCGGGCCTGGTGCTGGTGCCGGCGGAGGGGAAGCTATTTAACCTGGAGAACATGGGTCCGGGGAATACCCGGCAGGCTACCATTAAGCTTCGAAATGATTATTCTGAGGTCTATCATCTCTGGATGTGGGCCGAAGACTTGGCGGACCGGGAGCCTGGTTTGCTTGAAATATTGGAGCTGACGGTTCTCTATCGTGGCAAGGCGCTTTACCGGGGACCGGTGGCTAACTTTGCCGGGGCTGCCGTCTACCTGGGTCGCTTCCGCCCTGGTGAAAGCGGGGAGCTGGTAGCAACAGTGCATCTTCCCGGCCCGGAAACGGGCAATGAATACCAGGGGAAGAGCGCCTCCGTTAAGTGGATATTTATAGCCCAGGCCAGCGAGGAGATCGTGGTGGAGCCTGAGCCGCCCGGCATATCACCTGAGAAGCCGCTCTCGCCTGATCTGCCTCGGACCTACGGTGCAGGGGGACCTGGTTTCTACTTCCTGCTGGGCTCTCTGGCCTTGCTGGCCGGAACCCCGCTGGCCCGCCGGTGTAAAGGTCGCTAGTTATTGTCCCGGGCATTGGCAGAAAGAGTAAGATCAAAGGCCTGAAAGGGGGTACCCCCTCAAGAGAAAGCCGGGGGGTCAGCCCCCTTTCTGTTTTCTGCCAGCTTGCGTGTTTAGAACGACAGAATAATGCTCCTGCAAACCATCTGTATTTTCTTTAAGTTTTCGTCGATACGGCATCTATATCCGGATGAATCTTTGTGGATAGCAGAAGAAGCCTGGAACCTTGTTAAGCCTTGACATTTACTTGCTGCTTAACGTAAGATTGCAGTAGGTTAAAGCTAAGAAAAATCCTGCCGGAATTAAAAAAAGTGTTAAGCTGTTCCATCGAATAAAGGAGTAGCGATATGACCGGTGGAAAGCTTGAAAGCTCTTTCTCGATGAATGAGCGCAGGCTATCGATCATCGTTTTCACCCTTTTTTCTTCCTGGATGCTGGCATTCCCATTTGAAGGGCAGATACTATACGCAATTGCCAGTAAATTCAATCTTGACTCTTACCGGATGGTCTTCGGAGCAGTTGCGGCCATGGCGGCGGGGCTGCTTTTCTGGGGGTTTGTGATCAAAACAAAGAAAGCGGCCAGGTTCCTGATGCTCTGCTCCACGATCTTGTGCCTCATATCGTCCGCTATTTTTTTTAAGCCTTCATTTCATCTTTGGCCCGCGGCTTTGATTGCCGGCTCTTTTTTAATCAGCGCTAGCGTCGCGGGGTGGGGCTACTATTTTAAAAGCAGCACACCTAAAAATGAGCGCATCAAAACTGCCGCTGCCGTGATGATCTATACCAATATTTTAATGACCCTTCTGAACATGACCGCTATTTACCTGTCGCCCTACCTGGGGCTCGGCTTAGCCATGTTGCTTCTCGGAGGTGCGTTTTTATTTGCACTACTGCTGCCCGTGGATGGTACCGCGGTTTCGCCACACCTTCCTGATAAGGGGAAAAGCAACATCGCCAAACCCCTTGCCCTTCTCTGCCTGTTCATCCTGGTGATCACCATCGATTCAGGCCTGATGTACCAGGTGTTAAATCCCGCCTTTAGCCATCTGAAATGGCTGACCGGTTGGTATTGGGCCGTTCCTTATATCATCGGCCTCTATATGATGATGAGTTTTTCCCGAAAAATGAGCCGTAGCTATATTCTTTACGTGGCCATTGCCATGATCGGCTTATCGTTTATCGCTTTCATGATACTTGATCGTTCGGCCCTAAGCTATATTGTTGTCAACACGCTTATGCTTGGTGCCTGCGGTGTGTGCGATCTATTCTGGTGGAGCATTCTTGGTGAAATGCTGGATTTAAGTGCAAACCCTGCTAAAATATTCGGCATAGGTTTGTCGGCAAATGTTGTGGGTGTGCTGATTGGTGGGCTCATCGGCAAATTTTTCACCTTCTCCGGTGCTCCTACTCAAAATACCGTGGCGATAGCCCTGGCGGTGGTCTGTGTGACCCTGGTTATTTTACCCCTGCTTTTTCGGCAACTTTCGGTTTTGCTCGACGAACAGGCCCTCTATACAGCCCTGTCGGTAATGCTGCCGGACAGACAAGATAAGTTGAGTGCGTACCTGGCACAATTCGGGATCCTTTCAGCACGTGAAAGAGAGGTGGCCGCTCTGCTCCTCCAGGGAAAAACCTACAAGAAGATTGCCAGCGAGCTCTCTATCAGCGAAAACACGGTAAAAACGCATGTCAAAAA
>JAAZPQ010000018.1 GCA_012797175.1 Bacillota bacterium
CCCTTATCTTCACCGGTAAGCACGGTATGGACGGTATGATGGAAGTCGTCCATCCACTGGGCGTGGAGACCGTAACCGCCTTCTCTGGCCGTCTTAATTAGCCTTACATCATTGGCGTCGCTTTCGGCAATGATGACCACGCTGCGGCCGAGCTTCTTCTCCAATGCCCGTGCCGTTGTGGCGATCTCTTCTAGAATATGGGGCCGACTGTGATCTTTAATTGCATGAACGGCGTCGAGCCTGAGTCCGTCAAAATGGTAGCGTTCGATCCAGTGGTAGACGCTGTCGAGGACCATTTGCCGCGCCGTTTTACAACCGGAATCATCGTAGTTAACGGCTGCTCCCCACGGCGTCTTATATTTCTCCGTAAAGTAAGGGCCGAATTTACCGAGATAATTTCCTTCGGGGCCGAAGTGGTTGTAGACAATATCGAGAAGCACGGCCAGCCCTTTCTGGTGGCAGCAATCGATCAGATATTTCAGCTCGTCGGGGGTCCCGTATTTATGGTTGACGCTGAACAGGTTGACCCCATCGTAACCCCAGTTCCAGCGGCCGGGGGTTTCGGTCAGCGGCATCAGCTCCACGGTATTAATCCCGAGTTCCAGCAGGTAGTCAAGTTTCTCAACGGCGCTGAGAAAGGTTCCCCCCGCGGTAAAAGTGCCCAGGTGCAGTTCGTAGATTAACGCTTTCTTCCATTCGATACCCGGCCAATTCCGGTCGCCCCAGCTATAGGCATCGTGGTCAACAACCTGCGAAAAACCATGTACTCCCTCAGGCTGGTAATGACTATAGGGATCGGGGAAGGCTTCTCCCCCGGGCCCTTTTAATAAGTATTTATAACGCAGTTCCAGCCCGCGTCCCTCTACCACGGTGCGATAGAGAGACCTACCGGTGCGCTCCATCGGTATCTCTTCAGATAATCCTTCCAGGTCCAACAGTAGAGATACTCCCGGCTGCCTTTCGGCGTAAACGGAGAATTCAACTTTACTGTGAATCCGTTCTAGAATAGAAGCTCCCAACTGTTCCATACTAAATAATATAACCGATAAGTAGAACTTCATGAACGTTACTGTAGACGTGTGGATAAGGCAGCAGTGTTAAAGTGTCCTGTCTCCCGAAGGGCAGAGCGAATTTGTCGAGAAGAGGGGTCTATTATGGAGCTGATTCAACCGGAGCCGAAAAGCTTCGCCGATTACCTCCCTTTTATGGATGAGGATGTCCTTGAAGAGATTAATTACCTGGCTGGCGAGCTGAAAGGTAAAAAAGTGGCTGTAATCAATGCGACCGCCTTCGGTGGGGGGGTGGCGGAAAAATTGTATGCCCTGCTTCCCCTGCTTAAAGATCTGGGGTTGGACCTGGACTGGTGGGTTTTAAAGGGTGGTTGTGATTTTTTCCAGGTAACAAAGCTATTCCATAATCGTTTGCAGGGGCAGGAAGGGAGCCTGACCGATTCTGAAATTGAAGTTTACCGTCGATATACCCGGTTAAATGCCGCCTTTATGGAAAACTGGCACTATGATTTTGTAATCTGCCACGACCCTCAGCCTGCAGCTTTAATCGATTACCGCAACAATCTGCAGCAGCGGTCCAAGTGGGTCTGGCGCTGCCACATTGATACCTCCACTCCCAATCCGGAATACTGGGATTTTATCTACCAATATATCCGGCAATATGATGCCGTCATTTTTACGATGCATGATTTTGTCAGTGAAGAAGTAGATCTGCCCAATCTCACCTTGATGACACCCTCAATTGATCCCCTCAGCCCCAAAAACATACCTCTTGAACCTGAAAAGGCTGCTGGTATGATCCGCCGTTTTGGTGTAGAGCAGGACCGGCCGCTAATTGCTCAAATTTCGCGGTTTGATCCCTGGAAGGATCCGCTGGGAGTAATCGAGGTTTACAAGATGGTTAAAAAAGAATTTCCCAGCGTGCAACTAGCCCTCGTCGGCTCCATGGCCACCGATGATCCAGAGGGCTGGGATTATCTTTACCACACCCTCCGCCGGGCGGGGGAAGATTATGATATCAAGATTGTAACCAACTTTAACGGGATTACTAATATCGAAGTGAATGCA
>JAAZPQ010000019.1 GCA_012797175.1 Bacillota bacterium
CCTGGACAATGAGTGCAGGGATACCGGTGAAATCGTCTTGTTTCTACGCCGCCTGGCCGGGTTTAATGACAGGAGCACACCGGTAGGAGAAGCCCCGGACGGAGGTCCACTGACCGTTCACTTTATTGACGTCGGGCAGGGAGATGCCGTGCTTATTCAGACACCGCAGGGCCGGGTTATGCTGATCGATGCTGGTTCTGCGAATGCCGGGGAGGCGGTTCTCCGTTACCTGGACGAAAGGGGTATCTCCCAAATTGATCTTGTTGTCGGGACCCATCCCCACGAAGATCATATCGGCGGCTTAATAGCCGTGCTTGAGAATTTACCGGTTGGTAAGGTTATCGATAGCGGTAAAATTCATACCTCTAAAAGCTACGAAAAATACCTTGCCCTGATCGATGAGAAGAAGATCCCCTTTGAAATTGGCCAGGCCGGGAAAGAGATCGCTCTGGATCCTTCGGTTACACTGAAAATACTGCACCCGGGCCCTGATATTGAAGACAGCAATGTCAATAACAGCTCTGTGGTGATTCAGCTGAGCTACGGAGAGGTTGATTTTCTTTTTACCGGTGATGCCGAGTCAGAAGCTGAATCAGAAATATTGGCGCGGGGCTATTGCTGTACTGAAGTAACCGTCTTGAAAGTTGGGCACCACGGGAGCAGTAGTTCTACATCTGAAGATTTCTTGAGGGCGGTTGCACCAGAAATTGCGGTGATCTCTTTAGGTCGAGATAACCCTTACGGTCATCCGCATGAAGAGACCCTGGACCGGCTGGCTGCTGCCGGGGCGAAAATATTCCGGACTGATCTGGCGGGCAGTATAGTGATCACTACTGACGGGATCTGCCATCGGATAAATACCGTTCCCGGCCTTTCCGGTAGTAGCAGGCCGTTGCCAGATGCAAAAGAGGTGATTAAGTGAGAGCGGTAATTGATCGGTTTGAAGAAAGCCATGCCATTCTACTTTTTGGCGATGACGAGGTTAAAGTAGAGCTGCCCCGGGTGCTGCTTCCTCCCGGGGCAGCAGAAGGGGATATCCTTACAGTTACATTCCAGATCGACTATCAGGCTACAAGAGACCAAAAAAGAAAAGTTGCCGGCCTGCTTGACAAGTTAAAAAAAGATGAGCATCGCTAAATCTGATTTCAATAGACGTAAGCAGCCTTGCTTGGCAACAATGATAAATATAACGGCTTCGGCCTTCAGGCTGAAGCCGTTATTCGATCGTAGTTTACTCAAATATGCGGGTGAGCTCCTTTAGGAGTTGCCCCAGCGTCTCTTTAGCATCTCCCAGGCAGAGGCGGACATGCTTCATCTTGTAGAGCGGGTTCTCCACCCCTGAGTAACCTGGATTGAGGTCGAGGTTATAGATAAAAACATGCCTGGCTTCTTCTACGTTTAAAACCGGCATGCCATAGATAGGTGTTCCCTCGACGGTATTGGCTGCCGGGTTAACCACATCACAGGCGCCGATGACCACGGCCAGGTCGGTCTCCGCAAATTCGGGATTGATCTGGTCCATTTCGCAGAGCTTATCGTAGGGGACATCGACTTCGGCCAGTAAAACGTTCATATGCCCCGGCATCCTGCCGGCAACAGGGTGGATTGCAAACTTGACTTCCACACCCTGCGCCTCCCAGAAATCAAGCAGCTCTTTTACTTTTTCCTGGGCCTGGGCCAGGGCCAGGCCGTAGCCGGGGATAACAATCACTTTTTGTGCATTTTTTAGGATCTGCTCAAAGGTCTCCTCTTCTTTTACCTCTACCGCGGTCTCTTCAGTAACGGCTTCGCTTTTTGGATCGGTTTCATCAGGGTCCGCTTTGTACTGTGCAATTGAGCCGCTGAAGACATGGGCCAGCGAGCGGTTCATCGCCTGGCACATGATCTGGGTCAGGATAAGGCCGGAAGCCCCGACAATGGCGCCTACGGCTATCAGCAAGGGTTCTTCGATGGTAAAGCCGCAGATTGCTCCCGCCAGCCCGGAAAATGAGTTAAGCAGTGAAATGGTGATCGGCATATCTGCGCCGCCGATGCGAATAGCAAAAAGAACCCCGTAGAGCAGGGCCAAGAGAACAATGGCTACAGAGAGAAGTACAGCCATCGGTATTCCAGTGAAAAAAGTGGTTATCGCCAGGGCCAGCGCCAGGGCGATGGTGGTGTTGGCCAGGATAGAGTGTCCTTTCAAGATCACCGGTTGCTGAGCGATCCGCCGGTCCAGCTTTAAAGCGGCGATGATACTACCACTTAAAGTAACCCCGCCTATGATCAGTGCCAGCTGGCTGGCAACCTGGTTAAAAAGCGGCATCCCGGCGTAGTTCTCCAGAATTTCAATTAGGGCGACCAGTAACGAGGCGCCGCCGCCCAGGCCGTTAAACAGGGCTACCATCTGGGGCATCTGTAGCATGGTTGCCCTTACGGCCATAATATAGCCAATCAAGCTGCCTAGGGCTATCGCCATCCAGAGTAAAGGCAGGTTGATAATATCCTGATACCATAGGACTAAGACCACCGCGGCAAGCATACTCAAGGCGCTGAGGCGGTTTCCTCGGACGGCGGTTTTTGGCGAGCTCATCCACCTGATTCCCAGGAGAACCAGGGCCCCGAGAACAATAGAGACAGCTATATAGATATGTGGCATGGTTATACTCCTCTCTGCACTACTGGCGGAACATCTTTAACATCCGGTCTGTGACTACAAAACCGCCGACCAGGTTAATGGAAGCTAGCACAACGGCGATAAACCCCAGAAAACGGCTTCCCGAGCTCCCCGCCAGGGCGGTGGAGACAAGCGAGCCGAGGATGGTGACCCCCGAGATGGCGTTGGTGCCGGACATCAGGGGAGTATGCAGCAGCGAGGGCACCTCCTTGATTACTCTATAACCCAGCAAAGCGGCGATAACAAATATAGCAAGCAAAAACAGCGGTTTCATTTTGGCACCTGTCCTTCCTGCTTAATTAAGGCCCATTGCCTCTTTGGCTCCGGCATGTAAAAGTTTACCGTCTTTAGTGACAATTGACGAAGCGATGATTTCATCTTCGAGATCCAGCTCAATCTGGCCGTCTTTAATAAAATAAGCGATAAAATTATAGAGATTTTTGGCGAGCATCTGCGTGGAGCTGACCGGGACCAGGCCGGGAATATTCTTAGTGCCCTCAATGCTGATGCCGTATTTTTCAATAATTTCTCCGCCGACGGTAAGTTCACAGTTGCCGCCCTGGTCAATGGCCACGTCGACGATAGCTGAGCCGGGTCTCATTGCCTGGACCATCTTTTCAGTGAGCAGCACCGGGGCCAGCCTTCCGGGGACCAGCGCTGTGGCGATGATGATATCGGCCTGGGCCACGGTTTCAGCAATGGCCTCCCGTTCTTTAAGCAGCCATTCCCGGGGCAGGTGGCGGGCATAACCGCCCTCACCGATGGCCACCTCTGCTGGAATCCCGGTGTCAATAATCTTGGCGCCCAGGCTCTTGGCGTGCTCCGCGGCCTCGGGACGAATATCGACCGCGTAGACAACTGCACCAAGTCTTTTGGCTGTAGCCACCGCCTGCAGGCCCGCTACACCGGTACCCAAAACCAGGGCGTTTGCCGGCTTAATCATCCCTACCGCCGAGCCGATCATGGGCATAAACTTGGCGATACGGTTGGCAGCCATGAGGACCGCTTTGTAACCGGCCACGGTACTCATCGAAGTCAGGGCATCCATCGACTGAGCCCGCGAGATCCGGGGAATACCATCAAGGGTCAGGCTGGTTACTCCTTGTTCGACTAGCATTTGCACCATCTTATGGTTTGCCGGGGCGGCAGGGTGTAAAAATGTAATCAGGAGTTGCCCCCGGGGCATCATTTCTACTTCATGTTTATTAACTTGAGAATTAAAGAGAGGTTCTTTGGCTTTAAGTATTACGTTGGCCTCGGCATAAAGCACGGTCACATCATCAACAATGCGGGCACCGGCATTCCGGTAGGCATCGTCTGAAAAATAGGCTCCCTCGCCGGCTCCTTTTTCTACCAGGACTGTTGCTCCTTCGGCAACCATCTTTTCAACGGATTCAGGAATGGTGGCAACGCGCCTTTCTCCAGGCATTATCTCTTTGGGAATGCCAAAGACAAGACCTTTGAATTGCATTGGTAAAACCTCCTTAAAAAATTGCATTTAGTGAAGCTTTAAATCATAAACAATCTTCTATATGCCGATAGAAAATCCTGTATTTTTAGACCTGGTTTTGAAGGCTAAAGGTCAGCTGGGGACGCTGGAGCAAAAACCTTCGAAGGTTGAATCGCTTTTGAACTTGCGAGCAAATAAAGCTTGAAAGCTCCGTGGTTATTGGGTTTTCAAAGATCAACCATCAAACTTGAGTCAGATTATTTCTTCTGTTTCCGGGAGCATCTTTTCTTTTCCAGCGGCAAAAAAGTAATCTAGTCCGAAAGCAGCTAGCCTGGTAACCAGGAAGGCTAGGCTGAAACGGATAAAGAGGATCAGGAACGGATTTGCCCCGAAAGCAGTGAAGATGAGAGTGTCCTCGATCGCGGCATGGCCGATACAGAGGAATATCCCGGTTAATAGAAGGTCTCTTTTCTTTAGAGAACCTTCCCGGGCAAAATCGACGATCAATGCCGAGCCGTAAACCAGGCCGAAGCAGACACCAACGAGTAGCGGAAAAGCTGCCTCCGGGGGAAGGGTCAGGAGATCCAGGATCCACTTGATTTTTTTAGAAATGGGATCGAGAATGTTAAAGTCACGAGCAATTTCTGCTACTATCATGATCGGGACCAGGATCAGAGATATACGCAGGATGGCCACCACCCCGCTGGCCAGACCCTCTTTAAGTAAGATGAGCAACTGTTCCATTCTTTTATCCTCCTATTACTACCGTATACAACAGGTGCAGTAGGAAACCGGCACACAGAGCAGTGGTCAGCCGCAGCAAAATGGACTGATAGATTTTTAGCCCGGTAGTGCGGCAAATCGCCGCTTCAATAGGTAGTTCGTGACAGATGCCGAGCATCAGTCCGATGATGGTAATCTGCTGGGGGTCAAGGGCAATGCTGTTAATTACGCCTACGGATGCGTAGAAGTTGATCCAGAAACCCAACAGTAAAGGCAATACCGCCTCCCCAGGTAATCCGAACCAGGAGGTGATCGGGCTGGAAAAAGCGGCGGCCAGCTCCAAAACGGCAAAATATTCCAGCAATTGCACCAGGCAGGAGAGAGGAATAATGATCTTTGCCAGGAACCAGAGCATGCGCAAACTTTTTTGAAATCCTGATTTAACTGGAATGATTAGTTTTGACACTAGAACGCTCCCCTCCAGAATATCGCGTGCTGTTTTATTAGGATTCAATAGAACGGCCCGGTTCCCTGCTCTCGATGCTGAAGGGGATCTTGATTGGCGGGCGAATTAATCATTGATCAGCATGGTCTTGCTTATTTAATAATAAAATTAAAAAAGGATTGCGCTCTTAGAACAAGAATTATGGATAGAGTTTCAAGTCTGTACTGGATCATATAACTTTAAAGATGTTTTTCGAAACTGACCGGTCAAGGGGGTGTTCTAGAGAGCCTACTGACTTTGCAGAGATGAGCAGAAATAATGTCAGGTCGCCATGTAAAGGTGAAGGCCTCTGGTTTTGCCTGAAAGCTTTTACCAGAAGGGAGAGCTGCTGAGTGAAATTGCTTAAATTTATCGGCAAGGTAATCTTGTGGCTGCTTGCTATAGTAATCGGCGTGATTGCCCTGGCCGTTTTGGTTATAGCGGTTCGTTATTGGCTCTGGACCCCAGATCCAATCGCTGACTTTTACCGCGATACTCCCATTTTAAACATCGGCCACCGCGGAGCCCGGGAGGTGGCTCCCGAGAACACGATCTCTTCATTCCTGGCTGCTGAAAAGATGGGTGGGCACGGAATTGAGCTGGATGTAATGCTTTCCAAAGATGGCGAACTGGTTGTCATCCACGATTATGAACTTGATGCCACCACGAATGGCCATGGCCCGGTAAAGAATTACACTTTGGCCGAGCTCAAAAAACTTGACGCCGGTTCCTGGTTTGATGAAGCCTTTGCTGGAGAGCGTATCCCCACACTGGCTGAGGTCATAGAAGCTCTCGATTCGCAAACGCGGATCAATATCGAGTTAAAAACAGAGAGTCCGGCCACCGATGGCCTGGAGAATGCAGTGGTGCAGGCTGTCCAGGAATACGATCTTTATGACCGGGTCATCGTCTCTTCGTTTAACCCGGTCGCCTTACTACGAGTAAAATGGGCCGACAAGCGCATTCCGGTAGGTCTGCTTTATGCCCCGGACCTGCCTCGCTATCTGAGCGAAGGTTGGTTTATTCCCATTTTAAGACCCGAGGCCCTCCATCCGGAGATCCGGATGGTTGATGAAGAGTATATGGAGAAGGCCCGGAAGAAAGGCTATCGTGTCAACGTTTGGACGGTAAATGAGGCTGCTGATCTAAAGCGGATGCTTGAACTTGAAGTCGACGGAATTATCACAGATCGGCCTGATCAGCTACTGCTGCAGATGCAGGAGCTCGGAATGATCAACTAGGGCTGCGACAAGAGGGCTCTCTTTGTAGCAAACCCCGCTCCTTTTAGCGGGGTTTGCCGTCGATTTGATTATTGTTCCATCGCTAGGTGCAGCTCTTTGATTACCAGCGGTTCGGTCTCCCGGCGAAGCTGCAGCTCAAGATGACGGCGGGCCTTAGTTCCGCCGAGCTGTCCCAGGGCCCAGGCGGCATGTAGACGGAGCAGCGGCCGGGAATCACCTTTCAAAACCTGCGTAAGGGCAGGGATGGCGTTGCGGTCGCCGCTGTTACCGAGGGCGATTACCGCATTGCGTTGCAAAATGCTTTTGCCCCGCCACCCGGCAGCGGTAAGACCAACTGTTTGGGCAAACTCCTTTTGGGTCATCCTGAGGATAGGTTCCAGGAAGGGGTGCGCTGGAAAATAAATGAAGACAGCTGGTAGATCCGGATAAGCGGGCAGTCTCTCCGCGGTCTGGTTGTGGGGGCATACCTCTTGGCAGCGATCACATCCGTAAAGACGTGCCCCCATCAGCGGCCGCATTTCGGCAGGGACAACTCCCGGTGCCTGGGTAATATAGGAGAGGCAGCGATAAGGGTCGATGATAAACGGCTCTGTTAATGCTCCCGTCGGGCAGGCCTCGCGGCAGCGGCCGCACTGGCGGCAGCTTTGAAGCAGGGGGATATTCGGCTCCAACGCCCGGTCAAGCAAGATCGTTCCCAGGGCGATGTAAGAACCGTCAGCCGGCGCAATCAGGGTACAGTTCTCCCCGATCCAACCGATTCCAGCGAGACGGGCCAGCTCGCGTTCGACCAGCGGGCTGCGGTCGATCAGGACCCGGCTGTTCAATGGTCCGGGAAGCTCTTTTCTGATCAGCTCCAGTAAACACTCAGCGCGGGTCTTTAAGAGCAGGTGGTAGTCGGGCCCCCTGGCACAGCGGGCTACTTCTCCCCGCGGGCCCTTTTCTCCCGGGGGGAGCTCCCGCTCCGGGGGGGCATAGGGCATTCCGACCACGACGATGTTGCGGCATCCCGGTAGCAGCTTTTCAGGAGCCAGGCGGATGGCCGGATCTTTTTCTTCAAAAGGGGTAACCCGGCCCTCTATGAGGCGCCGTTGCAGCCGGGTGTACAGATCGGCGGGAGGGCTTGCGGGGGCGACCCCCGCTAGATTCAGGCCCGCCGCAGCGGCCAGCTCCGGCAAGTTTTTCAGAGATCTAGCCATAGAGGTCTTGTCTCCTTCTGTTCGATCATAAAATTTATAAGCCAACTCGTCAAATACGGACCCGGCTTACGGCCCGGGGATATTATTTTTGGCCCGCAGATAATCTGAAAAAGGAAGAGCCGCCAGTATGCCGAATCAAAACAGGGGAGGACTTGATGAAGATGGAAGGATGGGTCTTTCTGATGCAAGCTTATAATGATATCGAGGCCGGCCTGGTCTGTGGTTTGCTAGGGGCGGCCTCGATCCCGGTACGGCAAAAGGACA
>JAAZPQ010000143.1 GCA_012797175.1 Bacillota bacterium
AGGGGTGCAGATCCTGGTTATAGATAAAATCCTGTTGCAGGAGGCCGCGGGAAAGAGGGGGCGCCACCGCCTCCAGCTCACGCTGCACGCAGAGGGAAAATTCAAGATTTTTCTTCGATTCCGGGTTACGGCGACCGTGAACCAGAAGGATTTTGGCCAGTTCCCGCTCCTCCATGGTCGCAGTAGTTTTAGAACGAACCACTCCATCCCGGTGCAGATCGATAACCAGCTCAATTCCGGGATTTTCCGCAATTATTTTTTCGATGACCGGGCGGGCCTTTCCATAGGCATAACGACGCGGCAGATCGTAGACCCCACGGTGGTGAAGCACCGGCAAGCCGTAGCTTTCTTCCAGTATCCGGGCCAGCTCCTCTCCAACCGTAACAACGGTGGGTACCGATTCCGAAGCGACATCGGAGGTAAAAGATTCGGAGGCATGGGTATGGTAAAGCAGGATCTTCGCTTCATCATATCCGAATACAGGAAAGGTAAAACAAGACCCCCCCTGAAGCTCTGATTCTGAATTCGCCTTTTCTGAATCTGATTCCGGCAAAGTGCCGTGACCGGATCCGGTTGAAGAAGACGGGGTTACGGCCGGTAAGGAAACCCGCATCCCCACCCCCAGCTCCAGATCAAGGATAGAGCAGGGATTGCCGAGATCGATCCCCGTAAGGGTGTAGAGCACTGTACAAAGCAAGGCCTGAATCCGGGCGCGTCCGTCTGCCGCAGGCAGCTCCATTCCGGGAATCTCTTGACCGAGGAGCCGCTCTAAAAAACGGACAGGGATGCTTTCACCCGCCTCTTCAACCTGCCCACCAGGGGACGGTTCATCCAGCGGCAGGGAGAGCTTCAAAGAAAGCCGGTGCAAAAAGATTGAAAAAGAAACCAGCAATACCAGTATTACCCCGGCGGCGGCCAGGGTTATTTGACGCCGCTGCTTTTTATCCAGTCTTTTTTGTCTCTGTCGCGACTTGACCTTGCCCGGCTGGCTTATTTGCTTTAACCGGTTCATCCGGCGGATCGCATTCGTCCGGCCCCGTGTCCTTCTGCTGCCTTTTTGATGCAACCAGATCTCCTCCGCCGGATATGAAATATTAAAATATATGCCGGGGAAGAAGATTTATGCGCCGCTGGCGGCGGCGCTCAAGGGTGGACGGACTTTTTCTTTTCCCGGTACCGCTTCAGCGCATCCTGCAGGGCATCGGCAGCCAGGTTAGAGCAGTGCATCTTCAGCGGAGGCAGCCCGCCAAGTTCGGCAGCGACATCGTCATTCGTCACCTGCTGCGCTTCGGCTAAAGTTTTCCCCTTGACCATCTCGGTTAGCATACTGCTGCTGGCAATGGCAGCACCGCAGCCGAAAGTCTGAAACTTAATGTCGGCGATCTTATCATCTTCGATTTTTAGATAGATCTTCATGGTATCACCACATTTAAAGCTTCCCGACTCGCCGACAATATCGGCGTCTGGCATCTCTCCAACATTGCGCGGGTTGGTAAAATGGTCAATTACTTTATCATTGTACATAACAGGGCCTCCTTGTTTAACCTTGCCCGGGATAAAGGGCCGACATTTTCCGCAGTCTCTTAACAAGCGGCGAGAGCACGGTGAAAAGATAGTCCACGTCGGCGTCACTGTTCCCCCGTCCCAAAGTAAGGCGGAGAGAACCGCGGGCGATCTGGTGGTCCAAACCCATGGCCAGCAGGACATGAGAGGGCTCCGGTGAACCCGAGGTGCAGGCTGAACCGCTGGAGGCGGCAATCCCCTCCAGATCAAGCCCCAGAAGCAACGCTTCACCCTCAATATAGTTGAAACTAACATTGACATTACCCGGCAGGCGGGAGGAAGGGTGCCCGTTAAGCACAACATCACCCATCCCCAGGAGCCCCTCGATGAGCCGATCGCGCAACGCCTGCAGCCACCTGGTTTTTTCGGGAAGTTCCTCCACGGCCAACTCCAGAGCCCGGGCCAACCCGATGATCCCAGCCACATTTTCAGTGCCCGGCCGCAACCCCCGCTCCTGCCCACCGCCGCCGTAAAGCGGCTCCACGGGAGTCCCCCGGCGCACGTAAAGGGCGCCTACCCCCTTGGGCCCGTTAAACTTGTGCGCAGAAAGAGAGAGAAGGTCAACTTTCAAATCACGCAGATCGATCGGCAGCTGGCCCACTGCCTGAACGGCGTCAGTATGAAATAAGATCCCCCGCTCCCGGGCCAGCGCCCCGATCTCAGCCACCGGCTCAATAGTGCCGACCTCGTTATTCGCGGTCATGATCGAGATTAAAAATGTTTCCGGTGTCAGAGCCCGCTTGACCGACTCCACGCTAACCAGGCCGTAACGGTCTACCGGTAGAAATGTTACCTGGAAACCCTCGTCCGCAAGTTCTTTGCAGACATTGAGAACGGCATGGTGTTCAACAGAAGAGGTAACCAGGTGCCCCTTTTTCTTTCGTGCCCGCGCCGTTCTCTTGGCCGTTCCCTTGATGGCAATATTATTGGCCTCTGTCCCTCCCGAGGTAAAAAAAATTTCATCCGGCTCCGCACCCAGGGCCAGGGCCGTCTGTTCACGCGCCCGCTCAACCGCATGCCGGGCGTCCCGGCCGGAAGAGTGCATACTTGAAGGGTTTCCGTACTTATCTTGCAGGTAGGGAAGCATCGCCTCAAAAGCCTCTTCGCGTAGCGGTGAAGTAGCTCCATGGTCCAGATAAACCTGCCGTTTCTGCAAGGCTGTAACCTCCTTGTAACCATCTAATCTACTTAACTAATGAACCCGGTTTTGATTCAATCAGCTCGTCCAGGAAGACACTGTCCAGCACCTCGTTGATCCGGTCTCTCAGTTTTTCCCAAACATGCCGGGTCCGGCAGGCCTCACCACGGTGGCAGCACGGTTCCCGGCTTTGATCACCGGCCAGGCAGTTCACCGGCGCAATCGGCCCCTCCAGGGCGCGGACAATATCACCCACATTAATCTCCCCCGGCGGACGCGCCAGGTAGTAGCCTCCCCGGGCTCCCCTGACACTTTCGACCAGGCCTGCCCGGCGCAGATCAAGAAAGATCTGCTCGAGAAACTGAAAAGAGATCTCCTCGCTGCGAGCAATCTCCCTTAAAGAAAGCGGACCGGAGCAATCATGCAGGGCCAGGACAGCCATCGCCCTGACACCATACTCAACCCTGGCCGATAACTTCATCAGACCACCTCTAACATATCCGAGTAAACTACTCGGATTTATATTCTAAAAAATACACTTCCTTCATGCAAAAAGAATAGCACCGCTTTTCATCGCTGTCAAGACCAAATTGATGCCTTTTCTTAGGTTAAAAAGAAAAAGAAGAAATTTCATCCCCTTGCGAGCTCCGCTCACGAGAAGTAACCGGCCGGGTGAAGCCTTTTTCACTGGTATAATATGCAGCGCCTTGCGAAAAAGATTGCCAAACCCGTCAGCCTGTCAGGGCCGGTCAAGTTGACGCTCCGGGC
>JAAZPQ010000144.1 GCA_012797175.1 Bacillota bacterium
ATATCAAAGAGATGAGCCTGTTGGAAGCCTTAAAGAGCCCTCTTTTTGCCCAGTATAGGCAGAACCAGCCGTTTAATCGGAATCACCTGCGGCCCTGCCCACTGCTCGATAATCCTGACCTCTTGAAAAAGATGGTCCACCAGGCCGGGGCCTATCCGACCCAGTTAGGCGACCTGGAATCGGTTGATGATCTTACTTCTAAATGCCAGGCGGTCTCAAAGCAGTGGGCCAAGACCGCTGACCGTCTCTGGGCCGAATCAAACACCGGAAAAGAAGACCGGGTTTCTTAAACGATTAGGGTAATAAAGAGAAAAATAAACGAATAGTGGACTAAAAAGATTGCTTATAAATTTTACTAATTAATGCAGGGGCACGCCAGAGCTACCCCTGCATTATTATTTTTTCTTCTGCTTAATTTTATCTTCCTAAGCCTAGCAAAGGGTTTCAATCAGCGTGGATCATATTTTTATTGACATTTGCACCAAAAGCCTCTCACCCAAAAAAGGTGAAGGGCTTTATATTTATTTCACCCGTTTTGTGTGATGATTTTAAGCTTTAAGCCTGTTATCTTGAATGTAACAATGTTAAAGATGCGCCTAGAGAAGGAGAATATTCTTGAAGATGATTAGACAAAGGGCTTTTCCTTTTGTCGGCCTTAATCAAGGGTTGGTTAAGATTGGTAATGAACTGCCCAAGTTTACCAGGACAATCATTCCCGTGGTAGAAGGAGCCGATCGCTACACCTACCGCAGTTACGAGTTAAAGCGCCGCCGTAAAATGAGCCTTTATTTTAAACGGCTCCGGCTAATCTATCTTCTTTTCTGTCTGCTCTTCTTAATGGCTGCGTATCCATACCTGCATTATTCCTGGACAGTGATCACTATTGTTCTAGTAGTCGCTGTTGGTTACAGTGTGCTGCGCTATTTCTGGCAGTCGGATCAAGGCTACAGCCGATCTAGAGCTTTTTGCCTTGATTTGATTGATTACTTTTTAATCGGGATCCTTATCTATTTGACCGGGGGGCTGAAAAGTTTTTTTTTCGGGGCTTACGCTATTCCAATAATGGCTACAACTGTTCGTTTTAACATCAGAGCTGGTTTATGCGGCTTCAGCATAGCTATCGCTCTGACCGGGTTAAATGCCCTGGCCGATTGCTTTGTCACGACTACCTATTTCCCGCCCTTGTATTATCTTTTATTTGCCCTGGGCACTATGATTATTGTCATTTTTTCCATCGGCAGGCTAGTCGAAGATGAACTGAATTTGAGCACAGAGATCTACCACACTTCGGTGACCGATCCCCTGACCGGTCTTTTTCACGGCGCTTATATTTACGAACGAATCAAGGAGGAGATCTCTCGTTGCGCCAGGGAAGGAGGGCACTTTGCGATCATCTTTCTTGACCTGGATCGTTTTAAGGAGATCAATGATCGTCATGGACATCTGATCGGCGACGGAGTGCTCCGTCATGTGGCCGCTACCTTGCAGAATGTTGCCCGCAGCAGTGAAACCCTGGCCCGCTACGGGGGTGATGAATTTTTACTGCTTTTACCGGGAACAGAACTTAATGAGGCCGGGAAGACGCTGCAGCGGCTGGTCCAGGCGGTAGAATCCCAACCCTATAATCTCGACGATGGGATACCGCTATGGATAGGTATAAGCGGGGGAACCGCTGAATATCCCGGTGATGGGCAAAGCCTGGAACAGCTGCTGCAGGTTGCCGACCAAAAAATGTACTGGGCCAAGCGAGGGTGTTACTGGCCGTCGCCGGCTAGCTTTTAACGTACTTCAGGATCGGTCTGCAATCAACATGCTTATCGATCAAATCCCGGACAATTTTTATTGCCGCGGTATTGTCGGGATGGATGCTCCGGTAGACGCTGTGCAGGTTCTCGACGGTGGTATAAGTATCTTCGTGTACCAGGATCACCGGGACCCCTTTTTCTTCAGCCTGTGCCAGCACGCGTACATCGGGGTATAAGCCCCCGGTAAAAATGATTACCGAGGTGCTGGTCTCCAGGGCGGTCAGCGCCATATCGCTGCGGTCACCACCGGTGATCAGCGCTTTGTTCGGTGCGCGCCGCAGGTAGCCCAGGGCACTTTCAATGGTCATCGTTCCGATGACCACCTCTTCGACCAGGCGGTTCATCTTCTCGGGTGCGGCAAGAATCTCACCGTCAAGCGCGCTGTAAAATTCAGCAACCGTGGGAGCGGCTAGCTCATCCTGCCGGGGAACTAGACCCAGAACCGGCAGCTTCTTCTCCAACAGGGGCTGGTAAATCTCTTTGGTTTTATCCAGCTGGGCGCGAGAGATATTGTTCAAAAGCGCACCGATCACTTTGATATTCCGGCAAGACCAGAGCTCGCTGTAAAGAAGCCCCAGGTCAAGATCGAAATCGTCTTCTGGCTTAAGAATATAGAGCACGGCGGCGCCCCAGCGCTCTGCCAGGCTGAAATCGTCAAACCCCTGGTTGTGGCCGATATAGGGGGCCACGCTGCCGTCAATGAGCAGAAGATCATAGCCTTCTCCCAGGTGTTCAAACGACTGATCAAGTCTGGGTAAAAAGCTCTCCTGCCCCTTGAGCTGCAGCCCGGTTAAATAGTGTGAGCTTAAGATAATGGGGCAGATCATCTCGCTAGCAAAGGGCAGCTGGAAGACCTCGCGCATCAGCAGAACATCATCATCTTCTTTCTTGGTCATTCCTTTTCGAAAACCAAGCGGTTTAAAGTAAGAGACCTTCAGACCTTCTTCCTGGAGCTTTAATCCGAGGCCCAAGGCGGCGGCAGTTTTTCCGTCGCCTGCTTTTCCTGAAAAATAGATTGTTTTCATTTTATTACACCTCGTTTATCCTCTTATTCGATCCGGTTAATCGTCATCTTTACATCCAAACCGGTAGCTCCCTTACGGTAGACCCGGAGCGGGTTGATATCCAGTTCAGTGATCTCTTCGAAATCTTGAACTAGTTGTGCCGTCCTGTAGATAGAGTCGACCAGTACCTCCATGTCTGCCGGTTTCTGTCCCCGATAGCCTTTGAGTAGAGTATAGGCTTTTGTTTCGGCTATCATCTCTTCAATGGCCTGCCGGCTGTTCAAGGCCGAGGCGAGGCGGAAAGAGACATCTTTAAACAGGTTCACATAGATACCGCCCAGCCCGAAGGCGATCATCGGGCCAAATTGAATGTCGCGCGACATGCCGATAATGACCTCGATACCGTTGTCGACCATCTTCTGGACCTCTATACCGTAGATTGGCGCATCCGGAAGGTAGCGGTGGACCCGCTCCATGATTCTATTGTAGGCCCTCTCCACCTCGCTCCGATTGTGCAGGCCGATTTCGACACCTCCGACATCAGTTTTATGGGCAATGCGCGGCGAAGATACCTTCAGCACAACCGGAAAGCTAATCTTCTGGCTTATCTGGCAGGCCTCCTCAACGGAGGTGGCCAGATAAGTGTGGTTTACCGGGATGCCATAAGCATCCAGTACTTTTGAAGATTCGTGGGCCAGCAGCAGAACGCGCCTATCCTTAAGCACATCATAAAATGTGGCCTTGACAGTATCGCGATCTACCGTGGGAGGCGGGAGAGAAGGGAACTTGTCGTTTTCAGCCCTGAAGTGGGCGTAGCGGACCATTCCTTCTAGCGCTGCCACCGCCGATTCAGGGAAGGTGAAGGTGGGGACGTTGTTTTCCACAAGTATCTCTCTACCTTTAACCAGAGTTTTGCCGCCCATGTAGACAGCGAAGACCGGCTTGTAGGGATATTTATCTTTGATCTCTAGAACTGCCCGGGCGGTATTTTCCGGCTCGGCCACCGCGCTTGGACTGAGGATAACCAGGACGCTATCCACATTTTCATCTCCAAAAGCTATCTCCAGGGCGAACCGGAACCGGTCCACCCGGGCGTCACCGAGCACATCGATAGGATTATAGATATTTGATTCCGCAGGAAGTTTTTCGCGCAGCCGGTCGACGGTCGCCTTATCGAAGCGGGCCATTTTTAAGCCGATCTTCTCGACAGCATCGGTGGCGATAATGGCCGGTCCGCCTGAGTTAGTGATGATGGCCACCCGATCGCCCCCGGGCAACGGTTGTGTTGAAAAGGCCCGGGCCAGGTCAAAGAGCTCGCTCATATTATCGGCCCTTAAAACCCCGCTTTGCCGGAAGGCGGTATCATAAGCCCGGTTGCTCCCGGCCAAAGCGCCGGTATGTGAACTGGCCGCCTGTGCGCCAGCTGTGCTGGTCCCTGATTTTAAGATAACAATCGGTTTAACCTTGCTAGCCTCGGTGCAGACTCGGACAAATCTCTCTCCGTCGGCGACATCCTCGGCGTAACAGAGGATCACTTTGGTATTGGGGTCGGCGGTGCAGCTTTCGATAAAGTCAATCTCGTTGAGGTCCGCCTTATTGCCGAGGCTGATAAAACGTGAAAAGCCCAATCCCGCGGTAAAGCTCCAGTCAAGAATGGCGACGACCATGGCCCCGCTTTGCGAAATAAACGAAATATTGCCTTTCTCGGGGAAACCGGTAGCAAAAGAGGCATTCAGGGAGGCATGGGTATCCATCAGGCCGACGCAATTGGGACCGACCAGGCGCATACTATACTTTTGACCGATCTTCTGAAGCTCCCGTTCCAGTTTCAGCCCTTCGCCACCGATCTCCTTGAAGCCGGCGGTGACGATGATGGCCCCTTTTACGCCCGCTTCGCCGCATTCCCGAGCTACCTGGACACAAAGCTTTGCCGGGACCGAAATGATGGCCAGGTCTACCGGCCCGCCGACTTTGGCGATATTCTCATAGCAGGGTAATCCCAAGATCTCTTTTGCCTTGGGGTTAATTGGATAAATTTTACCTTGGTAACCGCTCTTGATGAGGTTCTCGACAATAGCATAACCTATTTTTTGAGGCGAAGCCGATGCGCCGATGACAGCTACCTGTTGGGGATTGAATAAAAAACTAAGCTCACTCATTACACCTATCTCCTTTTGTGCTAATCCTGCTGCATTTTACTTCTATATTCTAAACCGATTACTTGCTCTTTATCAAGCTTCGGCTAAATGAGCATTTTCATACGTTTATTCTCTGCTTTCATTGACTTTTTGATGAAGTTTGTTAAAATGTATCCTGACACTTTGCAATTAAAAACTGCCATAAGGGGGTATTAGAGATGAGCGCTTTAGGCCGTCATGTTTTGGCTGAGTTTTACGGCTGTCCACCTGAGATGTTGAATGATCTTGCTCAGATCAACCAAGAGATGGTGGCAGCGGCTCTGGAAGCGGGAGCTGAAGTTAGGGAGACAGTTTTTCACCAGTTCAGCCCTCAGGGAGTCAGCGGTGTAGTAGTGATCTCTGAATCACATCTGGCTATTCATACCTGGCCCGAATTTGGTTACGCCGCCGTGGATATCTTTACCTGTGGTCAAACAGTTGACCCGTGGGTATCATGCGATTACTTGAAACAGAAGCTTTCGGCTCAGAATATGACAGCCAGAGAGATCAAGCGCGGCATTTTTGATGTCCCCTTGCAGCATAAGACAGTGGTAAACTACTAATCGAGGAGGGCCTGCTGTTGTCTTTTGCTGAATATAGATGGTTTATTGAGCGGACCACGCCGTCTACGGCTCACATGTTCGGCCTGGAGAGATATGTG
This sequence comes from Bacillota bacterium, assembly GCA_012797175.1. Classification (GTDB taxonomy): domain Bacteria; phylum Bacillota; class Dethiobacteria; order DTU022; family DTU022; genus JAAZPQ01. The sequence continues at coordinate 5,648 of JAAZPQ010000144.1, forward strand.
GAGGGAGTAAAAACATCATTTCAGCAGTTAGAGATTGTTGATAACCATCTCTATGGCCGGATGCTGATCTTAGACGGCAAGATTCAATCCTCCGCCTTTGATGAATATATTTATCATGAAGCGCTGGTCCAGCCGGCGATGCTGCTTCACCAATCTCCCCGCCGGGTTTTTGTGGCCGGTGGAGGTGAAGGAGCCACCCTGCGTGAGATCTTCCGTCACCCTTCGGTCGAGAGGGCGGTGATGGTTGATATTGACCGTGAGGTAGTCGAGCTCTGCCGAAAGCACCTCGGTGAGTGGCACCGGGGCAGTTTTGACGATCCCCGCCTGGACCTGGTGATCAGCGATGCCCGGCGCTACCTCGAAGAGAGTGAAGAGCGCTTTGATCTGCTCATCGTCGATATCCCCGAACCGGTAGAAGGGAGTCCTGCGCTGAAGCTGTTTACACGGCAGTTCTATGCGCTGCTCCAGGAGCGGCTGGCTCCCGGCGGCCTCATTGTTTTACAGGCCGGCGACTTCAGCACTGCATTTTTTGAAGCGCACTGTGCCATTTTCAATACCATCAAGCAGGTGCTGCCCCATACCTATTCGTACCATGCCTTTGTGCCTTCTTTTAACACTGACTGGGGCTATATTTTGGCGGCACGCGACTTCGACCCCGGCCGGATTGAAGAGGGGTTGATCGAGCGCCGGATTAAGGAGCGCGGGCTGCAGCTGACTTTTTACGACGAAGAGACTCATCGCGGCATGTTTAGTCTTCCTAAAGAGATCCGCAGACGGCGTGATGCCGCGACCGCGATTATCGATGACGATAACTTGCTGACGACAGGATAGTGATCAGGGTAGAATGTTGAGGCAAACCTGAATGCTTCGAAGGAGGGGATCATATCCACGTTAAAGAGCGTACTTTTATCATGGTCAAACCCGACGGTGTACAGCGTAAACTTGTCGGTGAAGTAATCGGGCGCCTGGAGAAGAAAGGTCTGCAGATGGTGGCCATGAAGATGATGCAGATTGAGCCGGAGCTGGCGGCGCGCCATTATGGCGAACATCGGGGCAAACCTTTTTATGAAAGCTTGATTTCGTTTATCACCTCGGGACCGGTCGTGGCGATGGTCTGGGAGGGGGAGAATGCAGTCTCTGTATCCCGGGGGTTAATCGGTGCCACCGACCCACAGGAGGCCGCTCCCGGCACAATCAGGGGGGACCTGGCTCTCTTTACCGGAAACAACCTTGTTCATGGCTCGGACTCGCTGGAGAGTGCCCGGCGTGAGATCAGTCTCTTTTTTAAAGATACAGAGCTCTGCAGTTACCGGGTGGCTCTGGATGGCTGGATTTACGGCCTTTAACAAATTATAAAGCACGGAAAAGCGGAGAAATCCGCTTTTTTCTTTTTAAGGCGGTTTTTTTA
>JAAZPQ010000145.1 GCA_012797175.1 Bacillota bacterium
GCAATCAGCTGGTCAACCTCTTTTTGAATCTCCAGGCGGTCGTCGTTGGTAAGGGTGTCGTTGGCCGACTGCACCGCCAGCATGCGGATACGCTGCAAGATATTGTGGCTCTCGGTAAGGGCACCCTCCGCAGTCTGGATCAGCGAGATCCCGTCCTGGGCGTTGCTGATAGCCTGGCCCAGCCCCCGGATCTGGCCCCGCATCTTTTCAGAGATGGCCAGCCCGGCAGCATCATCGGCAGCCCGGTTGATCCGCAGCCCCGAAGAGAGCCTCTCCAGGTTTTTGTTCAACGCATTGTCGGTGCTAACCAGGTTACGGTAGGCATTCAGCGCAGAAAGGTTTTGATTAATCCTCATCTTGATATCCTCCTTGATTAGATTATCGGGCTTCCCTGCCCTGTAAAAACCCGTTGCTTTCAAGCGGCCGCTAAGCACTGGGCTTCTACTACCAGTATCGGCATTCTTAAAATATATTTAAGCATCGCTAAAATAAGATTTGCGGGGCCCCTATTTTTTGCCGCCTTCTTCCCCCGTCTCCTCCGCCCCGGGCCGCGTCGGCAGGCGGCTAAGGCTTTCCGCCGAGCTAACCGCCCGCAGGTTCTCTTCGCAGATGGCGAGGTAGATCTCCTGCCGATAGACCGGCAGCTCGCGGGGGGCCTCGATCCCCAGCCGGACCGTATCGCCGTTAACCGAGATTACCCTGACCGTAATCTGATCCCCGATAACGATGCTCTGGCCGGTTTTTCGGGTAAGGACTAACAATTTGCGGCACCGCCTTAGTCTAATTTATGGTTAAAAATTGATCGGCCGCCGGTCGCGGCCGGGTTCTTCCCGGGGGCCCGGGAAGAGGGGTGAACCAGGGGGACTCTTAACCGGTCGCCGTAGTGGCGAAGATAGAGCTGTTTTCCCAGGCGCGAAGCGGTATTGATGGCCAGCGGAGCGGCCAGGTTAGTGCAGAGCCCCTCCGGCGAGACGCTGACCGTGGTATAGACCAGGAGATCTTCGCGGCGCTCCAGCGCTAGATCCTGCCGATCAGAATCGGTCAGCGTGCAGCGATAACTTGGAAAGAGGGGGAACGGATCCAGCAGGAGCATCCCTACGGCGGGCTCATCCTCAGATTGCAGCAGCAAAAAAAAGCGGTTGTCCGGAACCGGCACCACCGTAAAGCGGCGGTAGCGCTCCAGCCCGGGCAGGCCCCAGGGGAAAAACAGGGCGGGCGGTTCCGGTTTAGAAAGCGGTTCAGGGTTCATCTTAAAGCCTCCTTCAGATGCCTAACAAAACTTCTCTCAGCGGAGATAGTCGAGCAGGCTGGGCTGCAGCACCCGGGAAGCGGTCGACAGGGCAGCCCGGTAGGCGTAATCCTCCATGGCATACTCGGTAATAGCCAGGGCCAAGTCGACATCCTCGACCTGGGAGAGCATCTCCTTCAGGTGGAGCTCCTCTTCGAAGAGGGTCTCGGCCATCGCTTCGACCCGCTTATAGCGGGCCCCGACCTCTGAAAGCCGCTCCAGCAGCAGGTCGATCCCTTCGTTGATCCCGGCCAGCGCCGCCCCGCTGAGCGCTTCCTGGTCCCCGGCCACAAGCGCCCGGCGCACCTCTGAGACCGCCTCCATCAGGCCTGTCCCGGCAAAGGCCCGCTCGCCGCTTAAGTTCATCACTATCTCCTGGTGCGGGCTGATCTCCAGGCGGCGCTCTCCCAAGTCGCCGTGGTATTCAAGGCCCCCGGCCCCCTCCCGGTAGGGAGGGCTGCCGGTACGGTGGCCCCCAAAGAGATAGAGCCCGTTGTACTCGGTGTTGCCGACCCCGACCAGCTGCTCAGACAATTCATCTACCTCTTCAGCGATAGAGCGCAGCTCGGCGTCAGAAAGGACGCCGTTAGCCCCGTAGAGACAGAGATCGCGCAGGCGCTGGGTCACGGTTAAGCCTTCGGCCAATGCCGCTTCGGTAGCCTGCAGCCAGCCTTTCGCTTCGCTGATATTTAGGCAAAATCGTTCATTTCGGCTGATCGCATCCCGGTAACGCATTACCCGGTTCGTCCCCACCGGATCCTGGGAGGGACGCTGGAAAGCCTTCCCCGTGGAACACTGCAGCGCGCGCTGCTCCAGGCGGGCCAGGCTCTGCTGCAGGTTAACATTAACCGATTCGGCGATCATCCGGTGGGTAATCCGCATCTTGAAAGCCCCCTTCTATGGCAATAAATTACAGTTCCCTAAACAAGGTCTCGAGCATGCGGTCAATATAGCCGATAAAGCTGGCCGCCGCCTGCCAGGCATACCCATACTGGATCATATTCAGCGTCTCTTCGTCGAGATTGACCCCGGTAACCGATTGATGCCGGGACTGCAGCTGGACGGTGGTCTCCTTAAAGGCCTCGGCCATCCGCCGGCTCTCCCGCCCCTCGACGCCTAGACTGGAGATTAACCCCCGGTAACCGTCCATCAGCGAAACGCTACCCCCGCCCAGAACATTTTCGCTACTTAAGCGGGCGATCTGCAGCGCATTTTTCCCGTTTCCAGGCTCACCGGGGGCGGTAGAGGCGGCGATGGCGGTGATATCATCAAGCACGGCTTCGTCTAACTTGAACTGCAGGGCAGGCGGGACGCCGTTATTATCAATCTCTACAAAAAAATTTCGCCCGGTCTCTTCATCCAGGCCGTACCCGGAGCAATGGAGCATGTTCAGCTCTTTTACCAGGCAGGAGACGATCTCGTTGAGCTGCTCCTGTAGCCCGGGAATAATCTCATTAACCGCCTCCAGCAGCCCTTTAAGCCGGCCGGAGCGCAGCTCCAGGGGAAGCCCCCGCGAGCTGACCAGGTTTAATTGGCCTCCTTCGGCCTGTAAGCTAAGAGCGTAGTGCTGCTGGTCCTGGACCAGGAGCCGGCCCCCGGCAAAAATCTCTACCGCACCGCTGTTTTTCCGGTAAACCCGGATATCAACCAGCCCGGAAAGCTGCTCCAAGACCAGATCCAGCTGGTCCAGCAGCGCATTGGGGCTCTCGCCAAGAGCCCCGGCGAAGATAATGTGCTCATTGATCGCCGCGGCCTCCGCGGCCAGCTGGTTGACCTCTTGAACCCGCTTAGCCAGCTCATTTTTCAGCCCAACTTGTAAATCGGTCAGCCTTAAGTAGGTATCCTGCACCGCATCGGTAAACGAGATCGCCTGCTCGCGCAGGCTCATCCGCACCGCGGCGCTCTCTGGAGAGCCGCTGAGCTCCTGCCAGGAATCAAAGAAGTCATTTAAGTAGCCGCTGAGCCCATTCTCCCCGGGCTCCATAAAGATTACCTCCGCCCCCTGGAAGGCCTCCGCGCGCATCTCCCAGTAAGAAAGGTAGGAACCTGAGCTCATCGCCTGGGTATGGTAAAACTCGCTGCGCACCCGGGTAATAGCGGTAATCTCGACCCCGTAGCCGGGAACAAGCGAAAGCCCGGTCGTTAGCGCCGGCACCGCCGGGGCCAGCTCTACCCGCTGGCGGCTGTAGCCGGGGGTATTGGCATTGGCCACGTTCTGGCCGCTGACGGCCATCCCCATCATTTGGGCCCTGAGCGCGCTTCTTCCTGTTTCGATCGAGCCAAATATGGTCATTGTTTTTCTCCCTTAGCAGTTTTGATCTAAACCGGGCCGGATACTACCAGCCGGGCTGCAGATCTCTCCGCGGCGGTTATAGGTAGTTTTACCGCCAGGCCAGATATCTTGCCACCCGGGGATTACAAGAGAGCCGCCCTCAACGAGGCGGCGATTAACCTCTTGCCTGACTTTAACCGCAGAAAGCTTCTCCCGGAGCAATTCATAGCGGGCCAATTTCAAAGAGCGCCCGGCGTCTTCTTCCTGCCGCTCGATTAGCTCCCGTATCGTTTTCTCCGCCGCCAGCTTCCTCTTCCGCTCAATGAACCGCTCCCCCCGGCGCAGAATTTCAGCCCTGGCCTCTACTACAGCCTCCAGCCCCGGTAAATCCATGCAGACCAGCTTGCGCTGGAGCTCCTCTTCCAGCCGGTCGAGCGCCTCCGCTACCTGGAGCCCCTCTTCCAGCAGGTGGTCTAAATCTCTGGCAAGGTCGCCCGGTTGACCGTCCATCTATTTATCTTCTCCCGAAGAGGGCTTTGCCGCAGAACGCAACATCGCCTCGGCCAGTTTCCGCGGGTCAACCTCGTAAACGCCGCTGTTAATCTCTTCCTCCAGCCTCTTTAACCGCGCCAAATCGGCCGGCCCGCCCTTCTCTTCCAGGCGCTCCGCTTCCTGCAGGGCAGCCACCAGGTTGGAGAGCTCGCGGCGATCGCTTTGCGCAGCCCGCGGCGGGGCGCCCTTCTCACCCGGCCGGGGTTGAATCTTCTGTTCAGGCCCACGGAGCCAATTCAGGAGTAATCTGGATAAAGAGTTAACTTCCATGATTGAAGCGTCACTTCCTTACAACAGGTATTAGCCTCTTCGTTGGGCCTCTACCTTACTTAATCGGCAACAAGAAAAATGTTTTAAGGGAGGATTATTTATCCCAGTGGCCAATCCTGATCTCACCCTCCTGGTCCCGGTAGAGCTTGATATTGCTTAAATCTTTCTTTAGGCAGAGCTCTGCCTTGCCGATCTTTATTCTTGTGTTTTCGTAAACCCGGCCCAGATAAACCCGGCTCCGGCTAGCGGTTTCAATTAAGCCCTGCGTCTTGGCCAGCCTGGGGATGCCGGCTTCACCGATATAGATATCACCACCGGCCTTGATGCTCCCCCCCCTGAAGATGCGCTTTATATGAACCTGGCCACCGCAGTTAAAAAAAGAGTTATAGGCGCCGGTCCCGTGAACATAGATATCGCCGGGGCAGGCCAGGCTGCTGTTCTGGAGATAGTACACCGAAATAGCAGCATCGCCTGGAGCAGCCACTGACCACCGTTCCCGGTTCTGCTCGAGCAGCCCGGAGAGCTGCTCTAACTTGGCCAGGGTAAGGAGCTGCCCTCCGCCCTGCAGGTAGCGGTGACAGCTTTGCAGGGCGGCCTGGAGAGGCTCGGGCAGCATCCGGGCCAGCTCCCGGCTTAATCTCAGGGCCTTCTCGCCCTGCTCCGGCAGCTCGGGGAGCTTTTTCTGGATCAGTGATCGCAGCATGATATTTATCTGGGCCTCCGAATACGAACCCCGCTTCTGCAACTCTCCGACTAGCTCTCGCCCCATGTTTAAAGCCAGGTTAAAATTTTCAGTTAGTTCATCGTAAAGCCGGCTGAACTCTTCTACCTGGAGGGCCTGCCATCCAGCCCGGGCCTGGCATTTCACACAGTTGTTTTTAAAGATTATGCTCCCCCCGGCGGTTATCTCAGCGCCAAAGGCATGCCCATCAATCTCAATATCGCGGTCGGCCTTAACCCGCAGCCCCTCTTTAATTCCCCCTTCAATCTTTAAATGACCTTTAAAGTCGATATGGCCGCTTTTAATATCAACATCGCCCCGGTGGTAATAGATACTATCTACCCGCATTAAAACCCGCTCTCTCCGCCGGTAGTAAACAGGCACCCCGCTGCTTGAGGCGACCACTTCAGTTTGATCGGCGCTGATTACCACCCCGTATTCGCAGTAGATCTTTGCAGGGTAAACCGGTTCGGGGGAAACCTCTTCACCGGTTACCATCAGGCCCGGCTCACCGGGCTGGGGCGGATGGATCCGGGCGATCACCCGGCCCTTTTCTACCTGCGGTATTTCATAACGCCTGAAGTAATCTACCTGCGCTTCATTTTGGTCATAGCTGACCTGTTGCAAACCTTCTTTAAACAAAAATTCTACATAACCGTTCCGCCCCTGAACCAGAGGCCGCCCTCTCGCAACCACCTGCCACCGGCCCGGCTCGGAGAGCAGCCCGGGTAAAGCCGACTCATCGAGGCCATAAACTACACCGCTCGCCTGTAGAATATTCCTAATCTCCCCTGGGGAGAGGTCCGCTGCCGAGCCGGCGCTCTCTTCTGTTTTGTTGGCGGTAATGATCAGCCGGGAGGTAGGCGGATGATCCGGGATCGTATAGCGGATCTCTTGAGGAGAAAGGTAAACCGCTTCTGCAGCCATCTTGTCTGCAGCTACTTTTACAGCGACCCGGGCCGGCTCTTGCAGGTGAAGAGCTTCAACCTCTACCTTATCCCGGGGATAAACCTGGCAGCTGTCCTTAACCTCTTCTCCGTTTACCCGCAAGATTACCCCTTCGCCCGGGACGATCACCGCCCCTTTGCCGGCACTTTCTTCAGCCGGGCCAGATATAATCACTTCTCCGGAGGAAATCTCTGCCAAGCACTGCTGTTCGCTAATTTTTCCCAGTTCCATTGCTTTTCCTCCTAAAGCTAGTTTATCCATGCCGCGGTTTATCCTGCACCACCTTGATCGCCGCAAAAACCTCGCTGACGACATCCAAACTTTTCTGCATCTCCAGCCAGCCGGTCCGGCTGTAGGCCTCTCCTTTTCCGGTAACCACATAGTGGTGCGGAAGATTATTTAAAGCCAGGGCCGCAATATCCAGTCGGCATTGAGGACAGTTGCAAAATTGATGATCTGCGGCAAGCTCATCAATAGTATTAAAAACCATCTGCTCCACGATATTCTTCAGCTTATACATCCAGGCTCCACTCCCTTCCTTAGTATTCAGTAATTTTAACAATATTTGATCAACTTAGAAGGTGGTCAAATATTTTTTCAAAGAGAGCCTGCATTTCGGCATAATCAGCTGCCTCGACATCGAAAAGGTTAAATTCCAGAATCAAATTAACTTTCCCGTAATATCGAGGAAAGATCTGCCCAGCTGCGCTGACCCTGGCAAAAAGATCTCCGGCCTCGACGGGTCCTTCTGCGGCGCCGGTAACGTTGTACGCCGAAAAGCCGTTCAGGCTACCCGGCGCACAGAGCGAGCACCCTTTGCAAGATTTATCGGAGCTGTAATCGGTGAGGGAGACAGCCCCGGTGACGCCGGCGAAAGGGGCGTAAAGCAATGTCCCTTCAGGCACGTTAAAGCCGATCAGTAGATAGCCGGATTCCGGGCTTCCCTCCAGCACGATCCCCTGCCCCCAAAATTGAGGGGTTAAAATATAGGCGTAGTACTCCGGATCATCCGGGGTAGGCCGGGCCGGGCCCGGTAGAACCGGATGATCTTCTTCCGGTTGGGGTCCGTTTGAGTTACCGTTGGCGCAACCGGCTACGATAAGTGCCAGGGCTGTCAATAACAGCAGAAGAAGCCTGTTTTTATATCTTCTCATGGGGCAGCCCCCTTCTTAGCAACAGAGTAAAAAGAGTATCAATTGCCACTATTATACCGGATACTGCCAGAGAGCGGTAGCAAAATGGCAATAAAAGGAGTTGTTCTTTTTTTGAATCGCTTGCGGTTGGCCGTTGGCCTGGGGCGGCCCCTGTGCCGCCCCAGGTCCTCTAGAAGCAGGTTTTACGTTAGCTCTTTATATGGTCTGACGGTTGATTAAACCCCGGCGGGCGGCAAGAAGCTGCCGCCAGCGGGCTTCGCTTAAGGGACGGTCAAAACTGCGCAGGTCGGCCAGCCTAAAACCGTGGCGGGCGGCCCACCGGCGCGTCTGTAAAATCGATTCCAGGTTGACCCCCGTGGAGCCGAGGCTGAAATGCTCGTAGCGGCGCTCCAGCGCCAGCATCACGGTTTCAGCCATGCAGGCGTAAGCCAGCCCCGGCGGAAAACCAAAGTCCCAGCCCAGGTCAGGACGCCCGGGCAGCTCGACCACCCCGCCGTCGATAACCAGCACGTCGGGGCGGGTCTGCTCAACATCTGCGCTGACATTGGGCGGCCTTGAAATATCGCAGACCACCGCCCCCGGCTGGAGATCTTGAGGCCGGATCAGCTTACTGCGGCTGTTAGTGGCGCTAATGACAATCCCGGCTCGCGGGAGCGCCTCTTGCACAGAGGTAGTGATCTGGATCGGCCCTCCACGGCGGGCGGCGGAGCGGGCGAAGGTGATAAAATCATCGAGAGGCGCCTCCGGCGGGGGCAGCTCTTTACAGTCCGCAAGGTAATCACCGATGCTACCGCCCGGCAGCCGGCAACCAGCCTGCAGCAAACCGGCAAGGTAACGGTAAATCTCTGCGGCAACCCCCAGCATCCGCCGGCTACCGGTGCTTTTATGGTTGCTATGCGGATTTCCAACCAGGATCAGCCCGCCCACCGCCTCGGAGAGAAGCAGGGCCATCCCCCTGCCGATCGATCCAGCAGCCCCGATGATCGCCGCAGTGCTGTACTGCGGCAAGACCTTAATCTTATCACAGGCCGCCTGGACCGCCTCCACCGCCGAGACGACGGTATAGCTATTGCCGGTCGTCAGCGGAACTCCCTCCTCTTTCAGGTAGAGCCCGCCCCCGGAGGCTACGGCGGTGTAGGCGCCCAGGCCGACAACGCCGGCGCCACCTTCCCGGGCCAGGTTCAGCGCCTGCCGCAGCTCCTGCTGCGCCTGCGCCCGGGACATTTGCACCAGCTCTCCGGCCGTGCGCGGCACGACGATAAATTCACCGCAAGCGCTCCGGCCATCCTTTGATCTTATCCTCACCCGGGAGATCACAAAAGGCTGCACCAGGCTGCTCCACTTTTGGGCCAGGATAGCAAGCTCGTCTTCGCTGAATAGTAACAGGCTTTGATCAAATTGAGGGTAACTCTGCAGATCAAGAGGGTGAACCAGAAAAGCAAAACGGCCCACGTCGCTTGTAGTAGCCGCAGCGCCCACGGCAGCGGCCCCGTTATCCGCCCTCTTTAAAAGAGCCGTTTCTGCCGTTCTTGGCGAGCCGGCAGACGGTGCCGGCTCCGGGACTACCGTTTTCTCCATTTCGTCCCCGCGGGGAAACTCTTTGGAAACTAAAAATGAAAAGAATTTCGCCGCGTTTGCTTCGTTCAACACGGCCAGCATATCGGCAATGCCCACCAGGATACGGCGGCACTGCGCAGCGGTAATCGTAAGCGGCGGCTCGATGCGGATAACGCTGCCGCCGTTTAGCGTAGGCGCCACGCGGATCTTCTCCCGGTTCAACAGGTAGGCGGAGACCGCCGAGGCGAGAAGCTCCTGTTCGGCGGTAACCCCGAGCAGGCTGCCGGCAAAATAGCCCCTATCGACACCGAGCTCCAGGCCGAGCATTAACCCTCTCCCGCGCACGGCACTAATGATCTGCGGGTATTCCCTGTGCAGGGACTCCAGCCCCTCCTTCAAGAGGGCCCCCTGCTCCCGGGCAGCATGCAGCAGCGCGCCGCCGTTTGAGGTAAGCTGCTCCAGCACCCGCAGGCCTACCCGGCAGGCGAGGGAATTTCCGGCAAAGGTTGATGAATGCTTCAGGGCAAAATCGGCGTTGTAAGCGGCGACAGTGCTGAGGCAGGCGCCGATAGGCAACAGGCCGCCTCCTAAGGCCTTGGCCAGCAGCAGCAGATCGGGGGTGACCCCTTCTTCTTCGCAAGCAAAAAGGTGTCCCGTCCGCCCCAGGCCGGTCTGGATCTCATCCACCACCAGGAGAACCCCGTAGCGCTCGCAGATCTCTTTAGCCCCGGCAAGGTAGCCGGGCGGCGGGACGACAATTCCGCCTTCGCCCTGGATCGGCTCGACAATGAAAGCAGCATAAGCCTGGGGTGCTTTAGCAAGTTTATCTTCAAGTGCGTCGAGAACGCCGTATTCAACAAAGTCAAATCCTTCCGCCGGAGCGCCGAAAGGCGCCTGGTAAGCCGGGTTCCCGGTAGCGGAGAGCGCCCCGAGAGTTTTACCGTGAAAGCTGTTCTCTGCCGCTAAAATCCCTTGGCGCCCCGTGGCCGAGCGGCAGAGCTTCAGCGCCGCCTCCACCGCTTCGGCGCCGCTGTTAGTAAAGGTAACGTAGCGCAAACCGGGCGGGGCCAGCTCTACCAACCGCCGCGCCAGCTCCCCGGCGGCATCGAGAAATGAAGGCTGGACAAAATTAGGCTCCCCGGAGTGGCGAAAATCAGCCACGGCCTCCCAGATACTCGCCGGGTTATGCCCGAAAGGCAGCGCCCCGTAAGCGGCAATGCAATCGAGGTAACCATTGCCGTGGTCATCGTAAAGGTAGCAGCCCTCTCCCCGGACAAAGGTTTTATCCAGAGCCACGTTATGCAGCAGCTCGCCTAAATAAGGATTAAGATACTCAGTAAATGGATGCATAGTTTTCCTCCCAGCGCCTGTGCACATTTTTGTGCGCATGTTCTTTCTCCATTCTACCGGATCTCCTGCCCCTTGGCAAGAGGTGACAGGGGGACGTTTCTCTTGTCACCTAAAGGAGCTCTGCCAAAACAGGCGGTACGCATTCGGGGCGGCGCATGCGCCGCCCCGGTAAAATATACCTTCACATCTTCTTTGAACCAGGCTTAGAAAACCCTGAGCAACCCTTTTTGACCGCCAGCTTTCTTCTTTTAACTTTCAAGATGCAAGGTAGAGCCCCCTCTACGACACAGCCGTTCTTCTTTCTAAGCAGAATTAAGCTTTCTTCGGGACAATCACCGAAACAGCATGCCTTTCAGGAACCAGGACCTCTTCGAGAAGGGCCTGGACCTCGTTTAGGGTGATCTGCTGCAGTATCGCCGGGTAGTTAAACAGGTCGCTGCCGCGAAAGCGGTACGCCAGGTAGTTGTGGGCAATAAATTCTAGAGAGTTAAAGCGGCGCATGAAGTTGCCCAGCTGGCTGCGCCGGTGGCGCTCGAACTGCTCTTCACCAAGGCCTTCCTGCTTCGCCCTGGCGATGGCTTCCATAATCCGCTCGTAGAGCTGGTCCGGATCCCTGGTGCCCCCCCCGATAAGGACATAGCCGTAGCTCGGCTCAGCGGTATAACCGACATCAAAGCGATCGTCGATGAGCATCTCCTCATAAAGCTCGTTGAAAAGCGGCTCGCTGGGCCCGAACAGGATATCGAGCAAAATCTCCATAGCGCTCTCCCGGCGCAGCAGGGCATCACCTTTAAGCTGCGCCACCGCCGGGTCTTTAAAACCGAGATTGAAGAGCGGCTCCGAGACCACCATTTCGCGGGTAGTCCGCTGCCGCAACACTGCCTCCGGTTCGTCCGGATAGAGCCTGATGATCTCACCAAGCTCTTTATAGTTACGCCGGGCGATATTTTCCTCGACCTGCTGCCAGACCCGGTCCGGATCGAGATCGCCAACCACGAAAAGGGCCATGTTGCCGGGGTGATAAAAACAGCGATAGCACTGGTAGAGCAGATCGGGAGTGATCTGGGCGATGCTTTCTACCGTGCCGGCGATATCTTCGCGCACCGGATGGTGCTGATAAAGCGACTGTAGCATATCGAAAAAGATACGCCAGTGGGGGTTATCTTCGTACATACGGATCTCTTGCCCGATAATCCCCTGCTCTTTGCTCACCGATTCATCTGTAAAATAAGGCTCCTGGACAAAATCGAGCAGCAGCTCGAGGCATTCGGAAAAGTGATCGGTAGTCGAAAATAGATAGGTGGTATGCGTGAAAGTAGTAAAGGCATTTGAGGAGGCTCCGTAGGCGGCAAAGCGATCAAAAACATTCCCCCGCTCGTCTTCAAAAAGCTTATGCTCTAGAAAATGAGCTACCCCTTCGGGAACCTTCACCGTCTCGCCGCTCCCCTCTACCCGAAAATGGTTGTCGATCGAGCCGAAGCGGGTTGAAAAAGCGGCATACTTGCTCTGGTAACCGGCCTTCGGAAGAACATAGAGCAGCATCCCCGGGTAAATTTTGTAGCAGAAGAGGGTCTCCTGCAGCTCGTCAAATTGGCGCACTGTTTTACTGTTCTTGTCGGACATCCGGCAACACCCCTTCCTCACCTTGCAGCAGATAGACGGTATCGAGCCCGATCTTCTCTGCTACAGCTTTAATATCATTTAGGCCGACCTCTTCAAGGGCTCGAATCATCTCGGCCGTGCTGTATTTCTTCCCGCCGACCTCACCGTCGAGATGGCGGTTGATATGCTGGTAGGGGTTATCTTCTTGAACGCGAAGCCGGTTGATCAGGCCCCGGCGGCTGTTCTCCAGCTCGAGCTCGCTGATCTGGCCGCGGGCCATCGCCTCAACCTGGCTCTCGATAATCTCCCGAGCCATCTCATATTTATTTCCCTCTATCCCTGCTGCGATAAGCATGATCCCTTTTTGCTTCTCCAGCCGCGAGTAAACGTAGTAAGCCAGGCTGGCCTTCTCGCGAACATTGAGAAAAAGCTTTGAATGCGGAAAGCCCCCCAGTATGCCGTTGTATAGGACCAGGGGAAAGTAAAGCGGGTCGTCATAGGCGATATTGGTCCGGTAACCGAGGACCAGCTTGGCCTGGCCTACTGGCATCTTTTCTTGAATAAACCTCGCCTCAGCAGGTTCAACATAGACCGCTGTTTCCGGAAGGTTATTTCTCTGCGGCCCACGGCTGAAATAGAGCGTCTCCCGGGCCACCTCCTCCGCCTGCTTCGCATCGAGGTCTCCGACGATATAAAGCTCCATCGGGTTCGTGGAAAGAAGCTCACGATAGTAACGCCAGAGAGAAGCAGGGTCAATCTTCTCCAGGTCTTCAATCCGGCCGTATTTAAACACCCCATACCTCTCTTCGGCACACATCTCTTGCAGGCATCTCTCCACGGCGTAGAGCGCTTTGTCATTAATCAGGCTCCTGATTGTTTTTTCCAGCTGCTCTTTTTCCTGAACTACGTATTCTTCTTTGAAACCGCCGTTCACCACCAGGGGATCACCGATCACTCCACCGAGGATGGATAAGCCCCGGCGCAACATCTGCTCACCCTCGCCGACATACTTTCCGTGCATCATCTCCAGCGAACAAGAGATCAGGTGGCGCTCCCCCTTCTTATGCACACCTGTGGTTAATTCGGCACCGTAGAGCTGCTCCAGTTCACGGCGCAACGTCAAGTTGTCGGGGTACTGCCGGCTGCCCCGTTCTAAAACCGAGGGCAGCAACGCGGTGAAAGTGGCCTTTTCGGCAGCAAGCTCCTGGTGGATAAAGAGGGCCATGCTGATAGTCTTGAATTTTGCCGTCGGGATAATGGTCAGCCGGATCCCGTTCGGCAGTAGCATACTAACACTCTCTTGAACCAAGTTTGCAAACCTCCTCGTCTAAAACTCTACTGGTTAAGTATTCCATTGAACAGAAGTTAATCCTGCCGCTCTTTTTTCAGATCTAGCCCCCGGAGAAGGTTTTTCTGCATAATCAAGATCAGCGCCGGAGGGACTACATAGAGAAGCAGCGTTGCCGCAGCAACTACCCCGGAATCGTTTGTCAGCAGGGCGGCGGCGGCACCGGCCAGGGCGGCTCTTACGCCGGTAACCAGGTAAGGCTGCTCCTCCCGCAGCCGCTTCCAGAGGCCGACCGGGTAAAACGAAAGAACTGCGCAGAGCCCGACCAGGGTGACAAAAGCCCGGCTCCAGATAGAATAGCGTACCAGCCTTAGATTCATCCTCATTTTACGCAAAACCGTCTCCCAGAAACCAGCCGGACCGCGTAAGCGGACCATCTCTCCAAAGAGTCCGACATGAGAGGGCAGCAGCCGGGGATGATAGATATTCAACAACCAGAGCAGCCCTAAGGTGAAGAACAGAAAGAGAGCCACGCTGAACGCTGCCCTCTTCTTACACCCGCTAACCGGCCCGGTGAGCCCGGATAAACCGGCCCACGATGCTCCGAAAGCTACCGCCGCCGTCAGGCTTCCGCCAAGGTTGGCTCCAAAATTCGGCGCAGCCAGAACAAATATGATGATACCATAAAAAAGTAAGATCGCCCCGCCCAGCAAGAAGGATACCCTTTTTGATCGCAGCCCTCTCTCCGGCAAAGAAGACGGCCCGGTGGCAAAGGCGGCCAGAGAACGCGTCCCCAGTAAAGCCGACCCGATCAGCACCCCCATGTATTCATTACCAATCCCGTAGTAGCGCGCCCCGCCAACGGTGTCGTAACTGAACAAAGAGAGCTGCTGCAGAGGGGCCCCGGCCAAGGTATCAACAAGCAGGGCCAGGGCAATAGAGCAGCCGAGCAGGGCCCAGTACAGAAGCTGTTCTCTGTTTGCCAGAGGATGCAGCAGCACCGCAGGTAGCAGGGCCGCCCCGCCAAGAAGCAGCCCGCTGTGCAGTAGCGAAGGTAGCGGAAAGCGAACCGGACCGGGGAGCAGCAGCAGCACCAGGGGAATAAGAAGCAGCAGCTCGATCAGCCAGGAGGCCGGTCGCAGGGCTGAACGATTTTTTAGAAGTAGCCCCACCAAGGCGGCCAAAAGTACCACTACCAGGGCGGCAATATAGCCTTTCAGCAGTGCGGGACGTTGGTCGAAGACCAGTGCGGTCCGGTTATTGAAAAGCTCTAAAAAGGTCAGCGGTTTTTTTTCCGGGATGATCCTGAAGGAGGCGACCGAGTAAAAAGCAGCCGCACTGTTTCTACTATCAAGTAAAGAGATGATTAGCGAAGCGAGGTCGGTATTCTGGACCAGCCCCGGGCGGCGGGTAGAGGCGCTGCCGAGCAGCCCGGGCCCGGGGCCGCCGGCGGTAACCAGAAGTAAAGGAGTAAGCTGATCTCCGCCGGTAGGACGGTTCAACGGCAGAGAGGGTGCCGTCACGAGCAGCAAGCTGTTCTGATCAAGCAGTGGTAATAGTTTCCCGATCAGTAGATCTAGATGTTCCATGGTCAGCTTGAAAAGCGCTTCCCCTCTTGCCGGGTTCAGCTGCGGCCAGTAATCATCGAGGCGGGTGCTGTCCCCGAATTCGACCAGGTGCAGGCTGGCCGCTTCGATATTTGCAGCTACGGTGCCAGCGATCTTATCAATATCTGTCCGCACCCCATAAGGGAAGAGAGGAGCATTTTGCAGCAGATCGGCCCCTACCGCCCCGGCGGGGACTTCTCCGCCGGAATCCATGGCTATGAGCACTGCGCTGCGGTTTGGTGTAGCCGCGTCGGCGTTACCCCAAACTGCTGCGGTTAAACCTTTCTCTTTCAGCATCTCCCCTAATAACCCTACTGTAACCGGGTAGGAGAGGGTGCTGTTTTTCTTTTGCAGTGCGGCGGCCTGGAGATGAAAAAGCGCCCCGGCAGGGTCATTTCCGGTGCAGCGCTTAAAAACTACTTCAGCCTTTTCTCCTTCGATCAGCTCCCCCCTGCCAAAAGCGCTTCTCCCTTCCGGGCCAGCTACCGCCCGGGCGGCGGTGCCGAGGCTCAGATAGCCGCTCTCGCTACCCGCCTTTCCGCTGCGCACGTTCATCAGGGCCACCGCCTCCTGCTCGAGAAGTTGAGAGAGGTTCGGCCCCGCCCCGCACAGCAGATCGCTATAAGTAAGCCGGTCCGCCAGCAGCAGAATAACCCGTCTCTCTTCTTCTCCGTTTTCGGCAATGGCAAAAGGGCGCCACGGCTCCGCCTGATCGCGAATCCACTGTGCGACCATGAAAAGAACTAAGGAGAGCACCACCGCCGCCGCAACCAGGGCGGTTAAAAGCTCTCTGTTCAGGCGCAGCCCCTTGGAGCCCGGTCCCGGCCTCTCTTTTTGAATCACCGCTTTTCTTTTGCTCCCGAAGAAGTAGCCAGTTCTGAAACCCGGCACCGCGAACCGGCAAGCAGCTGCTCGTAAAGGGATGCTGTCCGGGAAAGCATCCGCTCAAGGGTAAATTGAGCCTTGACCCGTTCGCGGCAGGCCCGCCCCAAGCGGCGGGCCTGCTCCGGATCGCGGGCCAGGGAGGCGATAGCCCGGGCCAAGGCGGCAACGTCGGCTGGTGGAACGAGAAGACCGTGCACGCCGTCAGTGATCACCTCAGGAATACCGCCGACTCGCGACGCCACCACAGCGCATCCTGAGGCCGCCGCCTCCAGAACGGTAAGCGAAAACCCTTCGGTCAACGAAGGAAGGACAAAGATATCGATACCGGCCAACCGGCGCGGCAGGTCGGTGCAGTAACCGGAAAATGAAAGTCGGCGGCCCAATCCCAGCTGCCGGGCTAGCTTCTCCAAGGCGGGACGGCCGGGACCGTCACCGATAATCAGAAAGCGCATCTGCGGAAAAAGTGGCGCCAGAACAGCAGCGGCCTTCACAAAATAGGAGAGCCCTTTTTGGGGAGCAAAGCGGGCCGCCGTGCCGACAAGTAGTGCATCTTTGCTCTGGCTGCGGGAAAACCTCTCCGCGGCAGCAGTTTCAAACGGTGCCGGATCAATGCCGTTATGGATCACGCTGATCTGCTCCTGGAGAATACCCTGGGCGGCAAGTTCATCGGCCAGGGTGTTGGAGACAGCCACATAGTGAGCCCCCGGCGCCCCCAACAACCTGCCGGCGGCCGGTAGGTATGGAGAGGCCCGGTGGGCCGGGTAATTATGCACTGTGATCAGCACAGGGACCCGGGCCAGGCGTGCCGCGGGCAATCCGGTCAACGCCGCTTTGAACCCGTGGATATGCAGCAGGTCCGGACGAAGCGTGCGCAATAACCCGTAGAGCTGCCGGAAGGTGAACAGATCGCCTACCGGGCTAACCCCCCCGGAGAGAGGCAGGTTGAAGGAAGAGACGGCAGGAAGCCCGGCCAAGAAGGCCGGCTCATTTTCCGGCGGCAACCCCAGATAGAGAGAGTATTCCCGGCTAAAACGGCTCAGCAATTGCCGCAGATGGGCCTGCATGCCCCCGGAAGCAGGCCGGATTAGGTAAAAGATACCACTTTTTGCCGCGCAGCCATCCCCTTCGCCCCTCTTCACCTGCAACCGCACCTGCCTTTTTCTTAGACTACCAGTATAGGTTGCCCTTCTGCCAAAGGATCAATTAAACGACAGCACCTCTTGGCAGGGTAAAAAAATATCTTTACTTCGGCTGGTTGACGCCGGCCCACAGCAGCCTGCGGGAGGTCTCCTCGGGATCGCCGGATGAAACTATCGGCGAGATGACCGCGGCGCTTTTTCATTTATTCATTGATCTTGACCCCCTTCTGCTTGGTTATGAAAAATAAATAAGTAGACCCGGGGATCTCTGAGATATGATCTACGTTTTTAAGTTGACTTCACGGCCTGGAGATGTTATCATTTCACTTGCAGACAGCTATGCGCCCGTGGTGAAAGGGATATCACGCAGGCCTCCGGAGCCTGAAGTCGGGGTTCGAATCCCTGCGGGCGCACCAGACGATCGGGCAACCCACCGGTAGGGTTGCTTATTTTTTAACTTTTTTTGCTCTCCCTATTGCCATGCTGAAAGAAACAGAATATGATCAGATGGGCATACCATGACGACCTGAGAAGGGTGGTGGGGTTATGGAAGCAGAAGACTTTCCCGATCACGGCCGCTATCAAGTAATCAACTATTTTTTGGCAACCATGCCGCTACAAAACCCTGCCCAGGAGGTCTCTTCTCATGTCCATTCCCGATATCTCTTTTTTGGAACAGGTCCGTAACGAACTAGGGCCGCAGGGTTCCCCGGAGGCTCTGAATGAGCTGATCGGCGAACTGCCGCCCTATGATTTATCAATTCTGTTAAACAATCTGACCGATCCCGAACAGCTTCTCCTACTCGCTGCGCTTCCTCCCGAAACAACCGCAGAGACACTGGAGCATTTCGAACCGGTAGAGCAGTACCGCTTTCTGGACCACCTGGACCCTGAAATCACGGCCAGCATTCTGAACCTGATGCCGAGCGACGCCATAGTAGAGCTCTTTACGGCGCTACACCCCCGGCAGACCGAGCAGCTCTTTGCGCTGCTGCGCGAGCCCTTTCAAAGCCAGATCCACGACCAGATGTCTTATCCCGAAAACAGCGCCGGCAGCCTGGCCTCGGTAGACTATATCGCCGCCCGGCGCTGGTGGACTGCAGAGCAGACCCTCGCCCATATGCGCAAGGTAAAAGCCACGGCAGAGCTCTACAATTATATCTATGTCCTCGACCACCGGGGAGAACTGGTCGGGGTGCTCTCCCTGCGGCAGCTTATCCTGGCCGATCCGGCCACCCGGCTGGAGGAGATCATGGTAAAAAAGTTAATCACCGTGCCAGCCAAGCTCGACCAGGAGCAAGCAGCCCAACTGCTAGCCCGCTACGACCTGATCGCCCTGCCGGTGATCAGCGACAGCGGTAAAATGGTGGGCATCCTTACGGTCGACGATATCATCGATGTCCTCGAAGAAGAGGCTACCGAAGATATCCACCTGCTCGGCGGGAGCGGCCCGGTGGATACTCCTTATTTGAAAACCAGGTTTGTTACTTTTTTCCGCAAGCGGATTGTCTGGCTGCTGCTACTTTTTGTAGCGGAAGCCTTTACCGGAAACATTCTCCGTTATTACGAAAGCCTGCTCACCCAGGTCGTAGCTCTCTCTTTTTTCATCCCCCTGCTCATCGACACGGCCGGCAACGCCGGCACCCAGACATCGACCCTGGTGATCCGGGCGATGTCGGTCGGGGAGATCCGCAGCAGCGACTTTTTGAAGGTAATCTGGCGGGAGATGCGCCTGGGGCTAACCCTGGCCCTGCCCATGGCCGGGGTTACCTTCCTGTGGGCCATGATGCTGGGCAGCCCGGTTAATTTAAGCCTCACCGTCTCGGCCACGATAATTGTGATCATCACGTTGAGTTCTACTCTCGGAGCAATCATGCCCATTGTCGGTAAAAAATTAGGCTTCGATCCGGCGGTCTTCTCTTCCCCGATGATCACTACCCTGACCGATGCCGTGGGGCTCTTGATCTACTTTCGCTTTGCCCGACTGCTGATGGGGCTATAACCCGAAAAGCAAAGGAATAAGAGGCCGCCGCCTGCCCCCGGCCCGGCAGCAGTTCATTGGGCCCCGGCCACTAAAAGATATTTCTAAGCGAGGGCACTTCGGTATCTATAATTCTTTTGGCCTGGCGCATAGCCACGACCAGCTCGACCAGAAGCTCTTCCCGGTTTTGTAATTCGGCCAGCTTGAGCACCCTGGCCAGCGATTCGTCCAGATGGTCTACCTGGCGGTGATCCATAATCGGGGTCCAGGAAGCATCTGTCCGGGTCCAGATCTCTTTAAGCTGCTCTGATTCACGCTGCGCCGCGGTCCAATCCCCTTTTTCAGCAGCATGGTGAATCCGGTGCAGGCTATCCTGAAGTTGGCTGTATAAAGCAGTAGTGTAGAAAAAAAGGGAAAACGCGCCAACAAGAACGATCAGCAGCAAAGTGATGGCTATCCAGACTGTCTTCATTGTCTTTTTTTAGTCTCCTTCCGCTGCACATAGAGCTCCCCCTCGGTATCCAGGCTGGCAAAAAGAACATCTTTAAAATCGTTAATCCCCAGCTTTTTCATCTCATTCTGCAGCCAGAGCAGATCCAGCTTGGTTTTACCCAGATTCTCATGGTTCACATTGCCATCGACAATTAAAGGGTGGGGAACCCCCTCATAGTTCGTTTCAATCTGCAGATCGCGAGGTTGGACCGGCCGGCATTGTGACTTGGGGATGATACTGATATCGCCGTTGGTTTCAAAAATGGCAAACTCGACGTCGGTGATATTATGGTAGCCGCAGATACGCAGCTGCTCGAGCAGATCGTTGATATTCAGGTGCATCTCCCGCAGCTCCGATTCAATGATCTTTCCGTTCTGGATAATGATGCTGGGCCGCCCGCAGACTACCGAGCGCACCTTCTCGCTTCTCTGGGCGGCATACGAGGTTAATACCTGGAAAGCCACGAGCAAGATGATCGGGATAATGCTGTTAAAGAGAGGGATAGCGATATCCTCCATGGGGATAGCGGCCAGCGCGGAGACCATAATCAATACGGCCAGCTCATAAGGCTGTAGCTGGCCGATCTGCCGCTTCCCCATGATCCGCATGGAGACAATTACCAGGACAAAAAGAATCAGCGTCCGAAACATAACCACAAACATCTTCTTCGCTCCTTTAATATCTGTATCGCCAGGCCCAGAACCGCTAAAACAACCGCTACATCTATAGCATAAGAAAAAAGGAGCGCTTCATACCTCTTTAGATAAAAGCTTGCCGCGCCCTACCAGGGCGGCAGGTAAAGCCTTCAGCTTTTCACCACTTTAGGCAGAATTAAGAAGTTGTTATACCCAGCAGCAGGAGAAGAATTCTAAAGTCGAGAATTAAAACAGGTAATGCGCCGATTAATCTGTCTAAGAAAGGAGAGCCGCTGTGGCTGATCATAAAATAGAAACCTGTGCCTTCTGCGGTCGGCAAATTTTACCTCGGGAGAGCCGGGTAGTCTGCAGCAGCTGCAACAGGCTCTACCACATGGTCTGCTGGGGTGAAACCGGCCGCTGCCGGTCTTGCGGGTGTAAAGGAGAACCGGTCTATCACCCGGTTGGTGAAACAGAAAGCGAAGAGGCGCCGCCCCCCTCATCTTCACCCTCCCCGGTTCCGGACAATCTGCAGAATCACCTGGCCTGGGCGATCCTGGCCACGATCTTCTGCTGCATCCCTTTTGGTATTGTGGCCATCGTCTATGCCGCCCAGGTCAACGCCCATCTAGCAGCGGGCAACTATGAAGCAGCTTTACAGGCTTCTTCTACAGCCCGAAACTGGTGTTTAGCGGCTACCATAACCGGCTTGCTCCGCCCGCTGCTCTATATCCTATTTATGGGAACATTTTTCATGAGGTTGTTTCCCCGATATAGGTTTAATGCCTTCTTGGCGGTTCTTCTAACGATTGGCAATTAGGCTTTGGGAGCGATCTGCTCAAGAAATGACCTGTCAGCTATGAAACTGTTTTCACTACTCGACCCGGTAAAAGCCGGCCGCAGCGAGAGGCTGCTGGCATTGCTCCTGGTCTCGATAGCCGTAGGAGGGCTATTTTATTTTTGGAGCTATGATCCGGCCTCTCCCCTGGTACAGGTGCCCCCCTGCCCCTTCCGGACGCTGACCGGGCTTTACTGCCCGGGATGCGGCAGCCGCAGCGCCCTAATCCAGCTAGCCCACGGCAACCTTTATGCCGCCTGGCGTTTAAATCCGCTGCTGATCCTCTTTTTGCCGGCGGCGGGCCTTTTTCTGCTCTCCCAGGTAAGAATCCTCTTGACCGGGCGCTCTCTCCCCCGCCTTTTTCTGCATCCCACCCTGGCCTGGGCTATTTTTTACCTAATCTTGGCCTACTGGATCTTTCGCAATATTCCCCTCTACCCTTTTAACCTGTTACAACCCACCATTGTAAATTGAACTTTCTTTACCCGCCACAACGCCCTGCAGATCTACAAGGGCGCTCCCGGTTAACACTGCCAAGCATCTTCAAAAAGATGCAGCTGAAGCGGCAAGAGAACTTTAAACGCCTCGGCCAGCTCAAAACCCCTTCCGACGGCATGCTCGCGTGCCTTCGCCGTAAGGTAAGCACCAACCATCTCCAGGTTATCGGGGCTAAACTGGCTCTCATGTTTTTTTAACGCGGCCAGCTTTAAGGCCCAGGTGTCGGTGACATCGATAAAGGTGTTTGGACGCGAGGTGGCATAGAAAGCCACCGCCTGCGGAGCGTGCGGGGCCAAGCCTTCAGCAAGATGCTGCGGGCAGGCATGCGGGTAACCGCTCAGCAGAACCGCCTCCGCCGCGGCCAGGCCGCTGGTCCGGTGATCAGAATGAGCCTCGTAGGGCAGCCAGGGATCCATCACCATGAGCAGATCCGGGCGGACCCGCCGCACCGCCTCGATAATCTTTTCACGCACCGCGGACAGCTGCAGATTCCCACCATCCGGGAAATCAAGCCAGATCATCCCTGTTACCCCAAGCAGAAGAGCAGCTTCTTCTCCTTCGCGGCGGCGAATACGCACCAGCTCACCTGGTTCGAGCGAAGGATCTTGCGTGCCCACACCGCCGTCGGTTACGGTCAGGTAAACCACTCTGGCACCGGCCTGGACCAGCCTAGCCACTGTGGCGCCGGCACCGATCTCCCCATCATCAGGATGCGCCTGCACGCAGAGAACCCGGCGCATTGACAGGAGATCCGGAACCGGGAACAGCTCTTTAACCTGGATTCGGGGCATCCTTTTGTCCGCTCCTTTCCAGGGAAACCACCTCTTTCATTTAGGCAGTGATGGTAAAATGCTGCTCCTGGAACTGTGGCTGGCCTTCATAGCGTGCCGCCAGGGAGGCCCGGTATTGCACATAGTCGTCAAAATCAGCGTTGATTCCGTGCTCGTTCAAGATACGGACAATATCCTCTGTCCGCGGCGGGCAACCCTTAATCGGCACCGCTTCGTTGATCAGAGGATTGTCGCGGTTTGCCCGGATGATACAGTTGCCAAAAAGAAAAGTCTTCGCAAAGCCGCCCTTTGAACGGGCCACCTTCCCGGTGAGAAATTCGATATTGCCAAACGGCTCCCCGGTATAGGCGCCGAGAAGTAAAATCAGGAGCATATTGTTTAAAAACGAGCATCCCGAGCAGATTGTATCGTCGTACTTGGGATAGTAAATCCCGCTGATACCCATTCTGCCGAAGGCGGTCGGGCCAGAATTATCTTCAAGCCAGCCCCAATCCCACCTTAACGGCATAACATGGTCAGACAGCTTTTCACCCTTGATCTCGACATTGCTTCCATCCAGGGGCAGATCATGCCGGCGGGCATGTTCGGCCAGGTGCCCGATTTCGTCCGGTCTCATCCCCAGGAGCATCGTCCCGGTAACATCGGCAGCAAACATATCCCGTGATGCGATCAGAAGATCGGCACGGTGGGCGGTCCCGTTGACCGCCGGGCCGCGATCGAGAGCGTAGATCCCGTCGATCAGGGTCAGCGCCGGGGCCAGCTTCTCCCCAATACGCTGGATAAACCGGTCCAGAGGGATCTCCGGATGATGGCAGAAAACCTTGGAGCGTCGGGCCAGGCATCCCTTCAGGTTTTTGAAACCAAGAGTAACCTTTGTCGAATTATGCGTTTTCAGAACCGGCAGGTTGATTATAAAGTCTGCCTCCAGCACCGGAGCAGCGATACTCAGCGAAAAGCCGTCGAACTCGATTTTTTCATAAGGCCCCCGGTTAAGATCACACAACTTTACACCATACTTTTTTTCCAGGTACGGATAGCCCATCCCCCGGTAAGCCGCCATAGTCCCCGAGTTTATATCCTTGTCTTCAGTCGTCGCCTCGGCAATGGTAATATCGCTGCAGCCGTGCTCCTTGAGCAGCTTGACCATCTCTTCGACTACCACCGCCGTGGTAATCACCCCGAACTTGGGATAGGGCAGAGCTTCGTCCCACATCACCAGGTTGGGCTTCAACAGCACCTTCTTTTCCGGGGTCAGCTCTTTAAACCCATCGCACTTCTCTACGGCCCGGCGGATATTTGCCCGCTGATCGGCAAACTTAACCAGGCTCACCTTTGTCAACTCCATCGACAGGCAGCCTCCTTTTCCAAAATATTAAGAAATGTTCTTATTCCCTGATTGAATTTTAACAGCTTCGAGAAAGTTGTTCAACTGGGATGAGCTTCCAACCCCCACCCTTAAGCAAAATCTAGGAAAAAAGCTAGCTGAAAAGCACCTCAGCTAGCTTTAAAGTAATCCGTTTAGGTGACAAGAGAAACGTCCCCCTGTCACCCCCTGTCACCCCTCGAAGAGGCCGCGATCTGTAATTTTCAGGTGCGGAACTACCGGTAGGGCCAGGAAGGAGAGTGTTAAAAAAGGCTGAGGCGGAGCCGCTCCAAGGGCCTGTGCGGCGGCAGTGACCCTCGCAAGGGCCGCAGCTACCTTGGCGGCGGGCTCTGGGGAGATTAAACCGGCCACCGGCAGGGGCAGCAGGGCAGAGACTTCTGCCCTGCCGTCAGCCACGGCAAAGCCGCCCCCGGCCCGGGCCAAGGCATTTACCGCTGCCGCCATGGCCGCCTCTTCAACCCCGGCCACGATAATATTATGCGAATCGTGCGCCACGCTTGAAGCGATCGCTCCCTGTTGTATCCCCAGCCCCCGGAGCAGCCCTTTTGCTATCCGCCCGCTCCGCCGGTGCCGCTCAACCACGGCAATTTTAATGATATCGCGCTGCGGGTCCGCCTGCACGGCCCCGTTCTCATCGCGCCTCGGTTCAAGTAGCAGCTTTTCGGTGATAATCTGCTCCGGGATGATCCCGATGACCGGAACAACCCCGGGCCCGGCCTTAAAGATAAAGTCTTCCGCCTGCAGCGGGCGCAGCAAACGGACAGTCTGAAGATGATCTTCCTCCGGCGGATAAGAGGCTATTTCGGTAGCCAGGGCTCCCTCCCGGGCCACTACCCGCCCATCCTTAATCACCAGCCGGGCATTAAAGTTCTGCAGATCATCGACCACCACCAGGTTGGCCCGGTAACCGGGCGCCACCGCCCCATAGCCGGTCAGCCCGTAATGCAACGCCGGGTTAAGCGTAGCCATCTGCACCGCGGCAACCGGATCACAACCCTGCCCCACCGCCCGGCGTAAAATCTCATCGATGTGGCCCGCAGAGAGAAGCTCTCCCGCCTCCTTATCGTCAGAACCGAACATAAACCAACGGCTGCCGGCTGCCTCTACGGCAGGCAGAAGAGCAGACAGGTTGCGGGCAGCAGAACCTTCGCGGATAATCACCCTCATCCCGTGGCTAACCTTCTCCAGGGCCTCGGCCGCGCTGACACATTCGTGGTCCGTGGAGATACCCGCAGTAAGGTAGGCCTGCAGGTCCGGCCCGCCCATCCCTGGCAAGTGCCCGTCAACCGGCTTGCCCCGCCGCCGCGCCGCGGCAATTTTCGCCGCCACCGCCTTATCGCCGTGAATCACCCCCGAAAAGTTCATCATTTCGGCCAGGCCTACCATGCGCGGGTGGTCCAGCAGCCGCTCCACCTGCCCCGGTGTAATCTCACCCCCGGTGGTCTCCATCTCTGTCGCCGGAACACAGGAGGGCACCGTAAAATAAAAATCGAGAGGTAGGTTTTCCGACGCTTTGAGCATAAAGGTAATCCCCGCCTCTCCGAGAACATTGGCGATCTCGTGGGGGTCGGCGATAACCGACGTGGTTCCATG
The DNA here is from genome assembly GCA_012797175.1 of Bacillota bacterium. Taxonomy (GTDB): domain Bacteria; phylum Bacillota; class Dethiobacteria; order DTU022; family DTU022; genus JAAZPQ01. Next base: position 24,847 of record JAAZPQ010000145.1, read on the forward strand.
GGGCAGCACCGCTGCAGCGAATTGCGCCGGTAAAAGCAGGGTGCTTTCAAGATGGATATGAGCATCGATGAACCCCGGGATAATACAGCTCCCGGCCAGGTCGATAACCTCCTCCCCCGCGGGATAACCCGATCCGATCGCCGCAATCGTCCCGCCCTTAATCAACAGGTCGGCCTCATTAATTTCCCGGGTAAAGAGGTTGACCACCTTGCCCCCCCGGAGCATCAACGAGGCTGGCCTGACGCCCCGGGCAACCTCACTTACCGCTTTTAGCTCTTCGGCAAACATAAGCAAAACACATCCTTAGAGATATTGCTAAGCCTCGTGGAACGCCTCCCCTGAAGCAGGAACCCCTTCTCCCATTAGCGAATAAAGTTTAAGTCAAAAGTCAACCTCTACCTGTGGAGGCAAATGGAGGCGAAACCGATGCCCTTAACCGCTAAAGAGATCATGACTACAGATGTGATCAGCATTAATAAGAAGCAAACCCTTCAAGAAGCAGCCTCTCTCATGGCTGAACATGGTATTAGTGGTCTTCCGGTTACCGACGCCGAAGGCGTGCTTATCGGCATTATCTCAAACACAGATATTATTGACTATGCCCACAAAGTAAATGTTGTCCCGCTGTTCGACCTTTCTGGATGGGTCTCTCCTCATACCGAAATTAAAGACCTGGCCTCGATACGGCGGGGAATCGATCTCCTGGCCAAAACAACGGTTGGCCAGCTCATGAAAAAAAAGGTTTACACCGCTCGCGAAGATACCGGGCTGTTTGAGCTCGCCAGGTTAATGAGCCGGCGCCAGGTCAACCGTGTTCCGATCGTCGACCGGGAAAACAAGCTTATCGGCATCGTTACCCGCAACGACCTGGTTCAAAATATCGCCCGGTCGAACGACTCTATTAAACCATAAATCGGGCCCTATTGAAAGAGACCCGGTTCGAACGGGCAGTTAACCGCGGTTACTTTTATATTAATTACCTTACACGGTTAACCGCCCCTTAACGGGCATAAGATATTCATACTGGGTAAAGATTAATAATTGCTCACTGAAGGCAAGATAAGTTTCTACCGGCAGCGGAATGATAAATAAATTTATTAAAAAGGAGATTTGGGGATTGTCCAAGGCAAACCAGCCCCCCCCGGCCGGGGCCCTCCGGGCAGGCTGGCTCAACCGCAGCGCCATCGTCCTGGGTAAAATGCTCATTGGCGCCACCCGCCTGCTTAAACAGGGCGGCACGACCCTGCCTGGAAGGGCCGCCCTCAAAATTTCACCGCAGCTGACCTCTTACCTGGCCGGGCAGCTGCCTGCAGGGACGATCGTCATTACCGGAACTAACGGTAAAACGACCACCGCCGCATTGCTGGCGGCGGTCTTTAAACAGGATGGCTGGCGCTGCGTGCATAACGAAGCCGGCTCCAACCTGGACTGGGGAATCGCCTCAACCCTGATTGAGGCCAGCACCTGGAAAGCGGAACTGCCCGCAGAGATCGCTGTTCTGGAGATCGATGAAGGTGCCTTTCCAGCAATGAGCGTAAGCCTGCAGCCTCGCGCCGCCGTAGTTACTAATATTTTTCGGGACCAGTTAGACCGCTTCGGCGGAGTCGAACAGGTCCAGTCGGCGATTCAAAGAGGCGTGCAAGCCCTGCCTCCCGAAGCGTTAGTTTTCTTAAATGCCGATGACCCCCTGGTCGCCGCTATCGACGGGGGCTCCCGGGAAACTTTTTACTACGGCCTGGAGCTACCCCCTTCCGCGATTAGCGGACTATCTCCGGCAGAAAAGCCAGAAGTGGCCTGTCCCCGCTGCCGCCGGGAGCTACTTTATACCCACATCTATTTTGCCCACCTGGGCCGTTACCGCTGCCCTTCCTGTGGTTTTCACCGGCCCGAGCCCATCTTCAAGCTGCGCCAGCTTGAGCTCTCTTCCGAAGAAGGCACCGCTATAAAGATGAGCCTGCGCGGTAGCCCGCTCCGGGCAACGCTGCCCCTACCCGGAATCTACAATCTTTACAATGCCCTGGCCGCGGCGGCCGCCGCTTCAGCTTTCGGCCTTTCGGGTGCAGCGGTCCAGGAGGCCCTTGGCAATGCCGCTCCGCCCTCCGGCAGGATGGAGCGCCGCCGCATCGCCTCCAGAGAACTGCTTATCGCCCTGATTAAAAACCCGGCCGGAGCAAACCAGGTGCTGCAGACCCTGCTCCAAGAAAAACAAGAGCGGCAGATCCACCTTCTTATCGCGATCAATGATCATCCTGCCGACGGCACCGATATCTCGTGGCTCTGGGAAACAGATTTTGAACAGTTGGCCGCGGCCCGCGCGCAGATCGGCAGTATAACCATCTCCGGAACCAGGGCCCCGGAGACAGCCCGGCGGCTTGAAGAAGCTGGGCTCTCTCCGGACAGGATGACCGTGGAACCGGCGCTGCCGCGGGCCCTGCGGCAGGCTCTCCTCTCCACCGCACCTGGTGAAAAATTAATTGTTCTGCCCAATTATACAGCCATGCGGCAGCTACAGCGAAATCTTGACCGGATCATGGCTGAACCGTCGTCTCAGTAGCCATCTAATTCCATCAAGTTACTAACTTTTTGATTAAGCAGTAAGGGTGCCCCCATCTAAATTTCGATGACTAATAAGACATTTTTATTTTTTATGCAGGAATTATATCACAATTCGCGAATGTTTCTTGAGTATCTCCTTTTGTTAGATTAACCTTAAAGAAGGAAGGTGAAGAAAGTGAATAAAGATCAAGCCATGGTGCTGGCACGTTTGCATCTGGGGGCAATCCTTCCCCTTCTTGAGGATATAGCAGCCTACGATGACCCTACTCGCAAAGCAATCGCCAATTGGGATTTTCCCCTCCAGTTCCGCCTTGCCGGTGGTGAACCGGCAACTACCCTGGTATTTGAAAAGGGATCTGTCACGGCACACCGCGGTAAATTTAAGGGCTACCCCCCCGCCCTGACTTTTAAAGACGCCTCCTTCCTAAACGAAGTTTTCCAGGGCAAGACAGAAAAAAACCCCACACCGAACCTGCCGGGCATCTTCAAAGCCAAGCAACTGCTGCAAGTTGACGAAGTCTTGGGACGACTTGAATACTATTTAAAACCGGAACCAGAGCTACTGGCCAACCCCGATACATTTGCTTTCTGTGTCCGGATAACCCTTTATGCTACTGCTTTCGGGATAAAAGAAGTCGGAGAGCATGACCTTGAAGTGCGCCCTATTGCCCTGGATCTGCCTGACGGTACCGTCGAGATGCGGGTGGCGGATGGCCCCGCAGCCCATCTTATAGTTAAAAAAGGCAATTTCGAACCCTGGCGCGGACCGGCCCAAAAACCTAATGCCATTCTTGAGTTCAACAATCTGCAGACAGCCTGGGATACCTTCCAGGGTAATCTTGATACCTTTGCCGCTATCGGCAACGGTAAAATAAAGCTGCGTGGGTTTATCCCCCTTATCGAAGGGATCAACCCGCTTATGGACCGATTGGCCTATTACCTCTCCGATTAGAAAATAGAATTGGAGGAGGAGCAATACGATGAGCAAAGTTACCGAGAAACTCTACAGTTTTGATAAATCAATGGCGCTTTTTGCCCGGGCCGCCGAGGTCATCCCCGGAGGAATTTACGGGCACTTTTCACCGACACTAACTGTTCCCGGTTCATTCCCCTACTATACAGCAGAAGCTAACGGCTGCCGTTACACCGACGTGGACGGCAACGAGTTTATTGACTATATCTGCGGTTACGGACCGATGGTCATCGGCTACCGGAACAAAGCGATCGACGAAGCCGCTGCGGCTCAGCAGGCCCTGGCTGACTGCACCAACCACCCCGGCGAGGTGATGGTGAAGCTGGCCGAGCGCCTGATAGAGCTGATCCCCACTGCCGACTGGGCTTTTTTTGGCAAAAACGGCGGCGATATGACCACCTATGCCACCCTGGTAGCGCGGGCTTATACCAACCGTAAAAAGATCATCATGGTGCGCGGCCATTACCACGGCGTGGCTCCCTGGTGCACAGGGCTTGGTTTCGGGGGGATCACCCCTGAAGATCATATACACATTCTCCAGGTCAACTGGAACGATCTGGACGGGTTTGAGAAGCTGGTTCGGCAATACCGGGGCGAGATCGCCGGCTTTATCGCTCAACCGTACCACCATATCAATTTTGGAGACCAGGTCATGCCGGCTCCCGGTTACTGGGAAGGGATTGAGCGAATCTGCCGCGAAGAAGGCATTGTCCTCATTCTAGACGATGTCCGTGCCGGTTTTCGCCTCAGCATGAAGGGATCCGGCGATTACTTCGGCTTCAAGCCCGACCTGAGCTGTTATTGCAAAGCGATAGCCAACGGCTACCCGATCTCAGCCTGCGTCGGACGCAAGGAGCTGATGAATGCCGCTTCGAAGGTCTTCTTTACCGGCTCCTTCTGGACCGCCCAGGTGGCAATGGCCGCCTCTCTGGCCACCTTGCAAGAGCTGGAAAAAACCAACGCTATTGAGAAAATGAAAGAAAGCGGAACCTTGCTTATGGATGGGCTTAAAGAGCTGGGCAACCGCTACGGCCTCGAGGTGACCACATCCGGTCCGCCGGCGATCCCGTTTATGCGTTTTACCGAAGATCATGATTTTTACTGGCAACAGGTCTTCTGCTCTGAAGTAACCAGGCGGGGTTCTTTCTTCCACCCCCATCACAACTGGTTTATCTCGGCGGCTCATGAAAAGGAGGATATCGAGGAGACTCTTAATCATGCTGAAGCGGCCATAAAGGTACTGAAAAAGAAGATTTAGCGCCAGGGATGTTTATAAACTAAGTAAGGAGGTAAAAACCATATGCCGTTAACCGAACAGGAGATAGCCTTTTTAAAGGAGAAGGCCTGGTTAATCAGGCGCAACACTGTTAAAACCATGCTGTGGGCCGGCGGCGGCCACGCCGGGGGAGGCCTTAGCCAAACCGACATCCTGGTTGCACTCTACTACCACTATTTGAAAATAGATCCCAAAAACCCGGATTGGGAAGACCGCGACCGGGTCATCTTGAGCAAGGGTCATGGCGGGATCGGCTTCGCCCCCATTCTAGGGGATCTCGGGTATTTTGACGAAGAGATGCTCAAGGAATTCAACCATACCGGTTCTCCCTTCGGGATGCACCTCGATATGCGCCAGGTCCCCGGGGTCGATGCTTCGACCGGTTCTCTCGGGCACGGCCTGCCCATCGCCGTAGGGATGGCCCTGGGGGCGCGCCTGAAGAAGAAATCCTGGCGGGTCTACTGTATCATCGGCGACGGAGAATGCCACGAAGGCTCGATCTGGGAAGCAGCCATGAGCGCCGCCCATTACAAGGTAGATAACCTTACCGCATTCATTGACCGCAACAAGCACTGCATTGACGGTCCCACTGAGAACATAATGAGCCTGGAGCCGCTGAAAGAGAAGTGGATTAGCTTCGGCTGGCATGCTCTCGAGATCGACGGCCATGACTTTGCCGAAATTGGCAACGCCATTGAAGAAGCTTTACAAACCTCCGGTCGCCCGACCGTGATTATCGCCCACACGATCAAGGGGAAAGGCGTCGACTACATGGAAGATGACCCGGCCTGGCATTACGGCGGGATCGACTCGGACGGATTAGAAAAAGCCTTAGAATCAATCGACCGGATGTACGGTAAGGCGTAGGCCTACCACACCGCTGAAAGGAGGAGCTTAACTTGAGTACAGGTTTAACCTATCATACTTACGATACAGACCATATGACCCCGGCAGAAATCTATGGGCATGTCCTTGCCGAGCTCGGTGAGGAGAGAGAAGATATTGTCGGCCTGACCGCCGACCTGGCCAAGTCCACCAAGATCGGCAAGTTCGGCAACAAATTTCCCGAGCGCTTCTTTAACGTAGGCATCGCCGAGCAGAATCTCTTCGGGATGGCTGCAGGCCTGGCCCTGGCTGGATTTACCCCCTTTGTCTCTACTTTCGCCGTCTTTGCTTCGCTGCGGGCGGGGGAGCAGGTGCGCACAGACATCTGCTACATGAAGCTCAACTGCAAGATCATCGCCACCCACTCGGGGATCTCTTTCGGCCAGGCGGGCTCAACGCACCACTGCAACGAAGACCTGGGAGTAATGCGAACCTTCCCCAATATGACGGTAATCGCCCCCGCCGACGGCTACGAGACCGCCAACGCGGTGATCGCCAGCCTTGATCGTCCCGGCCCGGTCTATATCCGGATTGGGCGCGGCTTTGAGCAGACCGTTTACGAAAGCGCAGATTACGGCTTTGAAATTGGCAAGGCGGTGACGATGCATGAAGGATCGGATATCACCGTAATGGCCATCGGACCCTGTGTTTTGCATGCTCTGGAGGCGGCAAAACGGCTGAAAGAGCAAGATATCTCGGTACGGGTCTTAAACATGCACACAATCAAACCGATTGATAAAGAAGCGGTTTTCGCCGCGGTCAACGACACGCGTAAGATCATTACCGTGGAGCCGCATAACATTTACGGCGGCCTGGGGACCGCCGTGGCCGAGACCATCACCGAAGGCGGCAAGTCTTGCGCGCTCAAGCGCCTGGGGCTACAAGATGAGTTTGCCATTGTCGGCTACACCGATGACCTTTACAGCTACTACAAGCTTGATGATAACGGGATCATGGAGGCCGTTAGCGATATGCTCGGCCTCGAAGTAGAAGAAGATGAAGACTGGGAGGACGAGATTTAAGAAAGGAGGCCGACTCTGTATGCCCGATCAAGAAAGACTGACGGCTATTCTGCTGATGCGAGCGGCTCTCCCGCTGACCAAGACGCTGCTGGAGGAGAAGCCGGAGCTGGCTCGCAAATACGCCGGCTGGAACCGGGTAATCCAGTTCCAGGTAAAAGACGATCCCGAGCTGGCCTGTCACCTGCAGTTCGTTGATGGAAAGCTGGACTACGTTGTCGGCAGGCACCCTTCGCCGCATATCGATTTTGTCTTTAAAACACCGGCTGACTTTGTCGCCCTGATGTCTGGCAAGTTTGCCCTGCCCAAAATCCGGGGAGCCATAAGACATTTCGGAACCCTGGTTAAATTTCTACCGCTGCTGCTCGGCCTGACCTTGCTTTTACCCTCCAAGTTGCCAAAAGAACCGGAAGAGCGGGCCCTAAAGGTAAAGATGCTGCTTTATTTTACGTCGGTAGCGCTCTCTCTACTCAATAAGTACGGCCATGAAGGGATGCAAGAGTTTACCCGGGATATGCCCGACCGGATCTTTCAATGGTCAGTGCAATCGGGTGAACCGGCAGCCTACTTGCGCATCAAGAAAGGGCGGACCAAGGCCGGTAAAGGCATTTACGGCCGGCGTCGTCCCTTTGCTCATATGATCTTCTCCTCGATCGATGCTGCTTTTCTGGTGCTTACCGGCCAGATTGACAACAATGAGGCTATGCGGGACGGTCTGCTGGTCGTTGACGGTTCACCGGAGCATGCAAAGGATATCTCCACGATCATGAAAAATATCGAATCGATGATCGCCTGAATTAAGTTATCAACGCGGGGGTATCTCCAATCCCCGCACCTTCATTCTCGCAAATAGGGGTGGGAAGTTAAAAACAGCTTCCCACTCATCTATTTCGGCCCGCCGCAAAAAGAAAAGCCCGGGAGCTCTTTCTTATTTCCCCTCCCTTGAGGGGGCTCTGGGCTTAGGGTAGGGGCGAGGGGCAAGGTTCCCCTCGCCCCTGCACCAAAATTTAGAAGGCCATCTCTCGCGGGCGCTTAATCACGGTAATCGATGACCGCTTCTTCTTTTAACCTCATAATTAACTCTTGGATCAGCAGCGGAATCTTTTCGTCTTTGAGAGCCTCTTTGACTTCTTCGGCGACCTCTTCGTAGGTCACTTTTCGGCCTTCCTTGTGCTCGAGCGTCTCGATGACATGATAACCATGAATGGTTTTCACCGGCTCGCTCCTCTCGCCGACCGCCAGGGCAAAGGCTGCATCTTCAAACTCCTTGACCATTTCACCGCGGGGGAAGAAGCCGAGATCGCCGCCCTGCTCCTTTGAACCGGAGTCCTGAGAATGCTTTTTGGCCAGTTCGGCGAAGTCTTCACCTTTATCCAGGCGGGAGAGCATCTCCAGGGCCTCTTTCTCGGTTTCGACCAAGATATGGCGCGCCTTAACCTCTTCAGGTATGTCAAAAGCTCCGGGGTTTTCGTCAAAATATTCCCGGGCTTCTTCATCGCTGATCTCCAGGTCGGCGCTGACAATCTTTTCCGCTATAAGACTGACCCGGGTATTTTCCCGGAACAGCTCTACCGAGTAACCTTGCTGCTCCAGGTAGGAGCTGAACTGCTCTTTATCGCCCAGAAAGTACTCTTCAACAATTTTGTCGATTTCGGCATCGATCTCTTCGTCGCTGACCGTGATGCCCAATTTTTTACCTTCTTGTAAAACCAACCGCTCGACGATGAGGTTATCAAGAACATCCCTGCCCCCTTGCATATAGAGGGCTGTATAAAGTTGATCGCGAGTAATCTTCTCCCCGTTCACTACAGCCACCGCCGGGTTATGCTGCAAAAAGATGATCACCGCTGCCGCTCCCACGATTACCAGGACCAATACCAACAGGATAATTCTCTGCGGTTTTAGAAAATTGCCCACCCCTTTTTGCTCTTCCATTTCGCTCATTTAAGAACCTCTCTTCTATTCTAATAAGTTACTTGTCCAACCCTACCGTTAAATTATAACACGACTAAAAGTGCCGTCAACCAGTATGAAATACCAAGTGTTAACCTTCCAGAAGATGCTGACTTAGAGCAGGAGCCGGCTTTTTTCAAGGGATAATTTTGTTCAGCGGAAACTCCACGATCCCCTCGGCCCCGGCCTCTTTCAGTTCATAAACCAGGTCACGGACAGTTTTCTCTTCCACGACGCTCTCTACCGCCACCCAGCAATCTTCACTGAGGGTGGAGACGGTCGGCTGGCGCAAAGCAGGCAACTTGGCGATAACCCGCTCGAGATTATCGCGGTGCACGTTCATCTTCAGCATCACCTTCTGCTCCGCCAGCAACGCCCCTTTCAGCAGGGTCACCATATGCTCCACTTTTTTCTTCTTCCAGGGATCACTCCAGCTGGCCGCATTCATGATCACCCGCGGCGTAGAGACTAATATGGTCTCAATTTCACGCAGGTTATTTGCTTTTAAGGAGCGCCCCGTTTCAGTAAGCTCGGCAATGGCATCGGCCAGAAGAGGGGGCTTCACCTCGGTGGCCCCCCAGGAGAAGAGCACCGTTGCAGAAACCCCTTTACTCTGCAGGTATCGCCTGGTGGTCTCGACCAGCTCGGTGGCCACCCGCTTTCCCTCCAGGTCGGTGACCGCATTAATTTCTGAATCACGGGGCACCGCCAAAACCAGGCGCACCGGCCGCAACCCCCGCTTCGAGAAAGCAAGTTCGGCCACCTCTTCTACCTCGACCCCGGTTTCAACGATCCAGTCTTTGCCGGTAAGCCCGACATCGAGAACCTGCGCGGCGACATACTTGGGGATCTCCTGGGCGCGGATAAGCACGCATTCGATCTCTTCATCATCAATGTGCGGGTAGTACGAACGCTCGCCGATATTGATATTGTAGCCTGCTTTTTTAAAGATCTCCATAGTCGATTCCTGTAGGCTTCCCGCGGGAAGCCCCAATTTAAGCCTCTTCAACCGTATTCTTCCCTTCTTTAATGTCCTGTGAATAGTTGAATTTAAGCTATCATCTTTGGAAGTTGCTGTCAACAGCTTTCTGGCCAAAATGGTCGAAATTAGAGCGGTTGCCGGTCGAATTTTGTTTACTCTTTCTGACAACACCGGCTACATCTCGCTCGACCAGGGCATCGGGGCGCCGCTCGGAGCCGGTTGTTCTACAAGAAATAGGGAGACCGAAAAAGCTATGAAAAGCCGTAGGGCAAAGGCGGTCACCCTACGGCGTAAAAAACCTGCTTAAATATTTACCGGGGACAGCTGTCCCCTGCCTGAAACTTCCCTGGCTAGATTATAACTACAGGTTTAATTAAATCTTTCGGCTTGTCCTTCATTAGCAACAAGGCGTCTTTAATATTATCAAATCCATCGAAGGTATGGGTCACCAGCTTGCTTAAGTCGATCCTTTTAGCCATTACCAGGTCAATAAGTCTTTCCATTCTAACCCTGCCCCCGGGGGTTAACCCCCCGATGATCTTTTTATGAGCCATCCCCGAACCCCAATCTAACCGCGGGATGGGGATCACATCGCCTTCGCCGTAATAGTTAACATTGGATACGGTTCCGCCCGGCTTGACAATTTTAACTGCAGTCTTAAGAATATCTACATTCGCACCGGCAATAATGACCACGTCTACCCCTTCGCCGCCGGTTAGTTCAAGAATCTGTTCGTCGATCGGACCTTCTTTATAGTTAATAATATTGGTCGCCCCGTAAAATTTTGCCGCTTCGACACAAGCCGGCCTGCTCCCGACAGCAAACAGCTTGCCCGCTCCACGTAACTTGGCCCCGGCAACAGCCATTAACCCAACAGGACCGATACCGATAACGGCAACAGAATAGCCCAATCCGATATCGGCCAGCTCGGCGCCATGAAAACCTGTCGTCATCATATCGGTAATCATAACAGCTTCCTCTAATGAAACCTCTTCCGGAAGATACGCCAGGTTCATATCGGCATCATTAACATGGAATAATTCCGCAAACACGCCATCCTTAAAGTTTGAAAACTTCCAACCGGCCAGCATGCCGTTAGAGTGCATGGGGAAGCCTCGCTGCACCTCTTTCGAGCGCCAATCAGGGGTTATCGCAGGGACAACAACCCTGTCACCCGGCTTAAAATCTTTAACTTCTTTGCCGACCTCCACTACTTCACCCACGGCTTCATGCCCAAGAATCATCTTGTCCCGCTCACCGATAGCACCCTCAAAAGCGGTATGGATATCAGATGTACATGGCGCTACAGCCAGCGGTTTAACAATGGCGTCATACGGCCCCGGTGTGGGAGCATCCTTTTCAATCCAATCAACCTCACCAATTTTAATCATTGCAAAAGCTTTCATTTACATAACCTCCCACAATGTAATATTTGTTACGCATTTCAAACAAAACTTATCATAATTATTTTTCTATGTCAACAGTCTTAACTGATTTTTTATTATTTTCGATAAAATAGAAATACACAAATGCCCGCCAAATATGCACTACCCGGTTCATGAGCCTGGCCAAGCCCGGCCCAAATGGTGCAGGAATCAGGCTACCTGAAGGCGAATAGTTTTTAATGTAGTGAATTTTCAGCTAAACAAAGGAGGTCCAGCCTATGTCCGCCAGTGAAATGAGGCGGGCCAAGCGTCACCTGGAAACCACCCGCAAGATGAAAGATCTGCTGCCGCGTTTTTTTATGCGCACATTCGAAAGGCGCTTCAGCAACGAGCCGCTGGCCTGGTGCATGGTCGGGGTGCCGCCCGAGCTGCTGAAAGCTTTTGACCTGCTCTGGGAATGGCCCGAAAACTTCGGCACTCTCTGCGCCAGCCGCCAGGTCGCTCCCCAATTTATCAAAACAGCCGAAGGAGACGGCTACTCCCCGGAGCTCTGCACCTATGTCACCAACACCCTGGGCTATTGCAAGCTCTGGACAGAATCAGGAGAGCCGCCCGCAGAATCACCGATGCCCGGCGGGATGGGAAACCCGACCATGCTTTTAGGCTCGGGTTTTATCTGTGAACCGCGTTACAAGTGGTTCCAGACGGTCGCCACCCGCTTTGTCGATTGCCCCGTCTATAGCAGCGATCCCTTGGCCCCGCCCTGGGATGTCGATCCGCACGACCCCCGCATCGCCAACCATTACAAGGAGCTGCTTCGTGAAGACCTGCACGGGCAGGTCGAGTTTTTAGAGCGCCATACCGGAAGAAAACTAGACCCGGGCCGGCTGCGCGAAATATTGACTCTTTCGCACAAGGCCCTGGCTTACTGGCGGGATACCCTGGCCCTGCGCCAGGCCATCCCCTGCCCGATGGGCTCTACCGACTACTTCTCGGCGATCATCCCGCAGTTGTACATGGTCGGTGAAGAGGAGGCGGTTGATTTTTACCGGGAGTTCTACCACGAGGTCAAAGACCGGGTTGACCGGAAGATCGGCATTGTCGAAGAAGAAAAATACCGCCTGATCTGGTTCGGGCTGCCGCCCTGGTTTAACCTGGGATTTTTTAATTACCTGGAATCGCTCGGGGCAGTCTTTGCTATTGAATCAACTTACAATGTCGGGGACTGGTTTGAGGTTGAGATAAACGATCCGCTAGAGGCCATTGTCGAACGGACCTGGCAGCGCGCGGTTAAAATGCACGATTACGGGGCCGAGGCCATGCCGGAGCTGTGTAACCCCGCCGTCTTTGGTGGTTTCGTTGGCAGCCGCATGCTCGAAGAGGTCGTCGAGCAGTACCACCTCGATGGAGCGGTGATGCACCTGACCCGCTCGTGTCGCGCCGTCTCTTTCGGCGAGGTTCATACCAAAAATCGCCTGGCCGAAATGGGGGTACCTTCATTAATTTTTGAAAGCGACATGGCCGATCCCCGCCTCTGGTCTGATGCCCAGATTAAGACAAGGGTCCACGCCTTTATCGAGACCCTGGCCGGTCGCGATCCTGGCGGCAGCCAGGGTTGAAATTAAGCGGTGCCCGTCCCGCAGCCATATTCTACAGTAAGGAGAGATTAAAGAATGCATAACTTGTCTGGACTGGCCCGCGCGGCTGCGATAGCCTCGCAACCGGAGGCGCGGGTTTCTGAACTGCGACAGGAAAGCGGCCGGCCGATTATCGGCTACCTCTGCTGTTTTGCCCCGCCCGAGATTATTAGCGCAGCCGGAGCAATACCCTACCGGATTACCGGCCGGCCCGGCGAACCGACTGCTGAAGCCGATGCCTACCTGGAGCCATACGGCTGCAGCTACGTCCGCAATGTTTTCACGCAGGCCCTCAAAGGGCGGCTTGATTTTCTGGACGGCCTGGTCATCTCGCACAGCTGCGACCTGGTCCAGCGTCTTTACGGAATCTGGACCTATTACCACCCCTTCCCCTATTCGCGTCTTTTCAACGTCCCCCACCAGGTTACCCCCTGGGCGGAGCGCTTTTTTAAACGCGAGCTGGGCTTTTTTAAGGAAAGCCTGGAGCAGTTTACCGGGCAGGCGGTTACAGCAGAGAAGCTCCGCGAAGAAATCGACCTGGCCAACCGTAACCGCGCCTTAATCCGCGAGCTCTACCAGCTCCGGCTTAAAAACCCCCCGCTGATCAAAGGTAGCGAGATGCTCAGCCTTCTGCTGGCCGGCGGATGGCTCCCCGCGGAGGAGTTTAACACGCTTCTAAACGAGGCCCTGGAGGAAGTCGAAGCGAGGTCTCCGGAAGGGACGCCGCGCCCCCGGATCTTGGTCTGGGGAAGCCTGCTCGACAATATCGCCTTTTACCGGATGATCGAAGAGGCCGGCGGCGAGGTTGCCGCCGACGACACCTGCATCGGCTTCCGGCTTTTTGAAAAGGATATCCCCGCGACAGGCGATCCCGATGAAGGGCTGAAGGAACATTACTTTGTCAACTTCCAGTGCCCGCGCACCGACCGCGGCCCGGGCACCGGGCGTTTTGATTACCTGCTGGAGCGGGCCCGCGAATATAACGTTGACGGAGTGATTAGCTATATTATCTCTTTCTGTGACCCCCATAAGTTTGATTACCCGGACTTAAGGGATTACCTGAAGGAAGCTGATTTTCCGATGCTGCTGATCGATGACAACTACAGTTTTACTCCTGCCGGAACAATTCAGACCAGGCTGCAGGCCTTCATCGAGCTTCTGGCCCGTTAAAAGCATCCCCATCAGCACCCCGCCAGCCTTCTACCCCCCTCGAATACCGCCTGAAACCGGCCCCGGGTTCCCGCTTAAGTTTCTCCCTCCCCCCTTAAGGGGGGAGGGCTGGGGTAGGGGTGAAAAGCCCCGAGCATGGGCCCCCAGCCCCTCTCTTTTGGGAGAAAGGGCCCGGCTTTAAGTAAAGAAAAGAAGACGCTAAGCGGAGCCGTAGCTTACGCAAAAGGAGAAATTTTTAGCCAGGCCGCCCCTTGTCACCTAAGCGTAGTTATGAGAAAATGAAAACATTAAACCTAAAAGAAAGCAGCCTGCTTCTTAAGACATAATTCATAGAAAAGGGGTGTGATCGGTAATGGCGCTAATCGTCCAGAAATTTGGCGGCAGCTCTCTGGCAACCCCAGAACATATCCGCCGCGTTGCGAAAATCATTGCCGAAACTAAAAAAAATAATCACCGGGTTGTCGTCGTGGTTTCGGCAATGAGCGGCGAAACAGACCGCCTGCTAAACCTGGCCCACGAGACGGCAACGATGCCCCAAGAGCGCGAGCTTGATGCCCTTCTCGCTACCGGGGAGCAGGTTAGCGCCGCCCTGGTAGCCATCGCTCTTAAAAGCATGAAGATCACCGCCCGTTCTTACCTGGGCCTGCAGCTGCCGCTGCTGACAGACAAGCAGCATACCCGGGCACGCATTATCAAGCTTTCTACCGAAGAGCTTAAAAAAACCCTGGAGCAGGATATCGTCCCGGTAGTCGCTGGCTTTCAAGGCGTTAACTCTAACGGTGATATCACCACCCTCGGCCGGGGAGGCTCCGACACCTCGGCGGTAGCCCTGGCCGCGGCGCTGCAGGCCGATCTCTGCGAGATTCATAGCGACGTTGACGGGGTTTATACCGCCGACCCGGCAATCTGCCCGCGGGCCCGCCATCTAGGCCAGCTCACCTACGGGGAGATGCTGGAGATGGCCGATATGGGGGCCAAGATATTGCAAATCCGTTCCGTGGAGCTGGCCCGTAAATTTAAGGTTCCCCTGCTGATCAAATCATCTTTTGGCAGTGATAAGTGCACCTGGATCGTGGAGGAGGAAAAAAGAGATATGGAAAGCGCAGTCATCAGCGGAATCATTTTAAGCCATAACGAGGCTAAACTATCCGTTATCCGGGTCCCCGACCGCCCTGGTGTCGCCTACCAGATTCTATCCCCACTGGCGGACGCCTCTATCAATGTGGATATGATTATTCAGAACGCGAGCATCGATGGGTATACCGACTTTACCTTTACCGTACCCAAGACCGACCTCTCCAAAACCCGGGAGCTGGTCGAAAAGGTCCTGCCGAAGATCGGTGCCCGGGAGCTCTGTACAGACGACGGCATCGTCAAGATCTCCGCTGTCGGGCTAGGGATAAAAAACTGCCCCGGTGTCGCCGCCCGGATGTTCCAGGCGCTGGCCAATGAAGGGATCAATATTCAGATGATTAGCACTTCTGACATCCGCCTCTCCTGTGTTGTCGAGGCCAAATACGGGGAGCTGGCGGTGCGGGTGCTGCACGATGTTTTTGGCCTGGAAAAAAACAATAGTTTTAACCCGGCGTAGTGCAAAAGAGCTTCACTTATCCCCAGGGCCGCTGCTGTTTTCAGCAAGCGCCCGGCGAATATCTTTGGAGAGGCAGAAGAGGCCCTCGTGTGTCTCTCCGTCGTAAAATCGCAGCTGGCGGGCAACCCCGGTCAGGCGGCGATCAACCTCTTCGCGGTCAAGTGCCAGGGGGTCCTGGTGGTCCGAGGC
>JAAZPQ010000225.1 GCA_012797175.1 Bacillota bacterium
CGTTCACCATTTTTCAAGACCTTTTTGACCACAGCAGGAGGGTTATCAATCCAAAGCTTAGTGGGCACTCCCCCGATGTAGGTAAAGATATTCGTTAACCCTTCTGCCAGGCACTGGGTCGGTGCTATAATTTCGGATAGTCTGGTAAGATAAAAACAAAGTGACAAAGGAGTAGTTTGCCATGTCAAAAACCAGACACCGATATGACGACGAGTTTAAAAAGAATGCGGTTAAGCTGAGTTATGCGAGCAACAAAACAGTTAAAGAGATAGCGGGTGATCTCGGGATCAGTGTGAGCCTTCTGTACCGTTGGAGGAAAAAGTACACCCCAGAAGGAGAAAAAACGCAATTTGCAACGATGGAAGAGGAAAACCGGGCATTAAAGCTTGAGAACGCCGAATTGAAAATTGAGCGTGACATGTTAAAAAAAGCTGCGGCCTATTTCGCCAAGAACCAAAAGTAAAAGCCAGAGAAAAATACATGTTTATAGAGTCACATCCTGAATACGCGGCGGCGAAGTGGGCAGACACCTTGACGTATCCCTCAGTGGATACTACAGCTGGAAGGACAGAAAAGAATGTTAATGGTCAGTATAAAATCGGCATAAATAGTCACGAAAAGTCGTCCACCTGCAATTTACATAGCAGGTAAAACAAGGCTCACCCCTTAATTGATGCTCTGATGAGCAACATTAAACCAGAGCGAAGGAGTGAGCCCAGAAATTGACGGAGGTAGCGACGATTGTGGACATTATGCTATTAAAGAAAGAAGGCTTATCAAAAAGAGCAGTAGCTAAAAGACTGAAAATTAGTCGGGATACGGTCAGTAAGTACTGGAACTGTGCACGTTTAGAGAAGGGCAACTACGGCCCACGGGCGAAACTGATCGACCCCTACCGCGATTATATCACACAGAGGCTTGATAAGTACCCTGAGCTTTCCGCGAAGCAACTGTTTGAAGAAATTAAGGACAACGGTTTTGAGGGTTCCGATCGTACCGTGCGCCGTTATCTAGCTGCGATCCGTCCTCATAAATACCGTGAGTACAAGCCTTTTGAAACCTTGCCCGGTGAGCAAGCGCAGGTCGACTGGGGCCATTTCGGTACCATTGCAGTAGAGGGGGTCACTTACAAGCTGTACGCCTTTGTGTTCACTCTGTGCTGGTCGCGGGTGAGCTATGTTGAATTCATTATCCGGGGCGATACTGCTACTTTTCTTTCATGCCTCCACCGCGCCTTAATGTATGTCGGCGGTGTACCCCAGGAGATCGTATTCGACAACGCCAAGATCGTGGTTTCCGAGCGGGTGGGCAAAATTGTACGGTTTAACGAGGACCTCTTGCATTTTGCCTTAGCCTGTGGGTTTATGCCGAGGGCCTGCTGGACCTACGACGCTGAGTCCAAGGGCAAGGTGGAATCGGTAGTTAAATACGTGCGCCGGAACTTCTTCTACGGCTGCGAATTTAGCGATTTGACAGATCTGAACCGCCAGGCATTAGACTGGTGCAACAACAAGGCTAACACCCGGGTACACGGCACCACCGGCCAGATCCCATGGCAGCGGTTAAACGATGAGCGGGATTATCTGCGCCCCCTGACGGTACCTACCCGGCCCTTTGTGTTGGAGAACCGCCATGCTACACGCACTAGCTTAATCTCGGTAGAAGGCAACCAGTACTCAGTGCCGTCCCGGTGGGCACGGAAACGGGTGCGCTTCCGGCGTTATGAAAGTCATCTGGAACTTTTAGAGGGCCAAGACGTAGTAGATACCATCCAGCTTGAGTACGGACGTGGCAAGCGCATCATCCGAGACGAACACTACCCTGGGCACGAACGTGCCCGACTGCGTACAACTGCCGCTAACCCATTGCAGGCCAAGTTCGAAGGACTTGCGCCGGAGGCTTCAGCGTACCTGCAAGGCTTAAGCCAGAGTCGGGCGGGGACCCTGCGGGACCAGATGGAAAGGATCATCACCTTGGCCGAGGCTTATTCCCCTGCTGTTGTCAGCCTGGCCATGCAAAGAGCACTGGAATATAAGGGCTTTTGGCTACGGTTCCTTAAAGGGCATTCTGAGGCGCTTTGAAATAGCACCAGAAAGCCTGCCGGATCTTACCGGTGTCGAAACAAAGCCCCTTCCTACGGAGTTGAATGTGGACGTGGAGAAGCGTGACCTGAGCTACTATGGTGCTGGGGAGGTGACCCGATGATCCGGACCATCGGCATAGCTGATCGCGAAATCCTAGAACAAAACCTGAAGCGATTAAAACTCCGGCATGTGCGGCACACCTTAGATGCTATCAACGAAGTAGCGCTTACTGAGGAACCCTCATACCTGGATTTTCTGGCGTACCTGGTTCAACAAGAGATCGCCGGACGGGAAGCTACTCAAAAGCAGCGGCGGCTAAAGGCCGCCCGCTTCCCGGTCTGGCGAACACTGGACGAATTTGATTTCTCATTCCAGGTTTCAGTGAGTCAGCAAACGGTACGGGATCTGGCCACCCTGGATTTTATCGAAAATCGGGAGAACCTGATCCTGCTGGGACCCCCGGGGGTTGGGAAGAGCCATTTGGCTATAGCTCTTGGTGTTGAGGCCGTTAACGCCGGGTACAACACGCTGTTTACTACTATGGACGATTTGGCCTCCAAGATGTACGCTTCTCTGGCCGATGGCAGCCTTCCGCAATATATGCGCAGTCTTCTACGTAACCAGCTAATAATTTTAGACGAGGTGGGTTATCTAACCTTGGATAAGACCGCTTCAGATCATCTATTCCAACTGGTAAGCAAGGCTTATGAAAATGTATCGCTGATTGTCACGAGCAACCTGGATTTCAGCGAATGGGGCACCTTGTTTGCCAGCCCCGGCACGGCAGCAGCCCTGCTCGATCGGCTACTCCGCCACGCTCATGTGATTACGCTGCGTGGTGACAGCTACCGGGTGTGTAACCGCTTGGTACCACCAAGGCTTACTGAAACAAAGGGGGGACACAAGTAATTGGAAAGATATAGTTGACGACTTTTGGTGGCCAAATATGACGACTTTCTAGTGACCAAAAATGCGGGTTTTTAAGTGGCCATTGACA
>JAAZPQ010000146.1 GCA_012797175.1 Bacillota bacterium
AAACTCTTAAACTCAAGCTCTTCAAAAAGCGTCAGCAGTTTTTCATAATCGGGTTCGGTCCGCCGACAGCTATCACGGGAAAATGACAAGGATAGATCGCGCCGGATCGTATTTAAATCCCGTCCGGTAATCAGTAGTTCGCGGTTTTCTTCCAAATTTTGACGCAACTTCCCTTTTAGCTGGGGCAGCGCAGCGAGAATCCCGTCGATAGAACCAAAGTCTGTCAGCAGACGGCGGGCAGTTTTATCGCCGACGCCGGGGATCCCGGGAATGTTGTCTGAAGGATCACCCTTAAGCGCCTTGAAATCAACCCATTGCTCAGGGGTTAAACCGAAACGTTCCTGCAAGTAAAGCCGGTTACAACGATCAACCTCGGTTATTCCCCGTCTCGTCAGCAAAACGGTGACCGTATCATCGACCAGCTGTAGCAGATCCGCATCGCCGGAAACAATAATCGCCTCAAGCTGCTCCGCTCTGGCCTGCGTAGCGAGGGTGCCGATAACATCATCCGCCTCAAAACCTTCCACCTCGAAAATCGGGATACGCATGGCCTCGAGAATTTCGCGGGCCCGCATCATCTGCTCACCCAGTTCAGGCGGAGTCTTCTGGCGATGTCCCTTGTAGTCGGCATAGATCTGTTGGCGAAATGAAGGACCGGGCGGATCCACGGCCACGGCAAGATATTCAGGCCGCTCCTCATCGAGAAGCTTAAGTAACATCCTCAAAAAACCGAAAACAGCATTGGTATGCTCCCCGCGTCCGGTCTTCATCGTTGACGGCAGCGCATAAAAAGCGCGGTGAATTAAGCTGTTTCCATCTATAATCACAAACTTCTCTTTCTGGTTCTCTGACAAAAATCCTATCCCCTTTTTGAGGTGACAGGGGGACGTTTCTCCTGTCACCTTCGATTACGCTTTTTCAATTATTCGTCGACCCAACCCGGTGACCCGGGCCAGCTGTCTTATTGAAATATCCATTTCTTTAAGGTGCCTTAGGGCTTTATTCCGCTCATTTCTACTCATTTGCTGGATTACCTGGATATCGTCTGACTTAATGAGTTTTTGAATTAGCTGTCGCACATCCTTATCAGACATCCTTTTCTCCTTGTAACTCTCATATCCCAGACACTTATCTTCATTTTCTTTAATCATAAATTCTTTAAACATTGCCACGGCCTCTTTACGGTTAGGATGTAATAGATCAAGAACCAAATCTATATCCGTCACAAAGGGCTTCTGGCTAACATATTCGGCATAACTACTCCACCTGTACTTTGCCGCTTCTTCTATTATTCCCGCTTTTACTGGATTTTGATGGATATACCTTAATACTACCAGCAGGTACCTGTCATCTTCAACATTTTCACTTTTAAACCTGCCCTGGAATAAATGGCCGCATCTTTCATATTTCATGTTATACCAGTGGACGTAGCTTACACCAATTCGTTTTATAACCTGCGACACTGTCTCTTTTTCTTCCTTAATCAATAAGTGAATATGGTTACTCATTAGACAATAGCCATAAATTTTATATTCGCATACAGGTTTATAACGAAGCAGAATCTCGATAAATTTCTCCTTATCTTCCACATCAAAAAAGATGTCCTGCCTGTTTATACCTCTCATCATCACATGGTAGACGCCACTCTCGCTTTTTTCCCGGCCTACTCTAGGCATAAGAAGACACCTCCATTTCGAAGCATAGCACCTGAAAATGAAGGTGTCAACGATCCGTCAGAGCTAAGGCACGAAATTGTTTGAATGTTTTTAATCTCCCCGGAATATAGGTGACAGGAGAAACGTCCCCCTGTCACCTTAATTTATTTTTGCCGAGTGGGGCACAATAGAAGCTGGGATTTATTTACTACCACCAGAGGAGGATGCCTTTGAACCCCCATGCCCAAAAATATCTCGATGAAAACTTCCAGCGAGGAAAGAGTTTTCTCGTCGGCCAAGAGGCGCTGCTCCGGGAGCTGGCCTCTACCTTTGAAGCGGAGCTCTGGGAATGCCTGGAGCATCAATCGTTCTTTCGCCTGGGGCAGAAGATGGCCTTACCGCAGCATCCGCAACTGCAAGAGCTGCTCATCCGACAGATCCTCTTTACATGGAGTCTCGGTTTCGCCGTAGGTACGGCCTCGATCAAGCAGGAGTAGAGCCGTCTAGCCGGCGGCAGAGATCGGCCATCTCGATCGCGCTCTGCGCCGCCGCCCAACCCTTGTTTCCGGACTTGGTTCCGGCCCGCTCGATAGCCTGCTCGAGGGTATCACTGGTGATAACGCCGAAAACGGCGGGGATGCCGCTGTTCAACCCTACCTGCGCTACCCCTTTGGCTACCTCGGTGGCAATATAGTCAAAATGAGGGGTGCTGCCGCGGATAACCGCGCCGAGACAGATAATGGCGTCGTAACGGCCGCTTTGCGCCAGCTTCTGCGCAACTACCGGGATCTCAAAGGCGCCGGGAACCCAGACGATATCGATCTTCTCTTCATCGGCTTCATGGCGCTTAAGACAATCAAGCGCCCCGCCCAGGAGGCGGTTGGAGATAAACTCATTGAAACGGCTGACCACCAGGGCAAAACGAAATCCACGGGCAATAAGCTGCCCTTCATAAACTTTCATTAATAAGCGCCTCCTCAAGATTCATGGTTAGATCTTCTCTTCAACTGGCCTCCGGCGGTGGGCGAACACAATTCATCCCTGCCCCTGTTCATGCCTGAAAGAAGCAAGCGGGCCGCCATGCCGGAGGCTGCTACTCTGCCAGATGAAGCAGGTGGCCCAGCTTATGCTTCTTGGTGGCGAGATACTTGGAGTTATGATCGCTGGGCGGGATCTCCAGGGGAACCCGCTCCACAATATTCAAGCCGTAGCCCTCAAGCCCTTTTATTTTGCGGGGGTTGTTAGTCAGCAGGCGGAGCTGCCGCACGCCCAAGTCCACCAGGATCTGCGCGCCGACCCCGTAATCGCGCAGGTCGGCCGGAAAGCCTAGTGCCTCGTTGGCCTCGACCGTATCCTTGTTCTGTACATCCTGCAGCTCGTATGCCCGCAGCTTGTTCAGCAGGCCGATCCCCCGTCCCTCCTGACGCATGTAAACCAGGACGCCACTGCCGTTCTCCTCAATTTGTCTCATCGCCTGGCGTAGCTGGTTACCGCAATCGCAGCGCAACGAGCCGAGGACATCCCCGGTGAGACACTGGGAATGGACCCGTGTTAAAATAGGCTCCTCAGTCTTGATCTCACCCTTGACCAGGGCCAGGTGGGTCTGGCAGTCCACGCTGTTCTCGTAAGCAATCAGGCGAAAGTTGCCGTAAGCGGTAGGCAGATCGGCGCTGGCCGAGCGCCAGACCAGCTTCTCTTTTTTCAAGCGGTGCTGGATTAGATCGGCAATGGTAACCAGTTTTAAGCCGTGCTGTCGGCAAAATTCTCGCAGCTGGGGCACCCGGGCCATGGTCCCGTCCTCATTCAAGATCTCACAGAGTACGCCCGCTGGCGGCAGCCCGGCCAGCTTCGCCAAGTCTACCGCCGCCTCGGTATGGCCAGCCCGGCGGAGTACGCCTCCCTCCCGGGCCTGCAGGGGAAATATATGGCCCGGACGGCGCAAATCGGTGGGCTTGGCCGCAGGGTCAATCAGGGTGCGAATTGTTTCTGCCCGCTCGTAAGCAGAGATCCCCGTGGTCACCGAAGCTGCATCCACGGAGACGGTAAACGCGGTCTGGTGGGTGTCGGTATTATGGGAGACCATCTGGGGAAGATCGAGCTGCTCCAGCCGCTCGGCGGTCAAGGGCGCACAGACCAGGCCTCGTCCGTGGCGGACCATGAAATTAATCGCTTCCGGGGTCACTTTAGAGGCAGCCATGATTAGGTCGCCTTCGTTTTCCCGATCCTCATCATCGACTACTACAATCATCCGTCCTGCCTGCAGATCAGCCAGGGCTTCTTCAATGGTATTAAATGGCATCTTTTTTCCTCCTGAAGCTTTAAATATAGCCGTTCTCCTTTAGAAAAGTAGCGGTTAGCTTCCGGCCGCTCTCCTGGTCCCGACCAGGAGATGGCCCCAACAGCTTTTCTACATATTTGCCAATCAGGTCAACTTCAAGATTGACTGTCTCACCAATCTTTTTTTGGCCTAAAGTAGTTTGGGCGGCGCTATGTGGGATCAGCGAGACGCTGAAGCCGCCCGGGCTGAGACCAGCAATGGTCAGGCTGACCCCGTCCACAGCGATGGAACCTTTAGGGATCAGGTAGCGATCCAGCTCCGGCGGAGCCCTGAACCGCAATATCAGAGCATTCCCTTCGGGATAGCGCTGCACCAGGGTTCCGGTAGCGTCGATATGGCCGCTGACCAGGTGCCCTCCCAGGCGCCCCCCCAGGGGGAGGGCGCGCTCCAGGTTAAGCGGCTCTCCCGGTGTTATGGTCCCAAGGTTGGTTTTACGCAGCGTCTCGGGCATTACCTCCGCGGTAAAGGTACCTGCAGCCAATTCGGTCACCGTTAGGCAGACCCCGTTCACGGCAATGCTGTCGCCGATGTTGACCTCCTCCAGAAGCGGCCCGGCGGCGATCACCAGCCGCGCTCCGCCGCGAAAACTTTCCCGGGCCTGCAGGCGGCCCATCTCCTCTACTAAACCGGTAAACACCTGCTCCCACCTCCCTCTTTACCTCAACGCGCCTTCATCTGCGCCCCCGTGGCCGGGATACCCAGAGGTACTCTCGCGGGCCGAGATCTCCCCGGCGCTCCGGGGGTAGCCGATTA
Organism: Bacillota bacterium; assembly: GCA_012797175.1. Lineage (GTDB taxonomy): Bacteria > Bacillota > Dethiobacteria > DTU022 > DTU022 > JAAZPQ01. The sequence continues at coordinate 4,747 of JAAZPQ010000146.1, forward strand.
TCAACAGGTCGCCGTCGTACTGCTTGATCTCGAGATTATCCAGGCGCCAGGCTTCATCAAGCCTTGCTACCCCGCCCCCCTCGAAAGAGGTGGGGCTCTCCCGGCCGCCGACAATCAACGGTGCGATAAAGAGCATCAGCTTATCGAGGAGACCCGCTTCGAGAAGGCTGTAGTTTAAATTGCCGCCCCCCTCCACCAGAAGCTGGCAGACCCCGCGCTCTCCCAGCTCGGCCATCAACGCGGCCAGGTCAACCCGTCCCTCCCGGTCCGGGAGTAGCAAGATCTCGACCCCTTTCTCCTCCAAGGCCTGCCGCTTATCCAGCGGGGCGGCGGCGGTGGTAGCCAAAACCGTGGAGGCACGTGATGGCATGTTGATCATGCGGGCATCAAGCGGTAGTCGGGCCCTGCTGTCCACAACCACGCGCAGGGGGTCTTTCCCCCCGCCTTCCTCCAGGCGGGTAGTCAGCAGGGGATCGTCGTGCAGAACCGTGCCGATGCCCACGGCGATGGCATCGCTGTTATTCCGCAGGCGATGGACAAATGCGCGGGCTTTTTCGCCGGTAATCCAGCGGGAGCGCCCGGTGCGGGTAGCTGTTTTACCGTCAGCGGTCACCGCCGACTTGATAATGACGAAGGGGCGGCCAGTAGTGATATACTTAATGTAGACTTCGTTCAGCTGGCGGGCCTTATCTTCAAGCACCCCGGTCTTAACCTTAACTCCGGCCGCCTTAAGCTTTTCAAAACCTTTTCCGGCCACAAGAGGGTTGGGATCTTCCATCGCTGCCACCACCTTAGAGATTCCGGCACGGATGATGGCCTTGACACAGGGCCCGGTGCGCCCCCGGTGGACGCAGGGCTCCAGGTTAACATAAAGCACTGCCCCCCTGGCGCTCTCGCCGGCCTTTTGCAGGGCCATGACCTCGGCGTGAGGGGCGCCGGCAGCCTGATGATAACCGGTCCCGACGATCTCTCCGTCGCGAACCACCACTGCGCCAACCATCGGGTTGGGGTTAGTTTTGCCTCTTCCCCGGCGAGCCAGGTCCAGGGCGGCCCACATGAATCGATCATCAACATCCAAAAGCTCTCACCTCGTTTGTTTTTTTGGCAAAGAAAAACCCTGTCAAAAGATCTTCAGGGCCTTAGGGATTAAGATCATACTTTTACCACCGTTTCTTCTCCCCTCCAGACTATACTGTCGGCCCCGGAATCGCACCGGGTCAGCCTTGACGGCTCGCGGGCTAACCCATTTGCTGGGTATCACCGCCGGTTCGGAATTGGCGGGATTGCTCCCCCTCACCAGACCCCGAAGAAAACGGACCTTGAATTTATTATAGCACAACCGGTATATTCTTTAAACCTCTTGCCGCGGGCCGCCAATCGTTTTAAAGGCCTGGATTAGCTCCAGCCCACCGGGATCGCGAAAGACAGCCGAGCCGGCTACGAGAACGGTTGCACCGGCAGCCACAACCTGCGGCGCCGTTTGGGCGTTTACCCCCCCGTCCACCGAGAGCTCCACCGGCCAGCCGTGATCACGAATCTGCCCGGCCAGGGTCTCGATTTTCGGCAACACCTCCGGGATAAAAGCCTGCCCGCCCGCGCCCGGATTGACACTCATCACCAGGACCAGGTCAAGCAGCGGCCAGACGTAATCGAGAATCTCCGGGGGTGTCGCCGGGTTCAGGGCCACACCGGCTTTCAACCCACGCTTCTTGATTTCGCGTAAAACCCGGTCCAGGTGAGCGGTGGCCTCGGCGTGAACGGTAATTATATCAGCACCGGCGCGGGCAAATGATTCCAGGTGTGCCCCGGGATCCGCGACCATCAGGTGGGCATCCATAGTTAACCCGGTATGGGGACGCAGCGCCTTAAGGACCAGGGGGCCCATAGTAATTGCGGGGACGAAGTTTCCGTCCATGATATCGAGGTGAATCCAATCGGCACCAGCCTCTTCAATCCGGCGCACCTCTTCACGCAGCCGGCCAAAATCAGCAGACAGTAACGACGGGGCTACTTTTAACGACATAATGGTTATCTCTCCTTCCCGGTCAGTTCTTGCCAGAAGAGCCGGTATTGCTCATAACGCCGGGGGTTAATCGCCCCGGAGGCGGCCGCCTCGCGGACGGCACAGCCCGGCTCATGGATATGATTACAGTTACGAAAAGAGCAGCGACCCAGGTAAGAAGCAAATTCAGGAAAAAGTGCTCCCAGCTCTTCCGGCACCAGGCCGGTGAGCGAGAGCTTGAAAAACCCCGGGGTATCGACCACAAAACCATCCGGCTCAAGCGCCAGCAGCTCAACATGACGGGTAGTATGGCGGCCCCGGCCGGCTTTCTCACTAACCTCTCCTGTCTTCAAAGAGAGACCGGGCTGAACGGCGTTCAGTAAAGAAGACTTCCCGGCCCCCGAAGGCCCGGCAAAAACCGAGGAGCGGCCCCGCAGCTTCTCCCTGAGCCGGTCAATACCGACCCCTTCCTTGGCGCTGCTCCAGAGCAGGGGATAAGGAAAAGGCTCCAGCATGCCGGAGAGAGCTTCTATTTCCGCTGCGGTAACCAGGTCGATCTTGTTCAGGCAGCAGAGCACGCTCAAGCTTTGCTGCTCAGCCTGCAGTAAAAGGCGGCCCGCCAGATGCCAGTCTGGAGCCGGCTTCTTTAGCGCCATCACTAGGACCACCTGTTCAATGTTGGCCACCGGAGGGCACAGTAGGACACTTCTACGGGGAAGCAGCTCTTCGATAACCCCCGTCCCGGCTCCGCCCTGCGTCTTCGCCCCCTCGCCCGTTGCCGGCGGCTGAAATTTAACCCGGTCGCCAACGAGGATAGAATCACCTCTCTTTTTCAGCCTGCCACGGGCCCGGCAAAGATGAACCCTTCCTTCTGTATCGCGGACTGTGAAAAAACCGCCCGCTGCTTTAACCACCGTCCCTTCCAGGAAATTAATAACCTCCTTTTAGCCGGTTAACTATCCGGCGTCTCTTCTTCCCTCTCGTCTTCCGGCGGGGGTTGCTCGCTGGGCACACTAGGCGCAGGTCCGCTGCTGATCACCAGGTCCACCGGTTGCCCCGGCTTTACCGAGCTGCCGGACTCGGGAAACTGGCCCACGACAACCCCTGCGGGCTTATCTGCCGCCTCGTAGTGTAACCGCGGGTAGAGCCCTTCCTGCTCCAGATAAGCGACGGCCTCATCCTTAAACCGCCCGACCAAGGAGGCCATAAGGATCGGTTTGTGGCCCAAGCTAACGTAGACAACCATCTCCTCATTCGGGGAGACAGGTGCGTCGGCACGGGGAACCTGCTTGAAGACCTTCCCTTCCGGGATTTCATTATTATATTCACGAACCCAGCTAACCTTCAGGCCGAGCTCCTGCAGCAGAATCCGGGCCTCTTCTTCCGTGTAGAGGTAAAGGTTGGGAGCCTGAATATTTTGGGGTCCCTTGCTGATGTAGAGATCTATCTGCCGATTTTTCCGGACCACGCGCCCCTGGTAGGGCACTGTTTTAACGACATGCCCTTCCGGGATTACATCGTCGTAGACATACTGAACCTCGGGATTGGGGGTTAATCCGGCCTCTTCCAAAACTTCGACGGCATCTTCGTAGCTAAGGGTTCGCACGTCGGGAACCGTCACCTCGGGAACGTGAAGAAAGTTTTGATAAAATATAATAAATCCGGTGATCAGTGCCGCGCTCAGCAAAATAATAAGCAGGATTAGCCGCCAGTTTTTCTTGCTCTTCGCCCGCCCTTCCCCTTCCTTTTCCTCTTCCTCATCTTCATCTTTTTCATTATTGCGTATGGGCTTCATCTCTTTGGTCTTCTCGTTGTCGATGTTAATTGCAGACGCAGGAAGGGCGTGTGCCTTGCCCTCCTTCTGGAAATAGAGCAGATCTTCGAGAAATTCTTCGGCGCTGAGATAACGGTGGGCCGGATCTTTCTGCATCGCTTTTAAAATAATTCGCTCCAGCGGTTCGGGGAGATCGTCGACCAGCTGTGAGGGGGGGATCACTGGCCCCTGGACATGCTTCATCGCCACGGAGACCGGGCTCTCTCCGCTGAAAGGAACCTGCCCGGTAACCATTTCGTAGAGGATCACCCCGAGCGAGTAAAGATCGGAGCGCTTCCCGGCCGGGCTTCCCCTGGCCTGCTCGGGTGAAAAATAATGCACCGAGCCGATAACCTTGTCGGTGCAGGTCAGGGTGGTCCCATCAGTGGCCATGGCAATACCAAAGTCAGCTACTTTTACCTGGCCGTTATTTAAAAAAACAATGTTCTGCGGCTTGATATCACGGTGGATCACCCCGGCGGCATGTGCTTCGACCAGGGCTTCGGCGATACGGCAGGCGATAGAGGTAGCCTCTTCGGCTGAAAGTCTCCCCTTTTCGCGAATATACTCCTTCAGGTTCTTGCCGTCCAGATACTCCATGACGATAAAGTGGATATTCTGCTCTTCTCCGACATCATAGATATTCACAATGTTAGGATGAGATAACCCTGCCGCCGCCTGGGCTTCGCGGCGAAAGCGCTGCACAAAAGCGCTGTCACCGGTCATCTGCTCTTTGAGCACCTTGACGGCTACGGTCCGCCGCAGCAGGCTGTCCCAGCCCCGGTAAACCTGGGCCATCCCCCCTTCACCGATCTTTTCAAGCAATTCATAGCGGCCCGCCAAGATTTTCCCGACCATTAAACCGCCTACCTTCCGATTTCAGTAGCATAGATTACTGTTATATTATCGCAACCGCCCCGTTCATTGGCCAGCCTGATTAAGGCCTGTGCCACCAACAGGGGATCCGGATGATTCAGGGCCGCCCGATGAATCTCTTCATCCCGGACCATCGAGGTAAGCCCATCGCTGCAAAAAAGAAGCGCTGCGCCCTCGCTTAGCTCTATATCGATCAGATCGATCTCTACATCGGCAGAGGTACCCAGCGCCCTGACTAAAATATGCCGCTTTGGATGGCCTTCAGCCTCCTCCGGGCTAATCCGGCCAGCCTGGATTAACTGCTCCAGAAGAGAATGGTCTTTTGTCAGCAGGGTGAGGGCCTCAGTGGAGACCAGGTAGGCCCGGCTGTCCCCGACATGCCCGATGGTCAGGGAGCGGCCGCGGAGTAACCCGGCGGTAAGGGTAGTGCCCATCCCCCTCTTGCTGCTATCACGAGCGGCCTCTTCTAAAATTAAAGTATTCGATTTTTTAATTAAGTTTTTGATTATTTCTGCAAAACGTTCACGCGGCGGCGGTTTCTCCGGGCTCATTTCATTCCAGTAGCGCTCAAGCACCCCGATAGCCAAGGCACTAGCCACATCTCCGGCCACATGCCCGCCCATTCCGTCTGCAACTGCAAGTATGGAAAGGCCTTTACCTGTTTTTACCAGGTAGCTATCCTCGTTGCGGGAACGCTCCCGGCCGGGGTGAGTAAGACCAACAGCCCGCAAAATACCACCTCCGTTAAATAAGGTTAACCCCAAATCAGTATAGCAAAAATTACGTTAAATAACAATAATGTAAGAGCTATGATTAACGCTGTGCTTTTCGCCAGAGAGCGATAAAGAAACCGTCCAGGCCATGGATATGAGGATAGAGAAAGAGCCGGCCCGGGGCTGTGATGCTGCTTTCCAATCCGGAGGGCAAAAGAGATTCGAGCGGCTGCGGGACAAAATGGGGATAAGCGGCGCTGAAGTTGTCAGCCACCACGGTAGTCTCTTCAGGCTCGCCGGTGCAGACGCTGTAAAGAAGCAAACCACCCGGGCGGAGCAGGGCTGCGGCTGCTTCGAGCAGGGCCAGCTGAATCCGGGGCAGGCGGACCAGGTCTGCAGGACGGCGACGCCATTTCAGCTCAGGCAGGCGGCGGATCACGCCGAAGCCGCTGCAGGGAGCGTCAACCAAGATCCGATCCGGCGGTTGCAGCCCAGCGGCACCGATGCGGGTGCCGTCAGCAGCAACTGTTTCAATTATGGTCAGTCCCAGGCGCTGCGCAGCGTGCTCGACCAGCCTGAGACGATGCGGGTAACGATCTACCGCCGTAACAAGGCCGCGATCATCCATCAGCTCGGCCAGGTGGGTGCTCTTGCCCCCCGGGGCGCTGCAGAGATCAAGAATCTGCTCCCCCGGTTGCGGCTGTAGCAGCGGGGCCACGAGAATAGAGCTTTCGCCCTGCACCGTGAAAAGCCCCTCGCGGTAGCTTGAAAGAGCGGAGACGGGACCGGCCAGTTTCGCCAGCAGGACACCGGGCAGGCGGGGACTGAAGGCAGCGGCCACATCCTCGGCGGCCAGTCTCTCGACCAGGGCATAGGGATCGGTGCGCAGCCGGTTAGGACGCAGGGCCAGCGGAGGCGGGAGATTATTCGCCTCGCAGAGCGCACGAGCCCCCGCCAGCCCGAAACGGCGGCTCCACCTCTTCACCAGCCAGCGGGGGTGGCTGTAGCGTAGGACCAGGTGCTCCAGGGGCTGTTGCTCCGGATCGGGCCAGGGCAGATCACCGCCGCATGCGGCAAGGCGGCGCAGCACCGCGTTGACCAACCCGGCGACACCGCGGTGGCCGTAGCGGCGGGCCAGCTTGACCGCTTCATCAACGGCAGCATGGTCCGGGACTCTTTCCAGGTAAAGCAGCTGGTAGGCACTTAAACGAAGCAGGTTGCGGATCCAGCCGGTTAGCTTCTCCAGGGGTTGCTTTAAAAATAGCTCCAGGGACCAGTCCAGGGTATTACGGCGGCGGAGCGTCCCGGTAGCAATCTCCCGGGCCAGGGACCGCTCCCGTGGTGGAAGCGAATTTAACAGCGGCGGCAGGGCCAGGTTAAGAAAAGCACCGTCCCGCTCCACGCGGTAAAGTGCCTGCAGTGCCGCTTCGCGCGCCGTCTCCGCCTGGCGGGCTCGTTTAGCCAAGGTTCATTCTCCCAACCTCGCGCCGGCGGGCGGACGGTAACCGCGATAGAAATCGCCGGCGTTAATCCTCCGTTTTCCAGCCGGCTGCAGCTCGAGCAGCTCTAGAAATCTGCCGTCGCCCGCGGTAACGAAGATCCGGTCGCCCTGCAGGGCCAAAAGAAACCCCGGCGGTAGATCTTTGGGAAAAGTGACCGCTTTGCTTTCGCCTCTCGCGCCATTTTCCAGGCTGCCTGGCAGCGCCGCCCGCCAGATCTTCAGCCGCCTCCCGCGGTAAATGGTATACGCTCCCGGGCGCGGGTTCAGGCCCCGGATCTTGTTGTAGAGGGAGAGAGCATCTTCAGACCAATCGAGCTGCGCCTCCTCCGGGCGCAGGGGCGGGGCAAAGGTAGCCCGGGAATGATCTTGCGGGGTGCGGCGGGCGCTTCCCGAGGCGATCTGATTGACGGCCTGCCGCAGCAGCCGGGCTCCGGCGGCGGCAAGCCTTTCACTGAGCTCCCCGGCGGTATCGGTGAAATGCACCGGCTGGCGCTCTTGCAGAATAATATCCCCGGCATCCAGCTCCGGAGCAACCGTAATCACCGTAACGCCGGTCTCAGGCACCCCGTCGATCACGGCGCGCTCGATCGGCGCCGCCCCGCGGTAAGCCGGAAGCAGCGAAGCATGAAGGTTGATACAGCCGTGCGGCGGCAATTGCAGTAGTCGGGGAGGCAGGATCTTACCATAAGCCACGATCACGATCAGGTCCGGAGCGATCTCCGCAACCTTCCGGAGAAAAGCCTCCTCTTTGAGCTTCTCCGGCTGAAGCACCGGAAGATCGCGCTCCAGGGCCCACTGTTTTACCGGAGAAGGGCGCAGCAGCTTCCCCCGGCCGCGGAAACGGTCCGGCTGCGTGACCACGGCGGCAAGCAGGTGGTCGCTGTGGTAGAGCTGCTCCAGCGAGGGTAGGGCAAAATGTGGGGTCCCCATGTAGAGAAGCTTCAATTTTTTCATGCCCTCTCTTCCTCCGGCCTCTCCGCGGGGTCGACCAGCCGGATGGCCCGGTCGAGAAAAAGAATTCCATTAAGATGATCGATCTCGTGCTGTAAAATCCGGGCAAGAAATCCCGTCGCCTCGATCTGAATCAAGTTTCCGCCGGGGTCGAGCGCCTCCACCTGCACACGGAAGGCGCGGGGAACCTCCCCAAAAATACCCGGTATGCTCAGGCATCCCTCAACACCGTTCTCCTCCCCCTCCATCTCGATGCAGCGCGGGTTAATCAGCTTCATCAGGTGGTCCTCCCCGGGATCGAGGACGATCAACCGCTTGGCAATGCCGATCTGGGGGGCAGCGAGACCGACGCCTTCGTATTCATACATTGTTTCGGCCATATCATCAAGAAGGGTAATAATAGCTTGATTGATCTTTTTAACCGGCCGGGCCTGGCTGCGCAGCACGGTATGATTACCCTTTAAAATTCTCCGGATGGCCACAAAGGAACACCTCCCCAACCATTATAGCACCATCTGCGGATTGAAATCCACTGTCAGCCGCACCGGCCGGGAGTGCTTCTGAAGGCGAAATTCTTGCATCACTTTTCGCAGCCGCGGCGCGGCGGCGGCCAGCCTCTCCCCTTTCAGGATAGCATGGACCCGGTAAACCGCCTTTAAGCGGTAGAGCGGAGCCTGGGCCGGCCCTAAAAGCTCCGCCTCCCCCCGGCACTCTTCCAGCAGGGCGCAGAGTTGCCCGGCCGCCTCCCAGACGGCCGCCTCATCCGTGCCGCTCAGGAGAAAACGGACCAGGTCGGTAAAGGGTGGGTAGAGCAGGGCCCGGCGCCGCTCCAGTTCGGCGGAGTAAAAAGAGCGGTAATCGTGCTTTGCCGCCGTCTGGATACTATAATGGGCCGGGTGATAGGTCTGGACAATAACCTTTCCCCCGCCGTGGCCCCGGCCGGAGCGCCCGGAGACCTGGGTAAGAAGCTGAAAGGTGCGCTCGGCAGCGCGAAAATCAGGCAGGTTAAGGATAGTATCCGCGGTGACTACTCCGACCAGGGTGACGCGGGGAAAATCGAAGCCCTTGGCGATCATCTGGGTGCCGATGAGGATATCGGCCTTCCCCTCGCGAAAGTGCTGGTAGAGACGCTGGTGGGAACCCCGCGCCGAGGTGGTATCGCTATCCATGCGCACCAGGGAGGCTTGCGGATAAAGCTTCCGCACTTCTTTCTCGACCTGCTGGGTCCCGGCGGCAAAGTGGCGAATTTTAATCCCTTTGCATTCGGGGCAGCTCTGCGGCATAGAGGTCTCGTGCGAGCAGTAGTGACAAAGCATCCGCCTCCGGTCCAGGTGTAGGGTCATGGCGACGGCACAATGGGGGCAACGGACAACGTAGCCACACTCGCGGCAGAGGATAAAGCCGGCAAAACCACGCCGGTTTAAAAAGAGTAGCGCCTGCTCCCCCCGCCCGAGGACCTCTTCGAGCTCGGCCAGGAGAAGCCGGCTAAAGATCTGGCGATGTCCCTGGCGCATCTCTTCGCGCATATCGACGACGTGAACCGGCGGTAGGTCAGAGGGGGTCACCCGCGTGCTCATCTCGAGAAGCTGCAACCGGCCCTGCTCCGCCTCGTAGTAGCTCTCCAACGAAGGGGTGGCGCTACCCAGCAGCAAAAGAGCGTCGTGATAGCGCGCTCTCCACCAGGCCACCTCCCGGGCATGGTAGCGCGGAGCCTCTTCCTGCTTGTAGCTGGTTTCATGCTCTTCATCGATTACGATCAGGCCGATCTTCTCCAGGGGAGCGAAGACGGCGGAGCGCGCTCCCAGGACTACCGGCGCCGCTCCGAGGCGAATCCGCTGCCACTGTTCCGTTCTCTCCCTGGTGGTAAGGCGGCTGTGCAGCACCGCCACCCGGCCGGGGAAACGCCCGTTAAAAAGCTCGATCATCTGCGGTGTCAGCGAGATCTCGGGAAAGAGCACCAGCGCCCCCCGCCCCTGCTCCAAGCAGCGGGCGATCCCCTGCAGGTAGATCTCGGTTTTACCGCTGGCGGTGACCCCGTGTAGAAGCATCTTTTCGGGGCCTCTTCCGTCGAGAGCAGAGCAGAGCTTGTTAAAGACATGCTCCTGCTCTGCTTTTAACGGCAGCGGGGCGGTGGCGGCTGTCCCGCTGCCCAGCGCATCCCCCGGCCTGATTGTAGCTGCCGTAGCGGTGATCTCCTCGAGAAGCCCCTTCTCCTGCAGGGTGCGCAGCGTCTCGCTGCGCACGCCCAGGCCGGTCAACTCCCGCCGTGGCAGCGGGCCATATTTATGTAACAAGGAGAGCGCCCGGCGCTGCGCGGGAGCCCGCGAAAGATCCGCTTCCGCCGCGGCCGGGGTCGGAGCCAGGACCCGGGGCGTCAACGGGCGCCCCCGGCGAAACGGCGCGGGCAAGATAGTGTGGATAGCCTCGATCTTGCGGCAATAGTAGCGGTGCGCCATCCAGTGGAGCAGGGCCAGCTGCTCTTCCTGCAGCAGCGGCTCGCTTCCTTCCACGGCGCTGATCTCGCGCAGATCGGTTACCGCCGGTTCTGCTTTCAGGCG
>JAAZPQ010000147.1 GCA_012797175.1 Bacillota bacterium
AAAAGCGAGATTTTTCACTGTGCTTCGAATACCGGAGAGAAGGCCCCAACGAGGGGAAAAAGGGTCCGGATTGACCAGGAGGGAGATCTATTTTTTAAAAGCGCTCTCTTCGCTTTCGGCCTTCTTTTCACGCTGCATTAGCCGATCGACCGCCTTCTGCGGCAGTTTCCCCTCAAAAAGAACCCGGTAAATCTCAGCAGTAATAGGCATCTCGACGCCGGCCTGGCGTGAAAGCTCGGCTGCCACCCTGGTCGTATTTATCCCCTCGGCCACCGTATGCATTCCGGCGGTGATCTCGCCAAAGCGCATTCCCCGGCCTAGCTTGAAGCCGACAGCGCGATTGCGGCTGTGAGGGCTGCTACAGGTGGCATAGAGATCGCCCAGGCCCGACAGGCCAGCAAATGTCCCGGCGTGGGCACCTAGAGCCGTGCCCAGGCGGGTCATCTCGACCAAACCGCGCGTCACCAGCGCCGCCCTGGCGTTATCACCCAATTCGAGCCCTTCAACAATCCCCGCTCCAAGAGCAATTACGTTTTTCAGGGCCCCCCCCAGCTCCACGCCAATCAGGTCTGCATTGGTATAGACCCGGAAACTAGGGGTCATCAGGGCTTCTTGAACCCACCGCGCCGTCTCCCGGTTTGTCGAAGCAGCCACGGTAGCCGAGGGTAACCCCCGGGAGACCTCTTCGGCATGATTGGGCCCCGAGATTACTGCGATCTGGCTATGCAACTCCGGGGGCAGCTCCTCTTTTAAGACCTGCGAAAGGCGCAGTCTGCTCGGCTCTTCCAATCCCTTGGCCGCGTTAACCACGATTGCATGCGGTGAGAGGTGAGGAGCAGCGGCAACGGCTACCGCCCGCAGGCCGTGAGAGGGGACGGCAAAAATAACCAACCGTTTATTCCGCAAAGCTTCACCTAGCTCCAGGGTCGGCCGGATCAACGGTCCCAGTTTAACGCCGGGCAGATATTTTTCATTGGTCCGCTTAAGAATAATTGTTTTATAAAGATCCGCGCTGCGCATCCACAAGCTGACCGGGCAACCTTTATCCGCCAGCAATACGGCCAGGGCTGTGCCCCAGCCTCCCGCTCCGATAACCGCAGCTTCCATCTAACTTTTCTCCTCCCCGTTAAGCTTGACCTTCTGCCCGAGCTTGGGCTCCGTTCCGCTGAGCAACCGCCCGATATTTTCACGGTGCCTGAAGATCACCAGTAAGGCCATGGCCGCCCCAAAAAGAAGATAGAGCGGTTCATAGCCGAAGAAGAGAAGAAAAAATGGCACTGAAAACGCGCCGATGATCGAACCGAGCGAAACGTAACGGGTTAAGGCGATGACGATTACTGCCAGTATTACGACGCTGGCACAAACAGGCCCGGAGAGAGGAATAAGCAAGCCGATGCCGGTAGCCGCACCCTTGCCTCCTTTAAATTTTAGAAAAAGTGGAAAACAGTGGCCCACCAGGACCGCCAGGGCCGCGGCCAGGACAACAACGGTCTCGCTGCTGCAGGCGCGGGCAAGCAAGACGGCGGCAGATCCTTTACCCAGGTCAAGCAGAAAGACCGGGAGCGCAGCCCGCCAGCCAAGCAGGCGAAGCACGTTGGTCGCCCCGATATTCCCGCTACCGTAGTGGCGGATATCAACCCGCTTAAAAAGGCGGGTGAAGATGTACCCAAAGGGAATCGAGCCAATTAGATAAGCAGCCACGATTGCCAGAAAACCCATGCATTACTCCTCCTTTTCCCGGCGAGGTTTGAAGTTAAGACGCAGCGGAACTCCATTGAAGTCAAAGGCTTCGCGGAGCCTGTTTTCAAGATAGCGCCGGTAAGAAAAATGGATGAATCGAGGATTGTTGACAAAAAAGAGAAAGGTAGGCGGCCTGACCGATACCTGCGCGGCGTAGTAGATCTTTAACCGTTTCCCTTTATAGGTAGGCGGCGGGTTCACCGCGAGGGCGTCAGCAACCAGTTCATTGAGCAGCGGGGTAGAGATACGCCTGTAGAGCTCCTGTTGGACCCGGGCAAACAGGGAAAAAAGTTGCTCTACCCGGCTGCCGGTAAGAGCGGAGATAAAGACAACCGGGGCGTAAGAAGCAAAAGCAAAAGCGCGGTCAATGTTGGCGAGCCATTCCCGGCGGGCTTCCTTCCGCTCTTCGACGAGGTCCCACTTGTTCACGCCGATAATCAAGCCCCGGCCGGCCTTGTCAATATATCCGGCCAGCTTCTGATCCTGCTCGGTAATCCCGTCTTGAGCATCAAGGAGCAGCAGGGCCACGTCAGCGCGCTCGACCGCCTTTAGTGAGCGAAGCACGCTGTAATATTCAACCGCCTCCTTGACCTTGCTTTTACGGCGAATCCCGGCGGTATCGATCAGCAGATAGGTGCTGCCGGCATAGTTAAACGTGGTATCTACTGCATCACGAGTCGTCCCCGGCATTGGACTGACAATTACTCTCTCCCGCCCGAGAATGGTATTGAGCAGCTGCGATTTACCGACGTTGGGACGGCCGACCAGAGCTACCCGGATAGTCTCTTCACCGGGGCCAGCTTCCGCCTGCTCCTCCGGGAGCAGCTCGCAGATCCGGTCAAGCAGATCACCGGTGCCGCGCCCATGCGCTGCGGAAACAGGGAGGGGCTCACCTATCCCCAGGCTGTAAAAAGCCGTGATCTCGTCTACAACGCCGGGGTGATCGATCTTATTAACCACGGGGATAACCGGCTTGCCGCTACGGCGCAAAAGAGCGGCGATCTCTTGATCCAGGGGAGCTGGCCCCTCCCGTCCGTCGAGCAGAAAAAGAATCACCGCGGCCTCTTCAATCGCCAGTTCAGCCTGGCGCCGCACCTGCCGGAGCAGCGGATCATCCCGCTCAAAGCTGAGCCCGCCGGTATCGACAACGATGAAGCTCTCCTCCCGCCACTCGGCGATGCCGTAAAGACGGTCCCGCGTAACCCCGGGAACCTTCTCTTCGATCGCTGTCCGCGCGGCGGTAAGGCGGTTAAATAAAGTGGACTTGCCCACATTGGGCCGCCCGACAATGGCCACGATGCTGCCGCCCACCGGCCGTACCTCCTTCTTTCGGAAAGTCTGACTTTATTATCCCGATCTTTGACCCAGGTGTCAAACAGTTCTCCAAGCAAAGCTCCAAAGCTCCGCTGCGTCAGGGCAGTTAAGCTTCCGCTCTTTTTCTTTAGTTTAAGATATAAGGAGTGGGATCTTTTTCAAATGAGTTTACTAGAGCCACCAGCCGGGGGTACGACCGCAGGATTCCCCGGCCGACCAGGGGGCGCCCAATGGAGGTAAGACCAAGCCGACGCGAAATAAAGCCGCCCAAACGCACCGGGAAGATCACTTCGGGAAAACAATCTATTACCGCTACTACGGGTTTCCTGGCCCCGGCTAGCTTGACAAATGAAGAGAGCAGTCCCCGCACCTCCGTACCCCGGCAACCGCTCCCCAAGATGAAGACAAGATGGCCCTGCCGGTCCCGCCCGGCATAATTAAGTGTACCGATCTCAGCCTTGTCCACACGGTCAAAGTAAGGCAGAGCGAGCAGCTCTTCCAACCGCGGCACCCGTGAACGGGGCAGTTTTCCCAGGTAGATCGCAGCTGCCGCTACTGAAGTATGCGTCCCGCCGAAACATTGGAAGATAACGATCATTGTTGTTTAATTAGCTCGACCTGCAGCCTGGTCTGCTCCACAAAGGCCTCGATCTCCATCCAAAAGGCGGCTTTTCGGATGGGGCTGCTGATCGGTCCCCACCTTCCGCGGCACGGCGGCAAAACGTCGGCCAGCAGAAACCAAGCCGGGTCGTGGCGGCTCTTGAGCAGCCCGGCCAGGCCGTTTAAGGT
>JAAZPQ010000148.1 GCA_012797175.1 Bacillota bacterium
ACTTTTCAAAACCGCCCCTTTGTGATCTACTTGGCCGGCAACGTCGCCTTCTGGCTCGGCTTTAATATCGTCACCCTGAATATCCCCCCCTATGTCACGGTTCTGCTCGGGGGAACGGAAGGAGAAACAGCCATCTATTTCGGCCTGGTCCTGGGGGTAGCTTTACTCTGCTTCCCTTTGGTCAATATCTTTTCGAAAAAACTCGGCCTGAAAGCGGTAATGCTCTTCTCGTTGATTCTTTTTGCCATTCTTTTGCCGGGGATCTATTTTCTCGGCCAACCGGTCTTCGGGCTAACCCCGCAGGTCTTCGGTTATATCCTGATGGGGCTGATTGGAATCCCGGTATCGGCAATCTTCGTCGTCCCCGACGCCATCGTCGCCGCAGTCTCAGACCTGGAAGAGAAGCTTTCCGGGCAACGGCGCGAGGCCATGTATTTCGGCGCGCAGGGCTTTATCTTGAAACTGGCGTTAGGCCTGTCAACGTTGATCACCGGCATTCTGCTGGATACCTTCGGCAAAACCATAGCGCAGCCGCTTGGGATTCAGCTTACCGGCCCGGTAGCCGCTCTCTTTATCGTAGTCGGCACCATCATCTTCTTCTATTATCCTGAAAAAGAGGTCGTCGCCTTCGAACAAAAAACAATCAGCGCATAACGGTTATAGCGCAGTGTCCCCCCCTGCTCTAGAGAGCAGGGGGGGACACTTTACCCGGCAAGAAGAGCTGTTGTCTGGTTACCCCAACTCTCCCCCCTCAAGGAGGAGAAAAGCTTGGGGCAAGGGACAGGGAAGAAACAAGGAGAGAGGTTCTTCGTCCCAGCCGGCTTACTTCTTGCATCCCCTGCATGCCGGTTTATCCCGGTGCTTTCGAACCATCCCCCGGCTCACCCGTAAAGCGCAGGGAAATAGCGCCGGTAGAGGGCAAGGTTGCTGTCGCGCCAGGGATGGTTGCGGCGCAGCTCTTCCAACGCGAACAGGTCGATTCCGGCTACGGCGATCCCTTCTTCTTCCGGTGATTCAACCTCGGCCAGCACGCCGCTGCCATCAGGTGTCAGCTCCGCCGGGGCAAAGATTCCCGCCCGCCCGGTAAATTCAAATCCCAGCAAGCTTCCTACCAGCGCACTTTTAACCCCGTAAACAGGGCATTCTTGCACCCGCGGCCAGATTCCACGTAGGGCCAGCCAGTAGTTGTAGGGCTCGGGGTTGGCAATGGGGATGATCACGATCTCCGCATCCTGCAGCTCGAGAATGCGAAAGGTCTCGAAGTAAGTCGCATCCATGCACACCGGGGCGGCGATCTTGCCCACCGGGGTTTCAAAGAGGTTGAATTCAGTGCCCGCAGAGAGCCCCCACTCTGCCTCGATGGGCATCAGGTGAACCTTGTCTTGCGTCCCGATCAGCCGGCCGTCGGGGCCGTAGAGAAAGGAGCGGTTGACCACCTTATCCCCATCCGGCAGAAGGAAGCTGCCGGCCATCAGGTAGAGGCCGTAAGCGGCAGCGAGGGTAGAGTAAAGAGTGTTCAGAAAGGGAGCGATCACCGGGCCAACATAGCGGATCACATCGGCGACGGAGATCTCCGGAACGCCGGATCCAGCGGGCGCCTTCGCGGGCTCTTCAACGGAGACGGTCTCCCCTATCTCCTCTACTCCGGGCAGCATCCCTAGAAGTGAAAGATTGTTGTTTTCGGGAAAGGCGACCAGCTGCGCCCCGGCCGCGGTAGCCTCTGCAACCCGGCGGTGCATCGCCAAGGCATAATCGAGGGGGTCTTTGAACAGGGTGATCTTTACCTGCAGGGCGGCTACCCGGAGAGAGCGGTCTTCCACGGGTGGAGCAACCCTGCTTTCTTCGATTAGACCGGCCAGCCGTCTGCGAAGCCGTGCCGGGCGGCAGAGCCAGTAAAGATATTGCCGGAAAAGCCTCTCTTTCCATCCGTCAAGCGCCATGGCCTAACCTCCTTTTGATCATCAGCGGATGAGACGAGCGCACTGCGGCCATCTTTTAGCGGTAAAGTTCGGGCAGCCGCCCCCGGTAAGCCCTTGGATTTAGCAGCTCCAGCAGGGGATAATCGCTCTTTATTCGCAAGCGTTCGGGTTCGGACAGCTCCGCTGCGGCGAAGGGGATCTTGGCGGTTTCGCAGGCCAGGTAGCCGGTGGAACCAGGAGTGATCTCACAAGGACCGATTACGGCACACTGTGCTCCAAAAGAGCGGCCGCCCAGGGTTCTTTTTAGCTGTGCCTCGACGGCCCAAAACTGGTTTTGCTGCACCTGGGCCCAGATCCCGGCTGGCTGGGTCTTAC
>JAAZPQ010000149.1 GCA_012797175.1 Bacillota bacterium
GTCCCGCAAACTAAAATCCCAAAAGAAAACTCGCCGGCTGCGACCGCTTTAACCAGCGGCAGGGCGATATCCGGATAATCCACGCTGTTTTCACAAAAAGTGCCGAAATCGGCTACCTCATATTTCGCCTGCGTTAGATGTTCTCTGATCAGCTCTTTTAAGGTAAACCCGGCATGATCACTACCCACTACTATCTTCATTATTTCAGACCCCTTTCCAGGTGCAATGCAATCTTAGCTATAGCAGCCTGAAGCTCCTTAAATGTCTGCCGGTACTCCTCTAGAGTGCCTCCATAGGGATCGGCCACTTCCGGGTTTTCGGTCATCCCGGCGAATTCTTTCAGTAAATATGTTTTGCCTGATGCCGCGGGATAGAGCTGCAGCAACTGCCTGTAGTGCTGCCGGCCCATTACCAGAATCAAGGAGGCCTGGCGCACCAGGTCTTCGTTCAACAAGGTAGAGCGGTGCGTCTCCAGCTCAATCCCGGCCTCGCGCATCACCGTACGGGCATGTTCGGAAGCCTGCGCCCCATCTAATGCCGCCAACCCGGCAGAAGCCACCTTCAATTCGGGAGCACCGGGACGCTTCTGCCACTCATGGCGTAAAAGTGCCTCCGCCATAGGACTGCGGCAGGTATTGCCGGTACAGACAAACAGAACAAGCCCTTTTTCTTCTGACATTGATATCACCTAAACCCTTATTATCCGCGCCGCGGCTTGACGCAATCGGTTCATCACCGTATTCCCGAGCCCCTGCGGTGAAATCCCTTCCGCCAGGATCAGATCAACGTTCTGCGCATCAAACCGGCGCAGCGCCGGGAAAAGATCTTTCGCCATCTGCCGCACCCCGGCGGGACCCGGTGAAGCCCGAAGAACCCCGATCTTTAATCCTCTCCGGCGATAAGCGGAGGCCAGGGCCCTGATCATGGCCTCTCGCCTGGCTCTGGGGCCGGTAATCAGGATCAGGGGAGCACGGGGAGCGTAGTGGCGATATTGCCATCCCGGAGCCGGGGAAAGGCTCGCCTTCTCTCCGCGACCCTCGTAAATTTCAGTTCCGAGAGCCGCCTCCAGCTGCTCCCTGGTAATCCCCCCGGGACGCAAAATTACCGGCCTGGACCCGCTTAAATCAAGAACCGTTGATTCCACGCCCATTCTACAAAAGCCTCCGTCAATTACCGCCTCAATCCTACCGGCCAGATCTTCAAGGACGTGGCGAAGCTCGGTTGGACTGGGCCGTCCGGAACGGTTAGCGCTGGGCGCAGCGATAGGAACACCCGCGGCCCGGATCAGGCTTAAAGCCACGGGGTGTGCGGGCATGCGCACCGCTACCGTGGGTAATCCAGCACTAACTTCCCGCGGCAACGCTGCGGAGCGGGGCAACACCAGGCTAAGCGGTCCGGGCCAGAAATGGCGCATCAGCTCAAGAGCACAACCAGGCAGAGAAGAGGTGACCTCTTTAACCTGATCTAAATTAGCCACATGAACGATTAGCGGATTGTCCGCTGGCCGCCCTTTCGCTACAAAAATACGGGTAACCGCCCGTCTCTCCGTAGCCGCCGCCCCCAACCCGTAAACTGTCTCGGTGGGAAAGGCGACCAGCCCGCCGCGGCGGATTAACCGGGCCGCGGCTGAAATTGTCTTGTCAGTGGGGGGAAGGACCAGGGTTTGCTTTATCCGCAATACTTTCGGCATCATTTCTCCTTTACGGTACCACTAAAATTCTTCCACAACCAGCTGGGCGATATTGGTAGCGTGGTCGGCAATCCTTTCCAGGTTGCTTAATACATCGAGATAGATTACCCCCGAAGGAGGATAACATTTTTTTGTATTGATCCTTTCAATGTGAGCCTTGCGTAGAACTTTCTCCATGAGATCAACTTCATCATCTTCCACTATGACCATGCGGGCAAGTTGCCTGTTTTCTGTCTTGAAAGCCTGAATGGCTCGCTCCAGCATGACATTAACCTTCTCAAAGATCATGCTAAGCTCTTCAAGCGCCTGCTCGGAAAAAGGCAGCCTGTCCTCAACCTTGAGTTCGGCCAATTGCTTGATATTGTTAGCGTGATCGCCAATTCTTTCCAGGTCATTGGCCGCAGACATATAGCTGCCGATCATTTTAGATTGTGCTTCGGTAAGCGAATTTTGAGAAAGCTCCGCCAGGAAGACATTAATGGCCTCTTCCAGTCCGTCCAGGAGATCTTCCATCTGCTCAATATGTGCCACCTTTTTTAAATCGTTATTAATAAAGCTACCCAGCGCTTCACCGATCATCTCGCGGGCAATCATCGCCATACGCAGCAGCTCTTGTTTTGCTCCCCCGAGGGCCAC
>JAAZPQ010000020.1 GCA_012797175.1 Bacillota bacterium
ATCATTAAAGAAGCCCGGCAGCTGGCCGGGATCCATGAAAATGTAGTGATCAAGATCCCGGTAACCCCGGAGGGGCTGCAGGCGGTGAAAACTCTTAGCAGGGAAGGGATTAAAGCCAACGTTACCCTGGTCTTCTCCTCGAACCAGGCTTTGCTGGCTGCGCGGGCCGGGGCCGCCTATGTCAGCCCTTTCCTGGGGCGCCTTGATGATATCGGCTATAACGGCGTCGCGCTGGTCGAAGAGATCGTCTCCCTTTTCGAGATTCACGGCATCGACACCGAAGTGATCGCCGCCAGCATCCGTCATACCGCGCATGTTCCCGCCGTGGCCCTGGCCGGCGCCCATATCGCCACCGTCCCCTTTAAAGTTCTGCGTCAGATGTTCAACCACCCCCTGACCGACGCGGGTATTGAACGCTTTCTGGCCGACTGGAAAGAGGCACTCCGGCGGTAAAATTCTACAGAGAGCGCTTTTGCGCACAAACAGGAGAGGGCCTCTCCTTCCCAAGCATACGTAACACCTGGCAGATCTGGCTTGGGAGGCGAAAAGAGCGTAGGCCGGCCTGCTGCGGCAATAAGCGCTGGTAGCAGCCGGCCGTTAAAGCAACGTCCTGCCTACTTAAGGATAATAGATTCCTGGATAGAAGGGGAGAGCCACAACCGGAACCCCCGGCTCTTGGGCTTTGGGTTCTTTGGTCCATCTAGCTTTGCTGAGAAGGAGCATCAAAGTAGATACTGCGGGCGGGCCGGGCCAAGGTGACACCTTCATCTTCGAGGATCTCGATGATTTTAAAATTGATCGATTCTTTGACGGCGAGGTACTCGGCATAAGCCGTGGTTTTAGTAAAGAAGTAGAGGATGATCTCCAGGCTGCTCTCGCCGAAACTCTCAAAGTAGACCAGGATCGTCTCCGGATGAATATCCGGATCGTTCTGCAAAGTCTCCCGGATCCGCCTGACGCAGCGCTCTAGCTTCTCACGGGGGGTGTGGAGGGCCACCTGTAAATTGAACGAAACCCGCCGCTTCCCCATCCGTGTCCAGTTGGTAACTGCCTCATTGGCCAGAATCTTGTTGGGTACCGTAACCAGCGCCTGGGCAAAAGTCCGGATTTTAGTGCTGCGGAAGGAGAGCTCCTCTACTGTTCCCTCCACGGCAGGCGTAGAGATCCAGTCGCCTACTGAAAAAGGCCTGTCCGCTATAATGACGATACCGGCAAAAATATTGGCCAGGGCATCCTGGGCCGCCAGCGCCACGGCCAGTCCACCCAGGCCGAGGCCGGCGATAAAGCCGCTCACGTTGTAACCGAGCTGCTGGATGATCATGACCACCGCCAGCGCCACGATGACCGCCTTTACTGCTTTAACCAGGAAGCCGGCAAGAATGGGATCCAGCCGGTAACGCTTGCTGAGCACTTTAAAGGGACGGCTTTCGGTCAGGTTATAGAGGCCCCAGGCTACAAAAACCACAACCAGGATGCGAAAAAGAACGGTGAAATAAGATTCCCACGGGGGTCCAAGCGACAATATGGATAACGCGATATAGATTCCCAGGACCAGGATAAAGTTTTTTAGGGGGGCTTCCAGCGCTAGAAAGAAGCTCAGATCGATCTCTTTTTTCGATCTGGAGGCAATTCTCGAAGTTAGGTCAAATAGAAAGTTGGTTATGACCCCCCTGGAAAACAAAAATGCCAGGAAGACCAGCAGCGCAGCCACCGGCCGGAGCAGGCCCGCTCCGGATACCGCCGCCACAAACCACGTTTCAATTAAATCCACCGCTGATCGAAACCTCCCATAATATTTTCCCCGTATCTAATAACATTGGGACAGGAACTTGTCTCCTGTCCCAATGAACCCGCTACTGGTGTCGGGGATGGGAATCGAACCCACACGGTGTACACCACACGCCCCTCAAACGTGCGCGTCTGCCTGTTCCGCCACCCCGACAGGAATAGACTTTCTACCTGGATTATAAGATTTTTACCGCCTTCTGTCAACA
>JAAZPQ010000150.1 GCA_012797175.1 Bacillota bacterium
GGGACCGGAGCAGATCCAGGTAATTGCGCAACTGATCAACGAGGCGATCACTCATCGTTCTGATGAAAGTGTCCTGGAGGGGTTAAAGCAGCAGGTCAGCGAACTTTGCCGGGATTTCCCCATTGATCAGTTTATCCAGGGCGGGCTGGCCTAAGAAGATAGTTCATCTAAATAAGCTGTTAACAGGCTGCGGGAGGTAGTACAGTACTGAGTACGTACCTGGTTGCTCCCCGCCTGCTGATCGGTTAAAGGGGGATTGCCTTGTCCGAGAGGCCAGCATGGGATTACTATTTTCTAGAGATTGCCCGGGTGGTGGCTTCCCGCTCTACCTGTTTGCGCCGTCGGGTTGGTGCGCTTCTGGTTCTCGATAAAAGAATCCTGGCGACAGGATATAACGGGGCCCCCGCTGGTTTGGAGCACTGCGATGAAACCGGCTGCCTTCGGGAGAAATTAAAGGTTCCCGCCGGTGAAAGGCACGAGCTCTGTCGCGGTCTTCATGCCGAGCAAAATGCAATTATTCAGGCCGCGGTTCACGGAGTAGCGATTAAAGGAGCCTCTCTCTACTGCACCCACTTCCCCTGCGTGGTCTGTACTAAAATGCTGATCAATGCAGGGATTAACCGGGTTTTTGTAGCCCAACAATATCCCGACGCTCTCTCCAAAGAGCTATTGAATGAGGCCGGCGTATCAATATATTTTAGATGAGCTCTACTCCCGGTTTTTATGCCGGCGCAAATGTGGTTATAGAGGCAGCTCTCTCTGGAGATCAGGGATAATCAAGACACAGGGGGGCCATAATATCCCTTAGTTTCCTGCGGAAGGGGGGGCTCCCGGTGCACCTGCGCGCCTGGATTTTCACATTATTGCTGATCTTGTTGTTAAACTTGCCCCTGCATGAGCCGATTGTCCAAAAGGATCCCTGGCTAGAATTAGAAAAAGGATTAAGGCTTTGCGGTGTTGAAACTATCACTTATCAAATTCATTGTTTCATCAGTGAAAGTGAAAAGGAACGAATTGTTTCAGCCGGGGTAGCCCCGTTGAAAAAAGAGGTCACAGACCTGTCCGACTGCTGCTGGTCAATGCAAGAGGGCTATGAAAACGGGGAGATTCTGCTGGAGATTTGTGGCACTGACCGGGTGGCCTGTGAAAGGCTATGGAACCGGGTGGCAGAGCTTACTAATTGTCGCGGGGGAACTGCGGCCCGGGCCTGGAGCGTGGAGGCATATCACAGTGGGGGCCAAGATTTAACCGTTCTGGGGAAGAACCTGGTTAATGCCCTGGGCGGCCGGTTGCAGAAGATCAATACTTATCCCCGCATGGTGCAGCTGCTGGCCCATCTTCCCTGGGCCGGAGAGGGTGTTCTCCTGGATGACGGCCCGGTCAATCTTAGCCTGGAGCTTTATGAGGACAGATACCGGGAGAAGATCAAAATTCGCCTGGGCATACCGGTCATCCTCTCACTTTCAAGTGCATTACAGGAAGGAACGGCATCATGGATCAGCTTCTAATTCAAGGAGGGATTCCCCTGCGGGGGAAGGTGCGGGTTAACGGTTCCAAAAACGCCTGTCTCCCCATTATTGCTGCAGCCTTGCTAACCAATGAAAATACGATTATTGAAGGAGTTCCCGATCTCCTCGATGTCCGCACCATGATTGCGGTTCTGGAGGGCCTGGGGGCCGCGGTAGATTACTGCCAGGAGCAGGGCCTGCTCCGTATCGCCCCCGGCGAGCTGTCCCCGGCGGCTCCACCGGCCGACCTGGTCAGCCGGATGAGGGCCTCTTTTCTGGTTCTGGGCCCTTTGTTGGCCCGGAAAAAACCGGTGCGGTTACCCCTGCCCGGGGGTTGTGCCATCGGTACGCGTCCGGTTGACTTGCATCTGAAAGGCCTTACAGCTATGGGGGCGCAGTTTTCGATCATCAACGGCTGTGTTGAAGGGCATACCACCGGGCTGCAGGGAGCGGGGGTCTATCTGGATTTTCCCAGTGTCGGGGCTACGGAAAATATTATCATGGCGGCCACGCTAGCCCGTGGAACAACGATCCTGGATAACGCGGCTACCGAGCCTGAAATTGTCGACCTGGCCAACTGTTTAAACAGTATGGGGGCACAGGTTGTCGGTGCCGGGACGTCACGTGTTCGCATTGAGGGAGTACCCGGGCTGGGCGGAACCCGCCATACGATTATTCCCGATCGCATCGAGGCGGGGACGCTACTTCTGGCCAGTGTAATTACCGGGGGAGATGTAATCGTGGAGAACATATTGCCGGATCACCTGAAATCTCTCCTGGCCAAATTAACCGAGGCGGGGGCTATTATTGAAGAGGTCGGTCCCACGGCCGTAAGGGCCGCGGCCAATGGCCGCACCGATGCGGTTGACTTGAAAACAATGCCTTACCCCGGCTTCTCTACCGACCTGCAGCCGCAGTTCATGGCTTTGATGGCGCTTTCCGACGGGACCAGCACGGTTATCGAAACAGTTTTTGAGAACAGGTTCCGTCATGTCGAGGGGTTAAACAGCATGGGGGCACAGATCCAGGTCGAGGGGCGGCAGGCCATCGTGCAGGGGCGGCCCTATCTAACGGGGGCTCCTGTGGTGGCGCCGGATCTCAGGGGTGCTGCCGCGCTGCTGCTGGCGGGGCTGGCGGCGCAGGGTGAAACCGAGCTTCTCTCGGTGAGGCATCTCTGGCGTGGTTACAGCCGCCTCGAAGAGCGGCTGGTGTCGCTGGGAGCACAGATCAAGCGCATCGCGAAAGAGCCTGAACAGGCCGTGCGAACAGGAAGCTGAAACCCACCGGGTTTCTCTGAACTGCCGGGCACTTCGCGCCGGAGCGAACCGCGGTCCCTCTTTAGTTTTTCTTTTACTGCCAGGGGTAAGAGAAGCATCCTGTTCTTCTCTTTTCTTCTACCCTGCCTGCGTTATATTTTATCCTCAGCATTAACTGTAAATTATCTACTTAAATCTTCGACAGCCGGATTAAGGCTCACGGCCCGGGCTGGTTAAAGCCGGGCTATCTTTCGAAAGGTCGAATTTTCGCCCACCTCCATGGTAATTTGAACAACAATAGACCGGAGCAACCTGAAAGAATCATAAGGGGAGGACAGGTTTCATATAAATGTGGTGAAGTCTGCACTCCGGAGGGTTATGATGACCCGTAAAACCACCTTGCTGATTATGGCCATCGTCGTGCTTGTGATCTTTTTACCGGCTGTAGTAGTCTCTATAGGCGGCCGCTCCGGCCTTCCCTTTCAAAGCGCGAACGCTCCTTCCGCGCAGGGGGAGAGTGAAAGTGAAAAGGGCGGTCGCTGGCAGGTCCGTCTTTACCGGGCAGACCAGGGAGAGATCACAGTCATGGATCTGGATGAATATCTCGTCGGAGTGCTCCTTGCCGAGATGCCTTCATCTTTCGAGACGGAGGCGCTCAAAGCCCAGGCGGTGATCGCCCGTACCTATACCTTGCATCAGCTCCGTTCCCTTGGCGGGGACGGCTGCGATAAGGCCCCCGGAAAGGCTGATATCTGCTCGGAAAGTACCCACTGCCAGGCCTGGCTCGATCCCGGCTCCGCCGCCGGGCAGGGGGGCTCCGGGAGCGAGGCTTTTCGGGATCGGATTAGAAAGGCTGTCTTTGATACCAGGGGCGAAGTAGTCGTCTATCAGGGTCGCCTGATCGAAGCAGTCTATCATTCGACCTGCGGCGGCAAAACCGAAGCCTCACATGCCCTTTGGAGCGGTGGTGTCCGGCCCTACCTGAAAAGTATCAACTGCCCCTACTGCCAACATTCGCCGCACTACCGGGGGGAGATTCTGATCCCCTTTACCCGGTTGGCCGCTGCCCTGCCGCAGGATGTAGCTTTGCCGGCAGCCTCTGGCGATGAACTGGTTCTGGAGGTTGCTTCCGAAACTCCCGGGGGAAGGGTGAAGACACTTAGTATTAACGGGACCCTGATCGAAGGAAAAGAGCTGCGGCGCCTGCTGGAGCTGCCCTCGACTGCTTTTACTTGGGAGTATCGAGAAGAGGGGCTTTTTTTAATTACCCGCGGCCGGGGACATGGGGTTGGGCTCTGTCAATATGGAGCCGACGGTGCAGCCAGGGCAGGAAAGAGCTACCGGCAGATCATTGAGTTTTATTATCCCGGCACCGAGGTAACCAAAATCATGCCTTAAACAGTATAAACTTGCCTCAGATGGAAATAATACCACCTGAGGTGATCAGTGTTGGCGTCTCAAATTAAAGACTTCCTGAAAAGGATTTTGCAGCAGGGAAAGCGCTTTTTGACAAATTCGTTTTTTCGGGTAAAAGATTTTGGAAAGGATCTCTGGAGCAGGTTTCGGAGTTGGCCACGTTTATGGCGAATGGGCTTACTTTACCTGCTGGTAGTTCTTTTAACCGGAAGTATCTACCTGTGGCGCACTGCCCAGCTGCGGACCATTAACCCTTACAGCGAGAAGATCAACTTTGGCGAACTGAAGGATGAAGAACTGCCGGATAAAAGCAGCATTAATGTAGAGCAGAACCGATCGGAAGAACCGGCTAGCGCCGAGCCTGCCGATCCCGAGGAGCATGCTCTGGCGAACAAGGCACCGGAGCCCCCCCTTGGCTGGCCGGTAGATGGGCGGATAGTAATTTTTGGATATGGGAACAGCACCAGGGAGGTCCTGGCCCGCTTGGATGAGGCTGTTAAATGGTCTTATAGCAAAGGGTTAGGAATCAAAGCAGCATCGGGAGAAGAGGTTCGCTCTATTACCGGGGGTAAGGTGAAAAAAATAAATAAGCGGGGCAAGCCGTACGGGAAAGAGGTAATTATCGAGCACAATAATAATTTAACGGTTTACTACGGAGCGCTGGAGCAGGTTCATGTAGAGGAAGGGGCACAGGTGGCCGGCGGTGATCCGATTGCCACTGTGAAACAGAATCCTGAAGGAAAAGAAACTTATCTTTATCTTGAAATTGAAAAAAATGGCCGGCCGGTTGACCCCCTGGATATTCTACCTTGCTCTTAATGGGTTGCCCCTCCATAAGGGTATTTTTTAGAGGCTCCCTACATATAATTTACCGGAGCTGAAGACAAAGGGGGCCCTGTATGGTGCATGATTATATATATCAGCGAGTTTTGGAGATCAGCTACTATA
>JAAZPQ010000021.1 GCA_012797175.1 Bacillota bacterium
AGGTAACCTTTAAAGCCATTCAGGAAGCGGCAGGGATGTTTGGAGGCCCTGGTAGTCTGATAATCGTAAAGTACAATTGGCGATCTTGTTTGTCCGGTACGGTAGAGCCAGAGATAGGACTTGCTAGTTGCAGCCCGGCCCTGACTTGATTGATTTGGTCTATGAGCTGGTGCAAGAAGTTAACAGCGCCCATGCTGACCGGCTGAAAGGGGTCTGCGAAGAAAAAATGGAGCTGATCCAGGGGGAAACAGCACATCTGGATGATGGAAATAAAGAATCCATCGGGTGGTTCTTGATGGCCATGTTCCTGGTGTCTCAGGCCGCTACAGAAGCGGCTGGCGGAGACAATCATCGACCGGTATTTTCAGGATAACGCCCCCCAGTAGGAG
Source organism: Bacillota bacterium (assembly GCA_012797175.1). Lineage (GTDB taxonomy): Bacteria > Bacillota > Dethiobacteria > DTU022 > DTU022 > JAAZPQ01. The sequence goes on from JAAZPQ010000021.1 coordinate 390, forward strand.
CCTCACAACGGCAAGTCCAGCTGAGCCTGGCGAATTCTAAAACCGTCCGATGCTATGCCGGGTTCAATATGGCAAGCGACCTGCTCGTCCAGGAGATTTAAATAGGGGCTTACGATCGGGGATCAGCCGTAACTATCCTGTTGCGTTATTTGCACGGCAGTCAGCTCCGCTTCCCATTGCTTCAGGTCACGCTTGACCCGGGCGGCTATGGGTAGCGCCAGCAGGATAGTAGTGAGTATATCGGCCACGCCCTGCACGGCGGCGAGGCCCCATACGCCCCAAAGCCACGTCATTAAGGGCAGGATGGGGAAAAAACAGATCCCCTGCCGGGCGAGGCCCAGAAGAGCCGCGCTCCTGGCCCGGCCCATGCCCACGCACATCATATTCACCACAATGGCCCAGGCATGCAACGGCATGGCCAGACACTGTATCCGCAGAGAAAACAAGCCGATGTTAACCATCTCCAGGTCCGTTGCGGTAAACAGGGAGATCACCGGCTCGGCGAAAATGCCGATGAACAGGCTGGGGACAGATATCCCGATCACCGCCGCCCATACGGAAAAGCGATACGCCTCCTCGATGCGATCGTAGCTTTTGGCGCCCCAGGAAAAACCGGCCACCGGCTGGAAGCCCTGCCCAAAACCCAGGCAGGCGCTAACAAGCAACCTCGTCACGCGGTCGGCCACGGAAACGGCGGCCAGAGCAGATTCACCGTAGCCCACGGCCAGCCGATTGAGAACAATGCCGGCTAGCGTGGAGAGGCCCATCCGGAACAGGCTGGGGCTTCCCATTTTAACGACCTCGGCGGCATCTTCAAACGCAATGCCAACAAGCTTTGGACTGATCCGCAGTAGGGTCTTGCGCCGGATATAGGGAAGCAACAGGATACAGAAAGATACCAGCTTTGAAATGGCCGTGGCGGCGGAAGCGCCGGCAACGCCCCAGCCAAGGGAAAAGATGAAAATTGGATCCAGCGCTATGTTCAGCACGGCACCGAAAACCATCCCGATCATGGAGTATGTGGAGCTTCCTTCCGCCCGCAGGCAATGGTTCAAAACGAAGCTGGCGGCCATAAAGGGGGCAGCCAGCAGGACATAGCGAGCGTACTGGCGGGAATACGGCATGATTGCGTCGCTGGCGCCCAGCACCCGCAGGAGGGGAACTTGAAAAGCGTTTCCAAAAATGAGCACCAGAAAGCCTGTGCACAGGGCAAGAAAAAAGCTGGTGGAGATCACGCGGGCGGCCTGTTCATCCTTCTTCGCCCCCAGAAGGCGGGAGGCAAAGCTTGCCGCGCCCATGGCCAGGAAGGAGCCGGCCATCATAATAATGTGGTCGATGGCGGAATTGATGCCCACGGCGCCGGTAGCATAGGTGCCCAGTTTGCTGACAAAAAAGGTATCCGCAAGATGATATATCGAGTTCACCAGCATGGCGGCGATGGAGGGCAGCGCCATTTGAGGCACGAGCCGGGAGATAGGCGTGGTCAGCATGAAGTTACGTTTCGCCTCGGGATCGCTGAGTTTGCGCAAATAATAACCTTCTTTCCGGAAATGCATAACAATGTGCGCCCCCGGTTACAGCCGGGGGCGCACATGGGCTCATAATAATCTTTATTAGACATCCCCCCTGATAAACCCTTTATAGATCGCCCCGGCCCCGGCGGAGCTGCAGTTACCGGGGACGATTGACGACGGAAAGGTCGCTCCAAAAATGAACCCGGCCGAAAATATTATTGTTTAAAGCAGGAACCGGGATAGCGTAAGTAGAATTTTCCAGAAAACGCAGGAGAATGGAGGCATATGCATGATTGTAACGACCACCCCCAACGTCGAGGGAAGAAATATTATTGAATACAAGTGCATAGTCTTCGGCGAAGTTATCTCCGGTGTCGACTTCATCAAAGACTTTACCGCCGGCCTGAGAAACTTTTTCGGAGGGCGTTCCGGGGCATACGAAGGAGAACTGGTCGAGGCCAGGGAGGCAGCCCTAATAGAGATGTCAAAGCGGGCCGCCGCCCAGGGAGCCAACGCCGTTATCGGTGTAGATATCGATTACGAAGTATTGGGACAAGGAGGCAACATGCTCATGGTAACCGCCTCGGGCACGGCGGTTGTCTTAGAGTAGATTCACAAAATATTATTGTAATACTAGGAGGCAAAAATTTTATCTTAAGTCACGTAAAGTAATCTTCTCCCGGTAAAACAGACACCAGGTTAAGCCACACTGCCATAGACACTCTTGCCGTCCCCGTAGTAACACTCGTAAACGTGTTCAAAAACGGCGGCGACCTTGGCCTCGTAGATCTTTTTAGTATAAGCTGCGGGTAGCCCCTCATCGAGGACCGTCTCGATAGTAACCCGCACCTGGGCGCGGGCCTGCTGCCGTTTACGCCAGTCGAGGATCAGCTTCTCGCGCTTCAGGACCTCCAGCAGCTCGCGGGCGGTCTTCTTGACCTGGTTCCTTTCCTTGCGGGTGAGATTAATTTCTGGTTTAGTGAGCAGGTCGAAAAGAGCCAGCTCCTCTTCGCTGAGCTCTTCGGCAACCGCCCGCTGCTCCTCTTCAGTGAGGCTTTTGGCAAACTCCATCAGCCGGCGGAAGAACTCTTCAACATTGAGACTACCGGAGTTGTACTCATCGATCATCTTTTGAAAGCGTTCCAGGTAGTCTATCCTGGTGCGGTTCAGCCGAACCATCTTCTGCAGGTGCCGGGCGATTGAGGCTTTGACCCGCTCCACCTCTGTATGCTTGTGCCCCTGTTTAAACCTGGCTGCAAGCAGCTCAAAATCAATCTTGCTTAAATCGATCAAGGGCTGATCGTCCCGGATCAGATATCCTTTCGCGGCGATGGAGCGATCCAGGATATCTTCTACCTGCCCCATAATCTCGCTGATATCTACCGGGGGGCTCAGAGCACGGATCTTCTTGGCCAGGACATTGATAAGCGTACAATCGGCCCGCAGCTCATCCCCGGCCGGATCCGGCAAGATGGCCTTGTAGAGCCGGAGGACATTGTTGGCCTGTTCAAGAAAGCGCCTCTTCTGCCCTTCTGAGGCCACCAGGGCGTCAACGGCATCGTCCAGCAAGGCGATCCGCTCAAAACCCTCGGCCTCGACGATCGCCTGCAGCCGGATACCCTGCTCCCGGCAAAATTCCCTTATCTCCTCGACGGCATGTTTCAGGACGGCTACAAGCGCTTCTTTATCTTTGACCGGGCTCTCGCCCTCTTTTCCGGCTCCACCGGCCCCGTAAATAGCCAGCGCCTTCTCCAGGTTTCTAAAGACCCCCGCGTAATCCACGATCAGGCCGCAGACCTTGTCCCGGTAGACCCGGTTTGCCCGGGCGATCGTCTGCATCAGGGTATGGTTGCGCATCGGCTTATCCAGGTAAAGGGTAGAACAGGAAGGCACGTCAAAGCCGGTCATCCACATGGCACAGACAAATACCAGGCGGAAGGGGTCGGCCGGTTCCTTGAACTTTTTCTCCAAATCTTCTTCAATCATCCGCTTGCGGTGCGGGCGGATGTCGAGTGCTTTTTGCTCCATCTCGTAGATTTCATTCTGAGATTGAGAGACCACCACCGCCATGTCGGTCTCTTCAAGCAGCTTAATCTTCTCTTCTATGGCCGCCCATTCTTCTTCTGGAACCCAACCGCGTTGAGCCTCGAGCTCCTTAATCTTTTTCGCCCAGTACTTCTGTACTTTGTCGTACATGCGTATAGCGGTGGCTTTATCAATGCAGATAACCATGGCCTTGCCCTGGAAACCACGGTTGATAAAATGATCCACAATATCCGCCGCCACCGCCTCCAGGCGGTCATCCCTGGTAATAAGATGGTATTCGCGGGCAAACTCTCTTTCCAGCTTCTTCTCCTGCTCTTCATCCAGTTCCGCCGCATCAAGCAGATCAGCCATATCTTCATTGAGCTTCTCGTTGACAAGCTGCAGCTCGGGGATGCGGTTTTCATAGTAAAGGGGTACCGTAGCCCCGTCCTCCACCGACTGGTGGAAGTCATAGATGCTGATATAATCGCCGAAGACCTGGCGGGTCTTCTCTTCACCAACGATAAGCGGTGTGCCGGTAAAAGCGATAAACGAGGCGTTGGGCAGCGCCGTGCGCATATTCAAGGCCAGAGTGTCATACTGGCTGCGGTGGGCCTCGTCAGTGATAACGATGATATCGTCCCGCTCCGAGAGCACCGGGTGCTCTTCGCCCGGTTTGGTGCGGAACTTGTGAATCAAGGTAAAGATGTAGCGGTGATCTTCGCGCAGCAGCCGACGCAGATGCCTGCTGCTGTCGGCCTGGGGCATCGTTTCGGTAACAACGCCGCTTGAGACAAAGTTCTTATAGATCTGATCATCGAGCTCCTTGCGATCGGTGACCACTACGAAGCTCCAGTTGCCGGGCACCTTGCGCAGCACCTTCTGGGAGAAGAAGATCATCGAGATACTCTTGCCGCTGCCCTGGGTGTGCCAGAATACCCCCAGGCGCCCCTGCCGCCGCTTAATCTCGGCCAGAGCTTTGAGAGCGTTGTTCACGCCGAGGTACTGGTGATTTTTGGCCACTATCTTGATCTGCCCGCGGGGCGCATCCATGAACAGGGTGAAATTCTCCACCAGGTCCAGAAACCGGGCCGGCTCGCAGGTGCCCCGGAGCATCGTCTCCAGGGAGATGCGCCCCTGCTCGGACTCGCGTTCTACCTTCTTCCACTCGGCAAAGTGTTCCCAGCCAGAAGTGATGCTGCCTACCCGACTCTGGCTGCCGTTAGAGAGGATGATCAGCGCGTTGTACCAGAAAAGATGCGGGATAGTATCCTTGTAATCAATAAGGTTGCCGGTAAAAGCGCTCTCCAACCGCCGGTGAGCAGCCTTGAGCTCAATAAAAAGAAGCGGCAGGCCGTTGACAAAGCCCACCAGGTCAGCCCGTCGGGTGTGCATCTCACCGGTAATCCAGAACTGCGAGCAGAGCAGGAAATCGTTGTTCAAGGGATCGTTCCAGTCGATTACCCGCACCGGCTCGATCCGTTCACCCCCCTCGGGGTTTAATATGCGGGCGCGCACCCCGTTTTTAATCAGCTCGTAAATCTCGCGGTTGGCCGCCACCAGGCTCATCCGGGAGCGATCCCGGGTCAGCTCTGCAACGGCCTGCTCCACCGCCTCGGCAGGCAGTTCCGGGTTTAGCTTCTCCAGCGCCTCCCGCAGACGTGCCGTCAACACCACTTCGCCTTTAGTTTCCCGCCCCAGGGGGCTGGCGCCGTATTCAAATTCGCCGTAGGCATTATAAGTCTCCCAGCCGAGCTGGGCCAGAAGCTCGATAGACGGTTGCTCGACCAGGCTGTCTTCGGTGTAACCTGTGGCCACTTTTTCTCACCTCATTGGAACCTCTAATCTATTGCCAAGCCACCCAGAATCTCCCGTTAGTCTTCCTCTGGGATAGCGATATCCAGTTCCGATACGTCCAGCTCGCCCGAGATTAGTTTGGGTAGGAGTAGATCGCGGGTGCGGCAGAGAGTAGTGTTTTTTTGTGTTAGGTTATCTATCTGCTTTTCTAAAGGCTCTACAACATGCTCAAATTGATGTGCCAAAGATTCTGTCGGTGTTAATAAATTAATTCTTTCCATATCTTTTTTTGTAACTGATTTAAAAATGGTTCCTCCCCCTATTATGTCTTCTTCATTAAAAACTTCTTTGAGTACATGAAAAGTATACCATTGAAACCCAGCCTTATGACGAATCGCGCACAGACCTCTTCCTATTACCATTTTTGTATTAGCAATATTAATTCTACCTACTGGTGCTCTTACAGAAAATAAAATATCACCCTTATCTGCAATACGCCCCTTTATCGAACAATAAAATCGCTTGTTAGGAAAGCGATTCCCAAAATCAGTTACTCCTTGATGAAAAGGTAAGCCTAATTTATCTGTATTATAATATTTTGATTTCGGTGATTGACCCATAATTAAATGACACACATCTTTGAGTTCCTTTACTTCCCACCCCTCCGGGATCTTGCCCAGCGGGGAATCGATCAGGCGGGCCTTTTCATGGCCGGGGAAGCGAAAATGGACAAACCACTCGCGGTAAAGGGCCTGAGCCATCTCCTCCAGGATCTTGATCCGGCGTATGTTGTTTTCGATAAGGTCGTCGTAGGCGGAGAGAATGGCGGTAATTTTGCGCTGGGTGGGTAAAGGGGGTGCTGGAACTTTAAGGTTTTTGATGGAGCTAAGATCAGCTCTTTGGCGACCTGAAGCACCGGACATACTCTTCTCCGCTGGTTTCCTAATTAGATCCGATTTTGCAAGATAGTATATATAACCCGGATCAGATATACTTGGATAAGATCGAAATATAAAAAATTCTGTTGAGCCAAACGCTGTTGATATACCTTCAGGTTTGTACTGAGCTATTTTCCCATTCTCAAGGCAAGGAGTAATTCGTGCAAATAATATATCTCCCGCCAAAAATTTAGCTCCACCTCCGTTATAAATTCGGTGCTCTGCTTCAGATACATAACGTCTATTCGGTTCTACTACTCCCATACTAATAAAAGGGTATTCTTTTCCCTTCTCTAATTTTACCCATGGATTGATCTCCACCATTTCAGAAAAAGGTAGTGACCTCATCGGTCTGTCACCAACAGTTGAATGTTCTCCGCAATCTGCTCTTCCAGCTCCCGCGCTTCCTGGTTGAGCAGCTCCAGCTCTTCGTTCAGCTCCTGCAGCCGCTCGTAGAAATCGCCGTCATCCTCCCGGCACTCGGCCACGCCGACGTAGCGGCCCGGGTTGAGG
>JAAZPQ010000022.1 GCA_012797175.1 Bacillota bacterium
CTTTTCCTCCAATAATCCCAGGGATGCTGTGGTGAAATAATAAATGCTGGGCGCGATCATGACAGTCCCCAAAAAGACAAAGACCTTGTAAAAAGAGAGAATCAGCATCGTATCTCTCATTAAATAGGTCACGCCGATACCGGCTTGCCAAATGCCGCCGCTTACTGTCATGATGAGAAATGATTTGCTGACCAGGTTCCTATCGCTAATGTAGACAAAGATCCCAAGCAACGTCACCAGGAGGGCAGTAATAAACATAGAAAAAGAATAAGGGTTCAGATAGTAATTGGCACTAACCAGGAGCTTCCCTAACATCACATTGTTTCTTCCTCCTTACCGAGGTAAGCGGCAACCCATAAACAGATTCCACAGATCTCAGGATAGTATAAGCTCGTTCTGAAAAGTATGTCAAGAGATAGCGCGTAATGTAAAGCTAACGCACGAAATTGTTTCTTATCTCCTTCTGTCAGGATAAGCAGGCTAACGGCAGCCCCACAAGGCGGTAAAGGCGGCGCACCTCGGCACCGCTAAGCGGGCGAAAGGCCCCGCTTTCTAAACCCTCCGCGGTTAAAAAGGCAAACCCGGTGCGCCGCAATCTCTCTACGGGATGGCCGCAGGCAGCGCAGATCCGCTTGACCTGTCTCTTCCGCCCCTCGATAAGAACAATCTCCAGGAGAGCACGGCCGCGACCTTGGCGGAGCAGCCTGACCTTTGCCGGGGCGGTCATGCCCTCTTCCAGAAGTACCCCCCGGGCCATCCGGTGGAGCACTGCAGGGGCAGGGATCCCTTTTACCCAGGCCTGGTATCTTTTTTTCACGCCGAAACGCGGGTGGGTTAAGCGGTAAGCCAGCTCGCCGTCATTGGTAAGTAAAAGCAATCCGGTTGTGTCCTGGTCCAGCCGCCCTACCGGGTAGAGACGGGTCGGGCTCCGGCCGACCAGGTCAAGTACTGTCGGGCGGCCGTGCGGGTCGGAAACGGTGGACAAAAAACCGGCCGGTTTGTCCAGGAGCAAGTAACACTTCTGCTCCAGCCTTACCTCGCGGCCATCAACGGTAACCAGGTCACCTGTTTCGACCCGATGCTGGGGAACGGTGATCACGGCCCCGTTGACCTCTACCCGGCCCATGGCGATGATCTGCTCGGACTTGCGGCGGGAGGCCACTCCGGCCGCGGCCAGGTACTTGGCTAGACGCAACTCTGCCCTCTCCCTTCTCTTCAGCATAAAATACTTTCTTGGCTAGCTATTCCACAAAAACCGGGCTAATCCTTTTCTGCGGCAAATAACTGCAGCAAGCCCAGCTTATCGAGACGCCGGGCAATTGTTTCCGGGTCGGTGCTATAGAGGTTCTGCTGCTGCAAATGTTCCCAAAGCGGCCCCCCGGAAAGACTGTAGACGATCTCATATTTTTCTCCACGGCCTCCTTTAAAGCCGGTAAAGGCGATCAGCTCTCCACAAACGCAGCCACGGGGAAGCTCTACCGGCTCGCAACCCCTGCTGAGACGCCAGGCATTGTAGCCGGCCAGGGCGCCGGTAACGATCGCTTCGGTATGACCCAGGCTCAATCCGGCCCTTTCGCCAGCCACGAAAAGGTTCTTTAGCGGAGGGACCATCAACCGCCGGTCGCGCTCGATCAGGCCGCTGAAGCGGATAGAATTCCCCCGCCCCCCTCCGAGGGGGTCGCGGAAGATAGCCCTTTCAAAACCATTCAGGCGGCGCAGGATAGAGAGAGGCAGGTACGGGACCATCATCTTTATGGCCCCGGTGTCGAGCAGGATCAGGTTGTGAGCATATGTCTCGGAGCTGTACTGGCGGCAGGCTTTTATCTGTATCGACAGCTCGTTCTGCTCTGTAAATGCTTCGGGCGGCAGCGGTATGACGGCCAGCCCTTTTTCCCTGACTTCGGCCAGTAGCCAATCAGCCAGCGATGTCGGCTCAAGCTCGCAGGAGCCGCTAAAGTAACCGGGCGCGCCGGCCCGCCGCCTGATCACCGTCTCCACAGCCCCGGCCCTGACGGCCAGGCTCACCCGAGGACCGAAGGTGGGGCAGCGGTAGATGCACATGGCGCAGCCGTTGCCGAAGCGGCGGCAATTGCCCGTCGGGCCGGCCGTGCCGGTGGCATCAACAAAGTAAGCCCCTCGCAGTAGTTTGTCGGCTTCATTCCTTTGAATTATCCGCACCGCTTCAATCTTCCCCTCTTTAGCGACCACATCAACAGCCCGGCACTGCCGCAGCAGCTTGACCCCATGTCTCAGCAGCAGCTGCTCTACCGGCAGCTCCACCTTCTCCACGTCGTATAGAGAAGCATGCCGGTGACCGGGAAAATCAAGGCCCGTATGGCGCGCTGCCGTATCGGTA
>JAAZPQ010000151.1 GCA_012797175.1 Bacillota bacterium
CAGGCTGGTATTCTCTTAAGATCAGCACCAGCAGGGCGGCAACCAACCCCAGGCCGACAACCTGCACAATCTCCATCTTCAGAACACTCCGTTCCACCAGCCTCTTGCTCTCGCAGCCGGCCAACCCGACCCGGGCCAAACAGCCCCAACAGTGCGTCTCTCCTGCCCACTAAAATAGATTAAAGATAGTCTTGATACTATTAAAAAGCTCATCTATCAGCTGTAGAACCATCAGCAAAACAATGACTACCCCGACCAGGGTTAACATCTGGGCCTGCTCTTCTTTCTCCGCCTGTTTTAAAACAATATTCAATACAGAGATAAAGATGCCGATTCCGGCAATCTTGAAGAGAAGATCGATATTGACGGCGTTCAAGTCGCTCCCTCCGTTAAAGCAGCAGGATAACCAGGGTGGCGCCTCCGGCCAGGCCGAGATAACGCCACATTTTCTCGTTGCGCTGCCGCTGCTCCCGCGCTGTTTCCAAGGCGATCTCGAGGTGCTGCAAGGTCAACCCGATCTGTTTTAACTGCCCCTCTTGATCGCTGACCCCCAGTGAGACGCCCAGGCTTGCGACAATCTCCCTGTCCGCAAGGGTTAAAGAGCTTCGCGGATACATTTCGGCCAGGGCACTGTCCCAAATCTCTTTGGCGCTGCGTTCATCTCCGGCCAGGAGATTCGCCGCGGCCGCGCCATAAAGTTCGTCCAGCGGCGGCTCCAGCTGGCGGGCTACAGCCCGGAAGGCATAAGGCAGCAGCGCGCGGTTAAAGGATATCTCTACGCTTAACAGCTTCAGGCTGCGCTGAAACTGCTCCAGCTGTTTAACCCGCAGGGTAAGAGCGCGGGCCTTCGATTCACCAAATGTTGCCGCCGCAGCCATGATGCAGAGCGATCCGGCCAATTTACAGGTTAGCGCAATCATTTCAGGCGTTTGGCCACCCCTTTTTTGAAACGAGCTCCGGCCCTCTCTTGTTTGTCAAATCGCAAAGCTGCTCTACTGTGCCCGCCCCCCGGCTCCAGCCCAGGATCAGGGCCCGTTCAAAAATCTGCTCATCGAGCAATTTACGCAGCCCGGGCCGGGAGCGCAGCTCCGCCAGGCTGCTGCCGTGAGCGGTGGCCACCACCGTAACCCCGGCATGAATGACCTCTTCAATGGCGACGGCATCTTCGGCCCGGCCGATCTCATCGGTGACGATGACCTCGGGACCCATAGAACGAAGTAGCATCATCATCCCTTCCGCCTTGGGACAGGCATCAAGCACATCGGTACGCTCGCCAACATCGAGCTGCGGCCTCCCTTGAAAAGAGCCGGCAATCTCGGAGCGCTCATCAACTATGGCCACCTCGAACCCGGCAAAACCAAGCTCTTTGATCCCATCGCTGAGACAGCGGGCCAGGTCTCGCAAAAAGGTGGTTTTACCGCCGCCGGGCGGCGCTATCAGCAGGCTGTGATAGACGCGCCGCCGCCGGTAATCCAGAAAATAACGAACATAGGGCCGGGCCGCCCCCTTAACCTGGCGGGCGATCCGGTAATTCATCCCGGTAATATGCTTCAACCGGGCCACCCGTCCGTCCCGGACCACCGCCTGGCCGCAGAGCCCGACCCGGTGACCACCGGGAATAGTGATATAACCGCTGCGCAGCTCTTCATCAAAAGCATAGAGAGAAGAGCTGCTTACTAACTGCAGCGCCTTCTCCAGATCGTCGCGATCGGGCCGGTAAGCCTCTTCCGCAGAGACTGCCACTCCCGATTCACTTAAAAAGCAATCGCCCATCCGCCCGTGCAGGGCCAGCGGGCGCCCCAAACGCAGCCGGATCTCTTCAAGTCCGTTCCAAAGAGAGAAGGTAGAGCGGTCCAGGATAGCACGAATTCTTTGCGGCAGAAAAGAGCCTACTTCCTCCCGGGCCTGGTTCAATTAAAAAGCACCTCTGGATAATTAAATTGCCGGGCTTGGCTGCTTTCCCGGCCAGTATTAATGTATATGATCTACCGGCGATGAACTTGCCCATTTTTAAAGTGCTCGCCACACGCCGCTGCCCACATAAAAAAAACCGCCGTAACCACGGCGGTATAAATCAATCGATAGGGTAGTAATTAATCTTCTTCTTCCAGTTCGCCAGGCTCATCTTGCTCCCCGACCTCATCGAACAGCTCGCCGAGATCTTCGTCCTCCCAATCTTCATCATCGATCATAACGATCTCGCCGCATTGAGGACAGGTCACCTTAATTGAGTTCTCCGTGTGCAGTAGATCGTCGCTGATTTCAACGAGCTCCCGGCAGTTAGGACATTCTACGGTAAAGCTTTCCTCGTAAAGAGGAGCACCCGAATGAAGATCATAATCCTCGTAGAAATCATCTTCCAGCTCGGCCAGGTCCTCGTCGAGAGCCTCGGTATATTCAAATAGCTCCTCGTAATCATCTTTTAACTGCTCAATCTCCACGGCAAATTCGTCCAACAGGTCAACGATACGCAACAGGAGCTTCCCTTCATTGCTCTCCTCGTTCAGCGCCAGCCCTTCAGCCAACCCCTTTAGATAAGATACCCTTGCCATTAAATCTTCCGCCATAATCGCGCCTCCTTTCAGTTGACAACCATATTATTCTTCTAGACACGTTCAATATATGCACCGCTGCGGGTATCAATCCGTAAAAGATCCCCGGTATTGATAAAAAGCGGCACCTGGACCGTAAGCCCGGTCTCGAGGATAGCCGGCTTGTTTCCTCCCGCGGCGGTATCGCCCTTGACCCCGGGCTCGGTTTCAACTACTTTCAACTCCACGGTATAGGGCAGCTCCACCCCGATGATCTCCTCTTCATGCATCACCACAGTCAAGGTGTCATTTTCTTTGAGGTATTTTACCGCCTCCCCCATCTGTTGTTCTGAAAGGGTAATCTGCTCATAGGTGTTCAGGTCCATCAGGCAAAACTCTTTCCCGCTGCGGTAGAGGTAAGACATCTCTTTTCGCTCGAGGTGAGCACGCTTGACTTTTTCACCGGCCCGAAAGGTCCGCTCGGTAACCGCACCGTTGTGCAGGTTTTTGATTTTTGAACGGACAAAGGCCGCCCCCTTACCTGGTTTAACATGTTGAAATTCTACCACTTCGTAGATCTGGTTGTCCAGTTCAAAGGTCAGCCCGGTATGAAAATCATTTGTCGAGATCATTTTTATCATCGCCCCCTACAATTTAAATAACGACCAGCTCCCGGGTGCATCGGGTAAGCGATTCGGCGCCGCCGGAAGTAATCAGAACCATATCTTCAATCCGGACCCCGCCCCACCCGGGGATATAGATGCCCGGTTCAATGGTGACCACCATTCCCGGGACAAGGGCGGCCTCGCTGCGGGGTGAAAGAGTCGGCTGCTCGTGGACCTCCAGCCCCAGGCCGTGGCCGAGCCCGTGCCCAAAGTATTCTCCGTATCCAGCCTGCTCAATCAGGTCGCGGGCCAGGGCGTCGGCCTCGATCCCGGTCATGCCGGGCTTAATCTTCTGACACGCCTCCCGGTGCGCCAGGCGGACCGTCTCATAAATTTCACGGGCCCGGGCACCCGGTTCCCCGAGGGCAAAAGTCCGGGTCATGTCGGTAGCATAAGAGTCAAAAGTGCCGGTAAAATCAACGGTGACCAGCTCCCCGGGGGCCAGCCTCTTCTCCGAGGCAATCCCGTGCGGCAGCGAGCCCCTCTCCCCCGAAGCCACGATGTAGCGAAAGAGCGGCCCCCCAGAACCCTGGCGGCGCAGGTAATATTCAAGCTCCAGCGCCACCTCCTGCTCGCTCATCCCCGGTTTGGCCAGGTTCAGCAGGTATTCGAAAGCCTGGTCCATGATCGCCGCCCCGCGGCGCAGGCTATCTACTTCGGTGCTGCTTTTCACCGCGCGGAGCTCTTCAACCAGCCCCTTCTGGGGGATAAGCTCAAGTGGCAGGGCCTCTTTCAGTTCGCGATAAAGGCTATAGGTGACTTGCTCTTCTTCAAATGCCAGGCTGTCCCAACCGGCCGTGGCGATATAGGGGTTTAAAGCATCAGCGAGCTTCGCCTTCCACGGGCAGATCTTAAAATGAGGCGACTGTTTTTCAGCCTGCTCCAGGTAGCGAAAATCGGTAAATAAGAGGGCTTCTTCCGACCCGATCAGTAAAACGCCGTTCGAGCCGTCAAAACCGCTTAAATAATAGCGATTGGCCGGGTGCGTAATCAAAATCGCCTCCAGCGACCGTTTCTTCAACTGCTCCTGTAAACTTTGCAACCGCTCTGGCATCATTATTCCTCCTGCTAGACTGCAAATATTTCTTTAAAACTGTCCACCGGTAAACAGTAGCGCTCTTACCGGCAAGCTTTCCAGGCATTAA
>JAAZPQ010000152.1 GCA_012797175.1 Bacillota bacterium
ACTCTCAAATGTGAGCCTTGCCTTGGGATACACGGGCATATTGTTATTTCAGGGTTGCTGTGCTATAATCAATCTGCAAGTAGCGGGGCGTAGCGCAGTTTGGTAGCGCGCTTGGTTCGGGACCAAGAGGTCGCGAGTTCAAATCTCGCCGCTCCGACCATTGATACACAATTAGTTTCGCTATTTCTGCCGAAGCAAAAAATCCTTATAAACAGCTTTTGACACACTATTGACACACTACAGGGCAGAAAAAAGGCCCGGGAAAGTTGCCTACTCTCCCAGGCCGTAGCGTACTACCAGGGAAGCAGCAGATTGTCAACGCGGTCTGCTGCTTCCTTTTTCATCTTCGCTGTAACGCTGCTGCAAACGTCCATCGTAAAGGCTGCCGAGTAATGGCCTAAGGTTTCTTGAATAGTTTTACGTCAACGCCTTGCTCCAGTGCTAAAGTGGCGAAGGTATGCCGCAGGCCGTGAAAAGTATGGGCCTGACCCGGTTTAGTGGACACTCTCATACTTGGTGTAATTGGAGAGGAAATATTAGTTACCTCTTATTCTTTTAATCCCTTCTCCCTAATCATGGTAATTACTTCCGATAAAATATTGAGCAATAACTCTCTTTTCTCATCTTCTACTTGGTCACTAATCATAAACTTCAATTCTGACCCAGCTTTTTCAATTCCTCCAAAGTCATTTAGTAGCCTCTCATGGTAATGGTTAGAAATTGAATCTCCATCTTGAGCCTTCCGTATGATTTCCGCACAAGCGGTATAAATGCTTTGTTTAAAAACCGAATGAGGAGGATATCCATATAGAATATTAACATGGTTACCATTTAAATCAACATTGAGAGAAAAACCTTTTGACCCCCAATGGATGGGTAGTTGATATTTTTCGGCAAAATCGAGAACTGCTTTAAAAAATTTCCTTCCATTTTGGTCTAATGTAGCTATAAAAGAGTCCTTATCAACCTTGGGGAGGGTTCCGGAACTGATTTTCTTTATTGAATCTGTATCCGAGCCGACAACAAAATCGGTTGAAATAATTTTATTACCACTTTCATTTGTAAAGTATTTAAATTCAAGGCAGTAAAAATCGAACCCCTTTTTTCGTAGATACGTAGATATTTGTTTAACTTCTTTTGTAATAGTTTGGGCAATTATGAGCAATTTTTGTTTTTTATTAAAAGCTACTGCTTCATCTTCTTTTAGCTGAAAATAATTCCTATGGTAATCAGCAAGGTTTAAATTTTCCTCGCTAATGTATGACATTAATATTTCTTCAAGCTGTTGGTAAGATAACTCTTCAACAAAAGAAGCGTATTCTAATATTTGCGCTACAGTTTCTCTGGGTGTACGGTCCCGCTTTAACTCTATTACGAGCAAATCACCACTTTTATCAACTGCCAATAAGTCAATAACAGAGCCAAGATTGGTAACCACTTGTCGGCCAATAATAAGAACCTTTTCATTTTCTAAAATGCAATGAGGATTATTTTCAAGCCAAAGTTCTAACCTTTCCTCCAAATTGTCAAGCTTAAAATCTTGCTCTGAATATTGAACAAGATTATCTTCTTCATCGACGCGGTAAATTTTCATTGCCTACCCCTCCATTAGGAGAATTAAATAAAAAAAGCGACACTGCGGATAAAGCCAGTACGGATTGGTTCAAATAATGCTCTCTACAAAGGAGTCCCCTTTTTGCAAGAGTTAAACACGTTATAAGGCGCTGGAATAGGAAAGGCGTGATTCTGCAGGCAGTTTTTCTACAGAGCTCATCTTCTCGCGGCGCTGCTCCATCAGGTCGACAAATGCTTCTAGCCTGGTTTCGGCGCCGGTGCGGCCGGTCTGCTCGTCAATGAAAAGCGTAAGAACCGGAATGTTGTACTCTCTACTTAAATGGGGCATTAAGCTTTTGGCCACGATCTCCGGAATGCAGGTAAAAGGGGCCAGCTGGACCACCCCGTCATATCCCATCCGGGCATAGCGAATCACGTCTCCGACACTATTTTGCCCATGGCCCCCGATCAGCTGGGGCAGGTAAGGCTGGGCCAGCTTCTTACTGCGCAAGTCGCCTTTCGTCGACAAGACATCATGCTTCGTATAGCTGGTCAGGTAGATACTGCGCCGGACCCTTACCCCCATCTCTCCCAGGGTTTCTTCCACGTAGATGTTGGCGAACGGCTCCAGCTGGACATAGATCTCCCCAATAATCCCGACCTTAAGGGGATCGGCCTCTTCATCCAGGTCCACTTTACGTAACTCTTGCAGCGCCGCCTCGCGGGCCTCTGCAATTTCCGATAAGGCCCTGGCGCGGTCTAGATAGGCTGTCCCCCTGTTAAAAGCCCGCGAGGTTTCACCTTTACGCAGCTCCCGCGGACGGATATCCTGGGCCAGCAACTCCAGTTCATCGAGCGCAGAAAGCTTAGCCCAGGCTCTTCTGATAATTCCAACCAGGTCAAACCAGGAGCTGGGCCCTTTTAGTAGGTTTACTTTTTTAATAAAGTCCACCGGTTTCTTCAGCGGGGGCCAGAGAAAGATAATCTCGGGATCATATCCCAGATCATTTAAAATGCCGCGGTGGATTTCACCGTAGAGACCAGCCCGGCAGGGCCCGTAGCCGCCCCCGCTGACAATGGTGTCCGCACCCCGGTCCAGGCCCTCCAGGTAGGTACCCAGGCATATTTTAAAGGGGATACAGGCAAACTCTGGAGAATACCTTGCTCCCAGGGCCAACGTCTGGCGGGTCGGGCGGTGGGGAGTCACAGATTCCTGCCCCATCTCTTCGATCAGCTGCTCGGCTACCATGGCCAACGTCCCCATGTGCGGATAAGTAATTTTCATCATGATCTTCCTCTTCTCTGGATTTCCCGTTTTAAGGTCGCAAACCCTACAGGGCGGTCTCCACCAGGCTGTCCCACTTGCCGCAGCGACTGCCCCAACGGGCCAGCAGCTCCCCCTCCATGGAGATGTTAACAATTTCGCAAATATTGGGACAGCCCTGGCATTCGAAGCTGCTGGTTTCATATTCAAACTCGCTTAACTCAAAACCACGGAAGCTGCTGCCCTGCTTTTTCTTGACCGCAGTTTTTGAGAGCAGCGCCGCTCCTAGCGCCCCCATCACGGCAAAATGCGGAGGAACGATTACCTCTTGCTTTAAAGCTTTTTCAAAGGCAACCTTAATTCCCACGTTGGCGGCCACGCCGCCCTGAAAGACGATCGGGGGCTGGATATCCTTCCCCTTACCGACATTGTTTAAATAATTTCTCACCAGGGCATCGCAGAGCCCGGCAATAATATCCTCGGTCGAATGGCCAACCTGCTGCTTGTGAACCATATCCGATTCGGCAAAGACAGAGCAGCGTCCGGCAATATGGACCGGATTCTTGCTACTAAGAGCCAGTTCACCAAATTTCTCGATCGGGATATTCAATCTGGCCGCCTGGTGGTCCAGAAATGAACCGGTCCCCGCTGCGCAGACAGTATTCATCGCAAAATCAGCAACGACACCATGCCTCAAGATAATGATTTTCGAATCCTGCCCACCCAGCTCCAGCACGGTCTGGACTCCCGGAGCGATCAGGTTGGCAGCCACGGCATGAGCGGTGATCTCGTTTTTAACTACATCCGCCCCCACTACCACTCCGGTTAAGTGGCGGGCGCTGCCGGTAGTACCCACCCCCCGAATCTGCACCGGGGAGCGGGCCAACTCTTGACCGATCTCTTTTAGCCCTTCCTGGACCACTTTAATTGGCTCTCCGCGGGTCCTCAGATATAAAGAGATTAAGATCTCATTTTCTTCGTCAATCAATACCAGGTTAGTGCTAACCGATCCGACATCTATACCCAAGTAACCATCCACAGATTAACCTGCCCCCTTCTCTTCGCGCTCTTTTTTAGTCCGAAGCATATCGACAAATGCTTCCAGGCGGGTTTGAATCCCACCTTCTCCGGTATGTTCATCCATGGTTAAAGTTAAAAAAGGAACCTTCTTTTTTTTAGCCTCTAACTCAACAAATTTATCGACCATGGCATCGGGGCCGCAGGCAAAAGCGGTCACATGAATGACCCCGTCCACCCGCCCGGGCTTCTCCAAATAATAAAGACTGCTCCAGCTCACCCGGTTGCTGTAATGCCAGAAAAAGTTTTGCGGCAGAACCCTGGACAGACGGCGCATCTGCCGGGGGGGAACCTGCTCCGGTGTAACCAAGTCCACCCCCATATCTTTAAGCCTCTGATAAAGATTTGAGCTGATGAAGGGGTCATAAAGAACATATGGATAGCCCAGCAAAGCCACTTTCAATTTGCTACCGGGATTACCCCCGGCTGGCTCAGCCAGGCCTGCGGCATCCGCCCGTACCTGCGGATCTGTTTCCAGATATCGCATCGCCTGCAAAGGCGGTAACCCCGTCAGCAGAAGCTGCTGGTAATTGCGCTGCTGCTGGCAGGCCTGGTAGGCTGAAACCAACCAGTTGAATTTAGGCTTGACCTGCAGTTGACGGACAATATCCCTAAAAAATGGAATAATTCCACTGCGAAACCTGGTCGCCTGAACCCGGGAATCGATCACCGGCGGCAGTTTCGCCCCCGAAAAGCGAACCATATCCGGCAAGCCAAGAAACTTGGGACAGAAAGTAGCCCTGCCGTCCACACTGACCATCCGGGGAATAAAAAGACGATCGACCCGATCCTTTAAATCGATGACATGACCGTGAAGAATCTTGATGGGGATACAGGCATCGGTCACGGTATCCCTAATTCCCCACTCGAGAATCTCCCGATTGGTAGGGCGTGAAAGAACTACTTCTACACCTAGGCCTTCTAGAAAGGTTTTCCACAAGGGATAGTATGAGTAAAAGGATAAAGTTTGTGGTATACCGACGATCAATGACAGCTCACCCTGTTTATTTTATTGATTATTCTTAACCTTCTTTCAGGCAACAAGAAGCGATACAGCGGGCCACAAGTACTTCTACTGATAATTCGAGTTTTAAATGTGGAAACCCTTTATGCAGGGTAGCGACAACCTTCTGACCGTTACAGGCTTGCATGAATGTTCCAAGGGAAAAGGTTCCCACAATCAACCGAAAGAACGCGTTAAGCTTCATTCTTAATTTTCAATACAGGGATCACTTGAGACCCACCGGCATGATCATCAAGGGAGCCTCCTCTATCGCCAGAACCTGTTTAACCGCAGCATCATCGAAAGCGCCTACGGCTACCGTGGCCAGCTGCAGCGCCTCGGCCTGAAGGTAGATATTCTGCGAAACAGAGCCTACTTCCATATATACGTAACGGTAACCCCTCTCACCGTATCGCCGGGTGGTTCTTTCGTAATTGGCCGCCATGATCATGGAAACCGGCGCCTGCGCCACCATCTCTTGCCCTAGAGAGGCCCGGGCCAGCCTAACCCTTAGATCAGACTGCTGCAACATTTCAAGCGCGTGGGCCCGGTAATCATAGTAGTAGAGGCCGGTATCCAGTCCTTCTACAGCGCCCGCTACCAGGTAAAGCTCCAGCGGGTAAGTGGCCCCAGCTGAAGGTGCAGCACGAGAGACTCCCGCAGCGCCCACCGCGCCCAACCCGCCGGCAGACCAGAGTAGCTGGCCCGCCTGCGCCAGGTGCAAACTCTGTTTTTGAAAACTACGCCTGGAGACACGATTATAAATCGCCTCTTCCACCGAAACCTGCCCCCTGGTCACCGGCCGGGGCAGCGAAATCTTTTCCATAGTACTAACCCCCTGTATCTATCTTCGTAGAGCGCAGATTTTAGGTAGAGCATACCAACCGGTGAAGCTCTTTTATGCATTTCTTTCCGGGCATAATTATATTTTCTGCCCGTAATACTTTTTCGGACTTGAGTGCTCCAGTATATCGACAACAGGTTTAACGAAGCAATTGTCTTAAATTAACCGGTATCCAGTAAATGTTGCTGAAAAAAAGAGGCGACCCGGGTGGCCATAACCTCTTCAGATCGATGCCAGAAATGATCGGCGCCCTTGATCACTTCAATCACACCGGCATCGTCCAGGCCGGTGATCCTCTCTTTTTGTTGAAGGATAGAGATGGCCGAAACGAGGGTGTCTTCTGATCCGCAGAGAATCAACCTTGGCCAGGCGGCGCTACCGAGAGCCGGCACTTCCGGCGGAGAGATAGCAGCGACCGCCTTGACGGTATCACACTGCATCGCTGCATTCAAGGCAACCGCGCCGCCGAATGAATAACCCGCCAGGCCAACCCGTCCAGAGTCAATCTCGCTGCAGCCAGCCAAGAAGGCGATAGCGGCAAGAGTGTCATCAATCTCACCCCGACCGTCGTCATGGAGCCCTTCGCTCCGCCCTACCCCGCGAAAATTGAAGCACAAAGAGGTAATCCCTTTTTCAGCCAGGGCCTTGCTGACAGCATAGACCACATTGTTATCCATGCTGCCGCCATACAGCGGATGCGGATGGCAGATCACCACCCCCGCCCCCGTCTCTGCGCGCCGGGGGCTCACCAGGCGCCCCTCGAGGTTTAGGGCGCCGCTCTGGAAAAATACTTTTCTCTGCTTCATTGGATTATTTCCTTTATCCCGTAAAAAAGTTCACACCCAAGGATCTCTGTAGCTGTCACCGCCCACGGCGATGTTTTCATTAAATATCTCACCCCATCCCCTGGTAGCCAAATGACTTAACCTTCCCGTTTTCCACCAGCACGGGTACGATCCTGGCCTTATACTTTTCTTTAGCTTCCTGCAGGGCAGAACGATCACGGCTGACATTGTGCAGCTGGTAAGAAAGGCCTTCCTGTTCTAGCTCTTCGATCTGTTTCCGGCAATAAGGGCAGCCGTCTTTTACATATAGCTCCAGCATCAAAGCACCCCCTTTACGCTATCCCTGCATTCCCCGAAACGTCAAGCCGTCGAAGCTTTAACAGCTTTAGCCAAGCCTGCTAGCAAGCCCCGAAGAGAGAGACACCGTCGATCTGCTCTTCGTAGGCGCGGCCCTGGTGGACAAGCAGATCCAGGTTAACCAGGATCTCGTTTACGGCTAAAATGATGTCGAGGCCTTGCAGCCGCCCCTTGAAAAAGGCCTGCGCCAGCTGGTAAGGATCCTGCGGACCGGTAGATTTAAGAAGCGCGTAGATCTCTTCCAGGCGCTGCTGGTAGAAGGCAATGCGTGAATTGATCAACTCTGGCGGGTTTTCAATCCGGGGACCATGCCCGGGAAAAACCAAGTTAATCTCCATTGATGCCAGCTGCTGCAGGCTGTCGAGCATCTGGCTCAGGCTTAAACTGCGTTTTACGCCCGCCGGGGTATTGACAGGTTCCGCTAATGGATTAGTAGTGATAGAGGGCAATACAATATCACCAGACAATAGAAGCTCTTTCTCGGGCCAGTAAAACACGGTGTGCCCGCTGCTGTGCCCAGGCAAGTGCAGTGACTGTAGATAAAAATGTTCAAATTCCAGGCTTATATTGCCATCGAAAGTAGTGATCTCTTCGATGGGCTCACTGTAACGGTTCATCATCTGATCAATCTGGCTGAAGTTATTCATAAGGCCAGGTGGAATACCGGTATTGTGCAAATAGATTTCATTTGCCGGCTCGCCAGACAGTGTAATTTTGGAAAGATCCTCTTCGTGAATTAAGATCTCTGCACCGCTCCGCCGCTGCAGCTCACCGGCGGCGCCAAAATGATCGACATGACCATGCGTGAGCAAAACCCGTTTAATCGATTGAAAATCAATGCCGCGGTCCGCCAGTGCCCGCTCTAGAATCGCCAGAGAGCGGCTGCTTTTCATGCCGGGGTCGACCAGGGTTAACGGATCGTCTTCAATTAAATAAGCGTTGACCGATTCCGGCGAAGGGAACGGCAAAGGCAGGCTAATCGGGACGATCGGTAAATTGTTGTCCATAGGAGCCTCCCAGGTTGCTTTTTACTATAGTTATACCACTTATGCCCTGTTAATCCAACCACCCTGTTTTATGTAAATTAGACCCGGAACGCTGGCGTTCTAGAGAGCCATTCTCAAGCTTTAACTTCAGCAGAAGAAAATAACAAGTAACAACTACCCAAGCTAAAGGGCACGCCCGCTGATATCTGGATTTATATTTTCTGCATAGGCCTTATAAGCTTCTTTCCATTTGACGATGTCTCCAAAGCTTTTTGTGCAAATATTTGACGGAACTCCTCTTTTTCACCAAGCCCGTGCATATGAACTTCTACCTCGAAACCTTCTTTTTCAAGGATTGTTTTCCACGAATCTTCTTCACCCGCCATATCATTTCTCGCATGGTCTCCAGCTACCAGCATGAATGGCATCAGCTTGATTTTTTTAGTCTCTTTTCTTTTAAGCTTACCCAGAACATTTTCCAGCGATGGAGCTCCTTCTACATTGGCAATATAAGCATTCAAGCCTGATTCGTCTATAAAGCTCTGCAGACAGTAATAACAGGCATTGCTGAAATGATCGGTCCCATGTCCCATGAGGATGCATGCTGTCTCGTCATCCCTTAAGGTAAGCTGTGTTTTTAAGGCCTCCACCACCACCGGATAATCTTTGTTATTGTAAAGAAGAGGCTCTCCAAGCAACAAGCTTTTAAAAGTCCTCCTTCTCGTAAACTCCATAACGACATCTTTAATCTTATGGTACTCATACCCTGGGAGTATGTGTAAAGGTTGAACTACAACATGGGTAAACCCTTCGTTTTTCAACCTTTCAAGTGCTTTTTGAGGTTTATCGATGATAACCTTATCCCTTTTTGCCAGCTTTTTGATAATAAAATTTGAGGTAAACGCCCGGCGAAGTTCAAAACCTGGTAAAGCTTCATGGATTCTATTTTCGGTAGCCTCGATGCAACTATTCAACGTATCAAGGTGACTGGTTCCGAAGCTTACAACAAGAACAGCATTTTTCTCCAATTAAATACATCCTTCCCTTTCTAATTAATTTTTAATATACAGCCAACGCTTCACTATTCGGCAAAAATGGTTGATTCAAAGCAGAAACAACTTATATTTAAACAAACCAGCGGATTTTTGACGATACCCCTTCGGCCATTTCAAAGCCTAAGAGCAGGGCGTAAAATGCTTCCTGCTGATATTTCTCAAAGCTGCTCCTCTATAGTCCCCTCCAGTTCCAGGTAGGCCTCACGCAGTTTTCCCAATTCTTCTTCAGTGGCCTCCCAATAACCCCGCTTGTAAGCTTCGAACAGCCTGCTGATAATTTCGGCAGTAGCCTGGCAGTTATTTTCTTCCAAGCGCTTTCTCATCTTTTCATCAAAGATATAGCGCTCGGCAATATCGCTCCAGATCCAGTTATCCACCTGGTTGGTAGTAGCCGCTAACCCCACCATGTTTTCCACGCGGTCAGCTATATGCTGCGCTCCGTGGTAGTCATGATTCAGCAAGCCGCCTATCCATTTCGGGTTGAGGAGGCGTGTTCTTGCTCCCCTGCGAATAGCTGCTCCCACATCTTCAGTGATGACCACCTCCTGGGTGGTATCACTGAACAGCATTTCCGGCTTCTTTCCGCCGGCAACCTCAACTGATTTGGCCAACCCGCCGAAGTATTCATAATAGTGATCAAGATCAATAATCTCATAGTCATGGGAACTGCGCACCTGAGAGATCACCTCTACCCCGGCAAGCTGCCTGCGAAAGAGCTTATCCATCCTTCTCGCCCGCACACCCCTGGTATATAGGTAATCCATGCTATCAAAATAGGCATCTGCTAACTGCGCTTCTTCTGTCCAGTTCTGGGTTTCCACAAGCCCCCGTACTTTTGTTCCATACTCACCCGCAGGAGGGCCAAATATCCGCGCACTGGCAATATTCCAGGCAGCCTCAACACCAGCCATTTTATCCTTTAAGTCTTTAAAGAGGGCGAGTGAATTCTCTTTAACATAGTTCATTTCCACCGGCTCATCCAGCTCAGCTACGAGGTGAAAGGCATCATCGAGCAGTTCCATTACATTGGGAAAAAGGTCGCGGAAAAACCCGCACATATTGACAACCACATCGATGCGCGGCCGCCCCAATTCCTCCAGGGGGATAACCTCTAGTTGGAGATTCCAGACACTTTTTTTCCGCACCACTCTGAACCCAAGATAGCGCAGGATTTGGCCAATTGTTTCGCCCTGAGTCTTGGATGTTTCGAACCCCCATAGGATAATGGCCGTACTCTTCGGGTAACAACGGTGTTTTTTATAGTAGTGAGAGATGGTGTTCTCAGCTATTTCCGCACCCCGTGTATAAGCCGCCTCAGTAGGAACCATGCGGGGATCGAACTGGTAGGTATTGCGCCCGGTAGGCAGCACATCCGGAGTACGGATGGGGTCCCCTCCGATGTTGGGTTTGATATATTCGCCATTTAACCCCTCCAGGAGGGTTGATATCTCCTCATTCCGCTGCAACTCCTGAGCAACCTGATGCCCGTATTCCAGAGTTGATTTAATCTCAGGACAGATATCTCCGGCATCCTGCCAACCAGACACAGCCTCCTCGATTGATGAACCAAATGACCGGCTCACCAATTCCCTTGCTCTGGCATCGATCTCTTCCAACAGTCCGGCATATGACCTGCCGTTAACTACCATGGCAGGATTACGGACAGCCTCATCGTAATCGATCCCTTCCACCTGGCAGAGCAGACGGTTGAGTGACTGTACTTCTCCGCGGTCATACCGCAAAATAAAGGCAACAAAATCGATCACCTCATCGATACTGTAGTCTTCATCCAGGATATGCAGGCCCTTGGGAATAATCGACCTTTTGATGCGGAAAACCTGATTGTGAATTTCATCGATATCAGTGCCGGTAAATTTAGCCGCAGCAGCCTTTTCGAGGATGGCATTTTTCACCCTTTCACTGCGCAATGGATCCTGGATCTGAGCTTCATGGTATTCACCGATCAACATCTCCAACTCAGCCAAATCCTCATACAGTTCAGAAGTTGTCACAGGGGGAGAGTTATAATTGACCAGCACAGCCTGGCTTCTTCTTTTGGCAATCACCGCTTCAGAGGGGTTGGCCACATGGTAAATGTAGAGATGCGGCATGCTGCCGATCAATTGATCAGGATAACAATCACCTGACATCCCTACCTCTTTACCTTTGGTAAACTCCAGGGTGCCGTGTGTTCCCACATGAACACAAACATCAGCCATCCACACCTCTTCCAACCACTTATAATAGGCAAGGTACTGGTAGTGAGGGGATATGGATTTGTCGTGATAGGCCTTCTCCGGTTTTTCATGGAGACCTCGCGATGGCTGCAGACCAATAAAAACATTACCGAAAACAACACCGGGCAGTATGATATCATCTTTACTAGTCATCACCTCACCCGGCGGCTCACCCCATTCCTCGAGCATCTCCTTGCGGTGAGGCAGGTCGCGGAACCAGGGGTCATAGACGTCTTTGTCCAAAGTGACCGCGCTGCTGGCTGTCAGCTTCCCGGGGAGCCACTTTCCGGAGTTTACAATACCCTGATCCAGAAAAAGCTGATGCAGCTTTCCCTCCGGTAAATCACCGGTGTTATAGCCCGCCTCTCTCAATTCCCGCAGCAGCTTTTTCATGCTGGCAAACACATCAAGGTAAGCCGCTCCCCCGATATCGTCCTCACCTGGTGGATAATTGTAAAGAATAAAGGCCACCTTTTTCTCCGCATTGGGCTTATTCCTCAAGCGCAGCCAGCTTAATACCCTCCTGGCAATCTTATCCACCCTCTCCTCTATAGGAGCGGCACCCTGCATATCCACACCACGTACCTCGTCATATCCATGACTCTGCAGACCGCTGATGGGAATAGGTTCAATACACCCATCCAGTTCCGGCAAGATTACATTAATAATTACCTCATTGGGCATCAGTGATTCCTCTTCCCTCCAATCACTGATTTTTTTTCTATTCATGGGCACCGGGTGAAAAACGGGAACATTGAGTTTTTTCAAATCAGCGATGGTGCCGCCCGGATCCCCCCCACGGGGACCCACATTCAATCTGAAAGATGACATATTGACCAGCGCATCTACCAAAGGCTTATCTTTATAGTAGAAAAAACCCTTCAGCTTGTCGAATCTCTGGTTGGAAGCCGTATAAAAGAAAGTTTGAATCACATTGCATTCAGCTGCCAATCTATTAAAGAGAGCCCTGGCACCCGCTTGAGAAGCTTCACCATACCTGCCCATGTACATAATAATTCCTACCGTTGGCTTTATTTCATCAAGGGGATATGCAGCCAAATAATCTTTTAAAGAATCAAAAACTTTTTCATCTTCAGGATGATAAATCCCCACATCCGGCAGCTCCTGAGGGGGATCCGGCTCAGGAACACTTAAGCCCTTACAGTTTCCTGCCAGCAGCAAAAAGAGATTCTTTAAGTTCTCACGCCCGCCGTTGTTCCAGTAATTGAACGCCAGAACCCAGTTTTGGGCATCCCTTTGTTTATCCGGTGGCAGAAAAGCGACCAGCATGCCCAACATCTTTGAGATATCCATCATCTGGAACATCATCTGGGACTTTTGATCAGGCTCCCCCTGTGACTGTTTCATCATCATTTTTTTTACAGAAGCAATCGAATCATCGAGAGAAAAAGATCCCATCCTTGCTGTTTGCATAATCACAGGAGGCATATAGCCTGTGGGGATCACCGCATTATCAGTTTCTGCCAGAACGGTGCAGATGAAATCAGTTAACCCCTCTTGAGCGCCCATCAGATCCAGCAAAACAAAGTCAGCTGACTTCAAATCCTTGCTTAAATCTCTGCGGTCAACCGCCAATTCTCCACTCTCATGCAGTGAATAAAGCTCAATATCAACATGCAACCTGTATTTCTGCTCCAGTTCCGCTGACAGATCAGCCATCATCAAATCAAGTGGGGCTACAGATGCCATCACCACTTTGAATTTATCCATTGAACTCAGCCCTCCAATTTTTCATTGAATCTAATCCCTCACCCGAGAGCATGATGCCCTTCAGATGCCTGCACATCTGCTTTCTTAATTGAAATGTACTCCCTCACCCTGCAGCAGGTCACGCAGTCCGTCACCCAACAGGTTAAAAGCCAATGCCGCAATCATGATGGCCAATCCGGGACAGGTAGCAAGATGAGGAGCAACCCTCAGATAATCCTTCCCCTGATTGAGCATCAGACCCCATTCCGGGAAGGAACCCTGCACCCCCAAACCCAAAAAACTCAAGCCTGCAGCCATCAAAATAACACCAGCCATATCCATACTGGATAAAACAACAATTTGACCGAGGCAGTTGGGCAGGATGTGTTTAAACAGGATATGAATATTCCCAAAGCGCAAACACCGAGCGCTTTCAATAAACTCCCTTTCTTTCAAAGAGAGCACCATGCCTCGCACAAAGCGGGCATAGCTTACCCAGCCCAGGATCGTCAAGGCAATGATCATGTTGAGCAAACCTGGGCCAAGGATACCTGCCACCGCCAGGGTTAGAATAGCGCCGGGGAAAGCCAGCAGAATGTCGATGATGCCCATAATAATCGAATCAATAATCTTATGGCCAAAACCGCTGATCAATCCTACCAGAGTGCCGATTAGGGTATTAATAGAAACTACTGCAACCCCGATCAATAAGGATACCCGCGTTCCCAGAATCAATCTGGAAAAAATACAGCGGCCAAGATCATCTGTTCCCATCAAATAGGTCTTGGATGGGCTCATAAACCGGTTATCTAAATCCTGTGCAAAAGGGTCATGTAGTGTTAGATAAGGCGCAAAAAATGCGGTTAGTACTAAAATAACCAGCAGCACTGCTGGAATAATCAAATTATATTTTTTCAAGAGCGATCACCATTTCCTCCAGAATTGACCAAATGACAGGCAACATCATGTTCAGGTCCCACCCGAATTAACTCAGGTTCTTTTTGGCGGCATATTTCAACAACCTGATCACAGATGCTGCAGTAGATACAGCCCCTATCTGCACCGCTGTCATGGCTTTGTGGTTCAAGAAAAGTCTCTTCCCTGGCTGCAGCCAAAAAAAGGCGGGTATAGGGATGAAGTGCATTGTTGGTTATCTCCTCAGTACTCCCTATCTCCACCAACCTGCCGCTGTACATAATGCCGATTCTTTGAGCCAGGGCAGCAACAACAGGCAAATCATGGCTGATGAAAAGTATTGCAACCCCTTTTTGTTCATGGATTCTTTTGAACAAATGCATGATCTGCGCTTGTATGGTGAGATCCAGCATTGTGGTGGGTTCATCAGCCACAATTATATTGGGATTGAGCAATAAAACCCTGGCTATAGCAAGCCTCTGTAGCTGACCCCCGCTGAACTGGCCGGGATATTTACTTAAGCTATCTTCATCCACGTTGACCAGCTCAAGAATCTCTTTGATCCGGAGGCTCATCTCCTCTTTATCCTTGAGTAATCGATGATAATCAAGCGGTTCTGAAAGGGAATAGCCTATTTTATGCCTGGGATTAAAGACACCATATGGATTTTGGCTGATCCCCTGTACAGCCAAACGCTCTTTTGGGGATAAATCTGTCCACTGCTTCCCCTCCCAGAGTACCTCCCCTGAGGAAGGAGGCAGCAGTCCCAAAGCAATCTTGCCCAGGGTAGATTTGCCGGAGCCGCTTTCCCCCATCAACCCGAATATTTCTTTACTTCGAATCTCCAAGGAAACTCTTTTGACCGCCTCCAATTTTCCCTTTCTCAACAATCCTTGCCGGAATACCTTAGTCACCTCATAGAATTCAAGCAACAGCATCACACCTCACCCAATGGTCAGGAGCAACTTGATGCAGACCAGGTCTGCGCTCCAGACAGCTGTTGCGGAAGAGTTGACAATAGGCGGCATACGAACACCCTGTAACGGGAAAACGTGAAAGTTCCCCATTAATTTGACTGGGCACCTGCAGCCCTTTTTCAGGCGCAGCAGCCAGCAAAGCCTTCGAATACGGGTGCATGCTGTTTTCATATAAATGAGCAGCCGGCAGTTTCTCCATCATTTCACCCTTATAGATGAGAGTAATGGTCTCACATAAAAAAGCCGCGGCCTTGATGTCATGGGTGATCAACATCAAACTTTGCCGGTTTTGTTCCACCAGTTGCTGCAGCAAATTAAGAATGCCCATGCGGCGAATAGGGTCCAGCCCCTTAGTAGGTTCATCGGCAATGATTAATGAGGGTGATTGGGAGAGACCCATTGCCAGCAGAACCCTTTGTTTCATTCCCCCACTTAACTGGTGAGAAAAACTGCCCGGTATCGACTCCGGCCTGGGCAGTCGCACCCTTCTGAGCAGTTCCAATATCCTCCCCTGGCGCTGTTCCGGGGCGACATTTGCTTCGCTCTGCAGGTCTTCCATTTGTTCTCCGATAGTAAAGACAGGGTTGATGGAATTGAACACATTTTGCGGAATCAGCACAATTTCCTTGCCTCGCAGCTCATTCACTGTTTCCGGTTTCACCTGGCTGCCTTTAAAATAAATTGCACCATGAACCTTTGCATTAGTGCCCAGCAGACCCATGATCGTATTGGCAATCGTACTCTTTCCCGCACCGGATTCCCCGATAATAGCCAGCTTTTCTCCCTCACCAAGAGTTAACCCCAGGTCACGGACAGCAAGTACCCTCCAACCGTTTAAACCATATGTTACAGAAAGATTATGTATTTCCAAGAGATTAGACATCGTTATCTCTCCTCCGCCCAGCTGATCCGAGGGTCTAACCAGGAATAAACCAGATCAACCCCGGTATTGATCAAAATGAAACATACTGCTATAAAGAGGACACACCCCTGGATTACCGGAAAATCTCTTGTGTAAATTGCTTCTAAAATGAGTTTCCCCAGGCCAGGCCAGCCAAAAATACTTTCAATAATCACTGTGCCGCTGAGCAGAAAACCCATCTGCAGTGCAACAACAGTTAGCACCGGAATCATGGCATTTTTTAAGGCGTATTTAAACAAAACCTTGTTCTCCCTGATGCCGTTTGCCCTGGCTGTATTAAGGTAATCCTGCTGTAAAACCTCAAGCAGGCTGGCTCTGAGCATCCTGGTGGTTAAGCCGGCCATACCCAACCCCAGAGCTATTGATGGCATAATCAAATTAGAGAAGCTGCCATATCCGCTGACCGGCAGTAATTTCAGCTGTAGTGCGAAAAAAATGATCATCAGATAGCTCAGCCAAAAACCGGGTATGGACACTCCCAAGATGGCAAAGAAACGCAAACCCAGATCCAGCCAGGTATCCTTATACAAAGCAGAAATGACCCCTGCGGGAACAGCAATCAGCAAAGAGAACAGCAAGCTGGTGCAGGCCAGAAGAATTGTCGCCGGAAACCGAGACCAAATCAGAGAAAGCACCGGTTGCCGATTGATCAAGGAGTACCCAAAATCCAGATTGAAAATATGCCGCAGCCACCTCCAGTACTGAACTGCCAACGGCTGATCCAGCCCCTCTATGCTGCGTACCATCTCAACTTCACGGGTTCCTACTCCATGACCGAATCTGGCCTGAGCTACCATCTCTGCGGGGTCCCCTGGCACTAAAAACACCAACATAAAAGTAATGAAACTGATCCCTACCAGGGCTGCGGCGGCTGCTGAGAGCCGCCGCAGCATATATGAGCCCAATCTATTTCCCCCCGGTGGTTATTTACTTAATTTTGCTTTCCAGATGTGTCGCAAAAAGTTACACTCTTCTTCCAATGATGGTTCAAGGTTCTGCAGTTTGGCTGTATAGGCATAGCTCTTGTTCTTGTTAAAATAGAGCAGAACTAGATGATCATTCAGAATCTTCTCCTGGATCTTCTTACTCATCTTCTTTTGCTCATCAGTATTGGCAGCGTTATTATACTGATCGATCATCTGGTCCAGCTCTTTGTCATTCCCCACACTGTACCGACCCTTAGTGTGATAATCAGTTTTGAAGTCTAAAGAGGAAGCACCAATTCCCGGGCTGGAAATCAATTCGTAATCCTTTTTAGCCAGGGATGCAAAGAGTGCACCGCCCTCAACCTGAGTTACCTTAAGATTTATACCGACACCTTTCAACTGTTCCTCCAATATACTAGCAATCTGTTCCATTTCTGGATTTGATGCAATATAAATCAAACTTACCTCAAGAGGCTTGCCATTCTTCTGCAGCATTCCATCAGTGCCCTTGGTCCAACCAGCCTCTGCCAGCAGTTCTTGTGCACCAGCAGGATCATATTTGTGGTTGCTCTTTAAGCCCTCCACATAAAATGGAGAAGCAGGGGCCACCGGAGTCGTCAATATGGCACTGCAGGGATTTAATACTTTGTTAATCTCATCCCTGTTTACTGACTTCACAAAAGCCTCTCTGACCCGGGCATCTGTAAAAATACCTTGTGCTGTATTAAAAGCAATCGGAGTAACTCCAAATGATGGCTCATGTTTCAAAACTAAATCTTCGTTTTTTTCGATGAGCACCATATCTCCAACAGCTATTTTGCTTAACGGACTGATTCCAGTAATGTGAATCTGTCCGCTTTCCAAAGCCATGACCCTGGAATGGGGATCAGGTATCACTGAGTACTTGATCCGCTTAATGCCCACATCCCCCTGCCAGTAGTCATCCACAGCTTCCATAACCCAGTACTGTCCCTGCTTATGCTCTGCCAGTTTATAAGGGCCAGTCCCTACCGAGTCCTTAATTGTATACCCTTTGCCAGCACCTTCCATCTTGCCCATTCCGGAGGGCATCTGTCCCATACCTTCTTTTGATTCACCTTGTTCACCGGAAGCTGCTGAAGGCATCTGAGACATGCTCTCCCCGGATTCGCTCTTCCCCATTGCCGGCGGCA
>JAAZPQ010000023.1 GCA_012797175.1 Bacillota bacterium
ACCGGCTTGGGAAGGTGCAGGGGAGGATGAACTGGAAGCCAGGAGACCTGCCTGTTGTCACCAGCTGGAGAGATGATGGCAAAGTCCCCGGCCCATTATTGGGTTGGGGACTTTTTTTGGTGTGCCCGGCATGGGCGATAGCTTGTTAGAGGAGCAGCCAAATCCGGCAATCCATTCGGAAGGGGGAATACAGCCCCAGCCCGGTCAGGCGGGCATTGGATGCGTGGTTGCGAAGAAGGATGAACCGCCGTATACCGAACGGTACGTACGGTAGTGTGAGAGGACGGCTATTCAATTAATGGATAGCCTCCTACTCGATTAAAAACAAACATGGGAGGTTAAGAAGATGCTGCTGGAAAAAACTATTGCGGGGATTGGGGAGCTAAATGCCGAAGCCATGGAAGAGGCCCGCGGTCACCAGAAAAACCTGATTAAACCTTATGGAAGCCTGGGCATGCTCGAGGACGTGGCGGTAAAAATTGCAGGGATTACCGGGGAGGTAAAGCCTGTCCTGGAAAACAAGGCCGTCATCACCTGCGCCGGGGACCACGGGGTAGCGGCCCGAAAGGTCAGCGTGGCCGACCAGGAGGTGACCCGGCAGATGGTGCGGGGGTTCCTCGACGGGGGGGCGGCGATCAATGTTCTTACCAGGCATGCCGGGGCCAGGGTAATCTGTGTGGATGTAGGGATGGTCAAGCCGGTCGATGATCCCCGCCTGAAGGTGCGCCGGGTAGGCCCCGGAACAGGTGATATCGCTACCGGTCCGGCCATGAGCAGGGAGCAGGCCCGGGCGGCGGTGGAGGCCGGGATCGAAGTGGCCGCCGCGGAGATTGAGAAGGGGGTAGAGCTGCTGGCAACCGGGGATATGGGTATCGGCAATACCACTCCCAGCACCGCCATCCTGGCTGCTTTTACCGGTTTTCCTGCCTTCTTGATTACCGGAAGGGGGACCGGGATTGATCGGGAGGCCCTGCAACGGAAGGCCCAGATCGTGGAAGAGGCTCTCAAGGTGAATAAGCCGGACCCCCGGGACGGCCTCGATGTTCTGGCCGGGGTCGGCGGATTTGAGATCGGGGCCATCGCCGGAGTGATCCTTAGCGCGGCTGCCTCCCGGGTGCCCGTAGTGATCGACGGCTTTATCTCTGGAGCGGGAGCGATGATCGCCCGGGCCCTGGCCCCACGTGCTCTAGATTTCGTCCTTGCTTCGCATCTTTCAGAGGAACCGGGCCACAAGGTTATGTTAACCTGGCTTGGGGTTCGCCCCCTGCTGCAGATGAATATGCGTTTGGGAGAAGGAACCGGGGCGGCACTTTCTTTTACCCTGATCGATGCTGCCTTGAAGATCGTCAGGGAGATGGCTACCTACGATCAGGCCGGCGTCTCCGATACCGGCCTTCGTTAAAGCTGTAAGCCATAGCCCTAAAATACTTTAACCATTCCGTCCCCTCGTTTTTCAATGACGGGGGGACGGTAGGCTCTGTGCTAATCAAAGTGGTAGCCCGTTACCGATTTTCTCCCGGCTCCCGTAGACGACAGATATGTGCTAATCAAAGGCGTCCCGGTCTGACGAGGGAACGTATTAATGGGTATAGGTCTTGTGGTCTCTTAAGTATTTCTTCCTTCTTCATGGTGTAGGCCTTGTGCTCTTCCAATACCAGAAAATGAGCAGGCCCTTAAACCATCTACCCTGAATCCGTGGTTACAGCATCTTAAAATGGCTACAAGAAGCCGTAATTTATAGTATAATTAAAATTAGGAGCTCACCTTAAGAAGCATCTATGTTTGCACTGCTTAGGTGATAATCCTAATGTTTGGTGTTATAGAGAGCAGTGGTCTGACTAACTAGCTGCTTGAGCACCTGTCGAGACTGGGCTTTGGTCAAGAAGAAAGGGCTTTTTTCCCATAAGTGAGGTATATTTGTGAATCTGCTTTTTATTGGAGACATTTTCGGTTCCCCGGGCCGGTCATTCTTAAAAGCGTTGCTTCCGGAGCTTATTCAGAGCCGTGGAATTAATCTTACCATTGCCAACGGCGAAAACGCAGCAGGAGGAGCTGGCCTTACCGAGGCGGTGGCACAGGAGCTCTTCTCCATGGGTGTGGATGTGATCACCTCGGGAAATCATATCTGGAACCAAAAGGAGATCTACCCGCTCATCGATACAGAGGACAGGATACTGAGGCCGGCGAACTACCCCCCCGGTGTTCCAGGCCGGGGCTCTGGTATTTACACAGCCGGGGACGGTACTGCTGTCGGGGTAGTTAATGTCTGCGGCAGGGTATTTTCGCCCCAGAACTTCGATTGCCCTTTCAGAGCTCTTGATGCCGAAATTGAAAAAATACGAGCTGTTACCCCCATAGTAGTTATAGATTTCCACGGCGAGGCTTCCTCAGAGAAAATTGCTGCAGGCTGGTATGTCGATGGAAGGGCCAGCGCGTTTTTGGGAACGCATACCCATGTTCAAACTGCTGATGAAATTATACTGCCTAATGGCACTGCGTACATCACTGACGCAGGTATGACCGGCAGCTATGAGGGGGTAATCGGGGCAAAGCGTGAAACGGTCCTTAAGCATTTCTTGACGCAGTTACCGGTTCGGCTTGAACCCTGCAAAGGAAAAAGACAACTATGTGCAGTTCACTGTGTAATACATCCGTCAGGTAGAGCAGAGAAAGTTGAGCGTATTCTGGTAAGGGAACAAAATCGTCTAGATTATGCCTAACACTATCGCTTGCAGGAAAATAATACATCATGTTGAATACTATTCTTAAATCTACATATATTGGCACCGTTTACATCTACCGTTGATTACATTCAAAAAACCAATAAGTTCTATCTGCTGAAGCCTGGTGCCTAGAGGACTGATACCCATGTCTAAAGAAAAAGAATATCGATCGATAATTAGTAATATTCAGGATGGTTATTTCGAGATTGATCTTGCCGGCACTTTTACCTATGCCAATGCAGCCTTATGTGAAATCCATGGCTATTCTATAGCGGAAATAATCGGCATGAACTACCGGGAACACACAGACCAGGTTAATGCACAAACAGCATTTAAAGCATTTAACCAGATCTACAGAACCGGGGCCTCCGGCAAATTATTTGATTACGAACTGATCAGGAAAGATGGAACCAGGCGGCAGGTAGAGATC
>JAAZPQ010000227.1 GCA_012797175.1 Bacillota bacterium
CCGGTGGTAAAAGGGAGTGCGTTAGCATCCCTCGCCTTGCATACTTAAAGAGCGAAAGGCCTCACCCCCTGTGCGTGTGAGGTAAGCTGGCAAGGTAAAATCCTTAGCGAAGCTGTATGCTTTTTTTGATGTACGCGCGTACCGTACTACGTAGCTAAAATAAGGAGAGGTAAACACCTCTCCTTTTGTTGTTTTTTGTCCCATGCCCTATTAAAAAGCGAAGCCCGTAATGGGGTGTAGAATGTAGGTTAGAAATATAAAAACTGAAGTAGATATATTTAACCGCGGTTTACAAAAATACTTCACGTTGCAGAACGGCGGTTAATCACTGCCTGTTTATTAGAAATGGATGGATTTTAAAAAGCACCGTACCATTGGCACGGTGCGTTGTATTTTAAAGAGATATTTTAGTTTTTAGTGTACCGTTCTCGGTTCTTCCCTGAGACGCCACCCGTCTCTCTTTTACTAATGTCGTTTTTTTCCTTTCTTTTTTGTCATGCTGCTTACGAAATGCAAACTAACGATACCTGGGAAGGGTATCAAAATAATTTTAATTTACCAGGAGGTGAATTACAGTGAAACTGCTTAAGGTGAAAGACGTAACGGCCAAATTGGGCATTAGCCGCGGAAAGGCATACCAAATGATTCGCGATGGTGTTATCCCTTCCGTAAATATAGACGGTTGCATCCGTGTTCCGGAGAGGTTCCTGGATGATATGATTTACCAGCAGTTGCTACAGGCGGCAGGAAAGGATAAAACAAGAGTAGAAAGGATAAATAACCTTTTCGGCGACAGGGCGGAAAGGAGAGATAACTAATGGCCCGTAAAAGGAGCATAGTTACGGGCAGCTATAGCCCTGTAAAGGATACGCGAACTGGTCAACAGGCGGTGGATCCTGAAAGAGGCAAGAAGTGGCGCATTACAGCAGAACTGCCTCGCCGTGGGGGAAAACGGCACAGAAAGTACCGAGATGTTTACGGGTCAGAAAGAATAGCACGCGATGAGATGCATAATTTTGTTACGGAGCTTAACCAGAACCTTACATTGCATACTATCCCCAGCAAGATTGATGTGGATATATCGAAGATAACTTTCGGAGAGTGCGTGGAAATGTGGTTAAAGGCCAATCGCGGTAATGGCAGTCTAAAAAGGTTAACATGGGAGAGTTATGTTAGTATGGCTAGAAACCACATCATTCCTTATTTGGGGCACATTATGTTGCAGGACATATCGCCATACCACATCGCGAGGTACAAAGAAATCAAGCTTGGTGAAGAGCAAAGGCTTGATGGCGGGAAGTTGAACCCCGGGACTGTGAACAAGCATTTGGCTGTGATAAATAATGTCCTAGAGGATGCCGCTAATGAAAAAGCACTTATCCCGCATAACCCGGCCAGGCTTGTAGCCAGGGCACGTGGAGGCAATAGTAGCAGGACAGCGGTTGTTAATTGTCTAACTGCGGCAGAGCTCGAAGATTTGCTGTCAAAGCTGCAGATGTTATATTCACTGCGGGGTGCTGATGATGCGACCAAGAACAAGCGGGAAACCATCGAGACGTTGAAGCGGCTGGGTTTTACTGATAAAGAGATCCGTTCACCCAAAGCCTTACACAAGTTCAAAGTTGTTCAGCTTTATCCCATTGTCTATTTAGCCGCGGTGACCGGAATGCGTCTTAGCGAACTACTTGCCTTGAAGTGGGGTAACATCGATCTTGAAAGAAGGAAGATCAAGGTATTTGAAAGTTCGCACTACGGAACCAAAGAAGATGATGGGAAAAGTTCGCATCATATTAATCCGACAAAAGAGAACAAGGTTAAATCAGATATTGACTTGTCGCTCAAAGATGTGGAGTTCCTCAAGCATCATCGTCAGGAGCAGCTGTTAAGAAGAAAGCGTTACCGGGGTAGCTATACCGACCATGATTTAGTGTTCGCTAAGAACGATGGAGGTTACCTTCGGAATGATACTGTCAGTAAAGAATTCACATCTTTTGCCCGTAGCATCAACGTTTCGATAACTTTTCATGGGCTGCGGCATACTCATTGTACACTACTTCTTGCTGCTGGAGTTCCGGACATCTATGTTGCTAAACGTGTAGGGCACCTGAAGCCGTCGACTACTACTGACACCTATGGCCATGCTGAAAAA
>JAAZPQ010000024.1 GCA_012797175.1 Bacillota bacterium
AGCGATATTGGGCCGCTTGGCCGGCCCCGAGGAGGTTAAGTAGATGATTATTCGCGGTAGGGCCTGGAAGTTCGGAGACGACGTCGATACCGACGCCATCATTCCAGCCCGCTATCTTAACACTTCTGATCCGGCGGAGCTGGCCGGGCACTGCCTGGAGGACGCCGATCCTGATTTTCCGAAAGAGGTTAAGCCGGGCGAGATCATCGTCGCCGGTAAGAACTTCGGATGCGGCAGCTCTCGGGAACATGCCCCCCTGGCCATTAAAGCAGCCGGGTTAGGGGCGGTGGTGGCCGCCTCCTTCGCCCGCATTTTTTACCGTAATGCCTTTAATATCGGCCTGCCCATCTTTGAATCACCCGAAGCGGCGGAGAGAATAAGGAAAGATGACCAGATCAAGATAGATCCGGACCACGGCCGGATCTATAATCTAACCCTTAACGAAGAGTACCAGGCCACGGCGATACCTTCTTTTATGCAAGAGCTCCTGGCGGCCGGCGGCCTGATCAACTACGTGCGGCAGAAGGTGAAAAATGGTGTATAAGATCGCGGTGCTTCCGGGGGACGGCATCGGGCCGGAGATCGTTTCAGAAGCGGTGAAGGTCCTTCAGGCCTGCGCTCAAAAATTTGGCTTAACCTTTAAATTCAGGGAAGCCCCGGTGGGCGGCGCAGTTATTGAGGCCGCCGGTCACCCCCTGCCGGAGGAGACCGTCGCTCTTTGCCGAAAGAGCGACGCCGTGCTTTTAGGAGCTATCGGCGGGCCCCAGTGGGACCATCTGCCTGTAGAACGGCGGCCGGAAGCCGGCGCCCTGTTGCCTCTGCGCCAGAAGTTGGGGCTATTTGCCAACCTGCGGCCGGTTATCCTTTACGAAGCGCTGATCGATGCTTCGCCGCTAAAACGAGAAATAGTCGAGGGTACAGAGATCCTCGTTATCCGCGAGCTGACCGGCGGGCTTTATTTTGGGGAAAAGAAGCGGCAGAAGATTCCCGGAGGTGAACAGGCCACCGATACCCTTGTCTATACCACCCCGGAGATCGAACGGATCGGCCGCTTGGCCTTTGAGTCCGCCAGCAAGCGGCGAAAAGTGCTTCACTCTGTGGATAAAGCCAACGTGCTGGAAAGTTCCCGGCTATGGCGGGAGGTAATGGACCGATTGCATGATCAGTATCCCGATGTCGAGCTGATCCATATGTATGTGGATAACGCCGCCATGCAGCTAGTCCGGCAGCCGCGGCAATTTGATGTCATCGTCACCGAAAATATGTTCGGCGACATTCTCACCGACCAGGCCTCGGTGCTGACCGGCTCTATCGGGATGCTGGCCTCGGCGAGCATCGGCGGAAAAGTAGCCCTTTATGAGCCGGCCCACGGCTCTGCTCCGGATATCGCCGCGCAAAATAAGGCCAACCCCCTGGCGACCATCCTCTCGGCGGCCTTAATGCTGCGCTATTCTTTCAATCACGAAAAGGCAGCGGCGGCGATCGAGAAGGCGGTGGCACAGGTGCTGGATGATGGTTACCGCACCCCGGACATTATGCAGCCGGGTTGCCGGATGGCCGGCACTGTAGAGATCGGTGACCGGGTTGTCGAAGAGCTGCTGGCTTTGTAGGAGCTGACACTTTGATGGGGTGAAAATATGGCCGGTTGGAAAGAGATAAAAATTTACGATACCACCTTGCGGGACGGAACCCAGGGGGAAGGGCTAAGCCTCTCGGTAGATGACAAAATTAAGATTGCCCGGCGGCTGGATGAGATGGGTTTTCACTATATCGAGGGAGGCTGGCCTGGCTCTAATCCTAAAGATATGGAGTTTTTCTGCCGGATGAAGGATTATCCGCTGGAGAACTCTCGCCTGGCTGCTTTCGGCTGCACCCGCCATCCCGAATCCGGGGTGCAGCAGGATGCCCATCTTCAGGCCATCCTGGAAAGCGAGGTTAAAACCGCGGCCATCTTTGGCAAGTCGTGGGATTTCCAAGTTACCCAGGCCCTGAATACTACCCTGGAAGAAAACCTGGCCATGATCAGCGAAACGCTCTCCTATTTAAAAGAGAAGGGATTGGAAGTAATTTACGATGCGGAGCACTTTTATGATGGCTACAAACATAATCCCGAATATGCCCTAAAAACCCTGGAGACGGCGGCAGCAGCCGGCGCCGATCTCCTCTGCCTTTGCGATACCAATGGCGGCAGCCTTCCCGATGAAGTTTATCAGGTTACCGGCGAGGTCTGCCGGCGTTTTCCCCGGATGGCCGTGGGAATCCATGCCCACAACGACGCAGAGCTGGCCGTGGCCAATTCGTTGATGGCGGTAAAAGCAGGCGCGGTCCAGGTCCAGGGAACGATCAACGGCTACGGTGAGCGCTGCGGTAACGCCAACCTCTGCTCGGTAATTCCCAATCTCATGTTGAAAATGGGCTACAGATGTCTCACCGATGAAAAGCTGGCCCAGCTAACCGAACTTTCCCGGTACGTTAGCGAGCTGGCCAACCTTATCCCGAACAGCCATCAGCCTTTCGTCGGCAACAGCGCCTTCGCCCACAAAGGGGGCGTCCATGTCAGCGCTTTGTTAAAAAATCCGGAAACTTACGAGCCGATCGATCCGGCTGCCGTGGGCAACACCCGGCGGGTCCTGGTTTCCGAACTCTCGGGCCTAAGTAATATTCTCTGCAAGATCGAAGAGCTGGGCCTCGATGTGGATGTTAGCCGCACCAACGAACAAACCCGGAAAGTCCTCTCAGAGATCAAGGAGCTGGAAAACCAGGGCTACCAGTTTGAAGGGGCGGAAGCTTCTTTCGAACTTCTCATACGCAAAGCCTTTAACACTTACCGGGAACCTTTCACCCTGGAAACGCTGCGGGTGATCATGGAGATGAAGGAAGACGGCAAGGTTTACTCAGAGGCGGTGATAAAGATGCGGGTGGGCGACCGGGTTGTCCACACCGCGGCCGAGGGAAACGGGCCGGTTAACGCCCTGGATAACGCCCTGCGCAAAGCTCTGGAGAACTTCTATCCCGAGATTCGCTCCATGACTCTTTCCGACTACCGGGTCCGGGTCTTAGACGGCGACCGGGGAACAGGGGCACTGGTGCGGGTGCTGATCGAAACCTCGGACCACCATGATACCTGGGGCACGGTAGGGGTCTCAACGAATATTATCGAAGCCAGCTGGAATGCGCTTGTAGACAGCATGATCTACGGCCTTTTAAAGCAGAAACCGCGAAATTAATGGATGGATTATTAACAGCCGCCCGGCCGCCCTTCTTCACGGGCAGACCGGTTCAATTTTACTCAAATATTTTCGTCCGGGGATAGCTCCCCAGCAGCTTCACAAACAGGCTCTCCGCCCTTAACTCCTTTAGGGCCCGGGCGATATGTTTATCCTGGCGGTGCCCTTGAATATCGATAAAGAATAAAAACTTCCCCAGTTGGCCACGAATAGGCCGGGACTCTATCTTGGTCATATTGATCTGGTAGCGGGCAAATATACCTAAGGCTGCGTGGAGGCTGCCCGGCCTATCCTCCAAACCTGTGATCAACGAGCTTTTATCATCGCCCGTCGGTGGAGAGTCGGTCAAGGCAAGAATGAGAAAGCGGGTCATATTGCCACCGGGCTCATGATCCTGGATCTCATCTTTTAGTACCTCCAGGCCGTAAAAAGAGGCGGCGTGGCGTGAAGCAATGGCCGCGCTCGCTCCCCTTTTCGTACTGACCAGCTTGGCCGCGGCAGCGGTACTCGGAGCGCTGATCGGCACCGCGGCCGGAAGAGCGCTCTTTAAAAAACGGCGGCATTGGGCCAGGGCTTGGGGATGTGAATGTACCTCCTTGATATCAGAAAGTTTCTGCCCGGGCGGCGCGGCCAAAAGATGGCTGATCCCGAGACAGAGCTCACCTTTTATTTGCAGGGGGCTCTCCCCCGAAAAGAGGTCCAGGGTCAGGGTGACGGTTCCTTCCAGGGAATTCTCCACCGGGACGATCCCCTCATTAACCTCCCCGCTTTCTACGGCGCCCATCACCTCGGGGATGGACGGGTAGGGTTTCAGCAGCAAGCTACGGTTCCGGCTATATCTCAAAGCTGCCTCTTCGGTAAAAGTTCCGGCCGGCCCCAGGTAGCCTAACGATCTTTTCAACAGGAATCCCTCCTATCCAGGTGACAGGGGGACGTTTCTCCTGTCACCTTTTTGGCGACAAAGTGACGGTTCTCCTATCACCTTCTAAGAGATGCCGCCTCTCCCAAGTAGACGTGACTGATCTGATCCGGCCGGCGAGAGGTATGGGCCAGCATTAAAACCCTGATACAACCCGGCAACGCCCCCGGCACGTCAACTTCCGTGCAGCAGAACAGGGGGACCTGCGTCCAGCCCATTTGACGGGCTGCTTTTGCCGGAAAAACAGCGTTTAGATCGCTGGTTAAAGAAAATATCACCGCAGCGATATCCTCTTTGGCTACAGCGTTAGCTGTGACCATCTGCTCAAGAAGGGCCGCTGTCGCCTCCAGGATTTTAGCTTCATCGTTAGCGATAGCTGCTGTCGCTCCCCTGATCCCCCTGAGCCTGTGCTCCGGCGGCTCCCCAGAGGGCCAGCAGGGGGGCCCAGGCGGCTCTTGCGGTTGGAAAGAAGCGCCCTCCTCTCCGGCCAAAGCCCGCACTGCCAGGAGATAACCCTGGTGGCCCAAACCGCTAATCTGCCCTTTGACCACTGGAGCGATCACCGAGCGGCGGCGAAAGTTCTCCCGGGCATAGATATTGGAAAGATGAACCTCTATCACGGGCAGCTCTGTCTCGGCCAGCGCATCGCGCAACGCCAGGCTGTAGTGGGCCAGCGCTCCCGGGTTAATAATTATCCCCTGGTAGTTTCCTTCAGCGCTGTGAATAAGATCGATTAGCGCCCCCTCGTGGTTAGTTTGATGACAATCGATCGCCACCCCCAGCCTTCCCGCCTCCTGCCGGACCGCGGCATTGATCTCTTCCAGGGTTAGGGTTCCGTAAAACCTCTGCTCTCTTCTCCCTAAAAGATTCAGGTTGGGGCCGTGCAGCAACAGCAGCCTGATTTTATTTACTTTTTCCATACTTTTACCGCCTCCTTGATCTCGCTGGCAATTTTTGGGGGAGGTTTCCCCGCGGTATTAATGACCAGGTCCGCATCTTGGTAAAAAGGCTTGCGCTTTTCCAGAAGCTCTTCTAAGATCGCCCCGTCGCCGGCTGGGTTTAACAGGGGCCGGTCACCGGTCCCGGAGAGCCTTCTAAAAGCCTCTTTGGCCGGAACATGGAGGTAGACAATCAGCCCGTTGCGGCGCATTAAAGCCCGGTTCTCTTTTCGGATCACCATCCCGCCGCCAGTGGAGATAACCGCCGATCCCGGGGCGGTTGCAGCCAGCTTTCGCAGTAGCTCGGTCTCTTGATCGCGAAAGTAGGGTTCGCCCTTTCGGGCAAATATTTCATTGATGCTCATCCCTTCAGCCGCTACGATAATCTCGTCGGTATCGTAAAAGAGGGCGCCGAGGGCATGAGAAAGAAATCTCCCCACGGTGGTTTTCCCCGCGCCCATCAGCCCCGTGAGATAGATATTCGCGGCCGGCCGGCCGGCCGTGCTTAGATCTGCCGGCTCCTGAAAGTAGCTCATTTGTAAACCGCTCCCGTCAGCACTTATTTTATTCCCCGCCCCCGGCCAGCGCCTCTTTCATGACCTCCAGGGGCGCTTCTTGGCCGGTCATGATTTCAAAAGAGCGCCGCCCCTGCCCTAGAAGCATATTGAGCCCGTTTATGGCGGTAACCCCGGCGGCCGCGGCCCACTGTAAAAACGGCGGCTCTGGCGGGCTGTAGCGCAGATCGATAATCGCTTTTAGATTTCTAATCGCTTTCTGGGCCGGGAGAATTCCGCTTTCTACGGGATCAACGCTGGTGCAATTAATCAGCAGCGAGGCCCCGGCGATCCTTTTACCAGAGAAAGTAGGCCGGCCCGGCTGGTCAACCGCGATCTCTACACCTTTGAATGGGGCGGCTGGAGATAAAGTGCGGCGCAGCGCTTGCGCTCTCTCAACGCTCCGGTTGACGATAACCAAGCGGGCTATCCCGGCCTTTTGCAGGGCCAGGGCAACAGCCCGGGCCGCTCCGCCTGCTCCGAGAAGAACCGCCGTCTCTCCTTTTAGGGGGAGCAGCGCGGCGCTTTCAAGCAGGTAGAGAAAACCCTCGACGTCAGTGTTAAACCCCTTCAGCCCGCCGTTTACCGGGGCCACGGTGTTCACGGCTCCCAGCAGTTTTGCTTCGGCAGAGAGCTCATCGAGATAGGGGAGTACCGCCTCTTTATAAGGCGAAGTGACATTTACCCCGACCATCTCCAGGGAGAGCACTGCCCTGATGGCAGCGGGCAGATGCCCCCGGCGGACACGAAAGGGAAGATAGAGATAATTTAGTCCTGCAGCCCGGTAGGCAGCGTTATGAATAGGGGGAGAAAGAGAGTGAGCTACGGGATCTCCGATCAGCCCCGCTATCCTGGTATATCCATCAACCATATCAAAGCGCTCCTTTTTCTGTAATCGGCTAAAAGCTTCCCGGTTGGCCTCAGCCATCGCCGGGGCAAGGGACATCATCTCCCCCAAAAGGCGTTCCGGCCAGGCAGCGCTCCGCCGCCTCCAGAAGTAGATCCGGCGGGGGGGAGCTGTAGAAGGCGGCCTGGCCTATCGCCGAGAGCAGGACAAACCCGATCTCCCCTTGGCGCCGCTTCTTATCGGAGCGCATCGCTTGCAGCACCATC
Source organism: Bacillota bacterium (assembly GCA_012797175.1). Lineage (GTDB taxonomy): Bacteria > Bacillota > Dethiobacteria > DTU022 > DTU022 > JAAZPQ01. Next base: position 6,752 of record JAAZPQ010000024.1, read on the forward strand.
TCCGGTGTCAGGCCCGCGGGCGCCGGCGGCGGGTTAAGCCGGCTTAAAAGGGCAAAAATGCGGCTATATTCCCTCTTGCTGATCATTTTCAGCCTGTAGGAAAGCCAGGCCGCCGCCATCATCCCCACGGCTACCGCTTCGCCATGAAGGTAATGCCCATAGTCAGTAGCTGCTTCCAGGGCGTGGCCAAAGGTATGGCCAAAGTTAAGCAGGCGCCGGTAGCTACTTTCCCGCTCGTCCCGGGAGACAACTTTACCCTTAAGAAAGAGAGCCCTGGCGATCAGCCGGGATAGATCTGCCCTTGACAGGCTCTCTAAAAGCTCGGCCTCGCCTCTTTTAAATAGGTTAGCAGATTGCTCCAGGCGTGTAAAAAGTCTTTGGTCCAGCACCAGGCCGTACTTGAGCAGCTCGGCCAGGCCAGAAGCAAGCTCCCTTTGGGGAAGGGTCTTTAGAAGATCCGGGTCTACTATGACCATGGCCGGCTGGTGAAAGGAGCCGATTATATTTTTCCCCCGGGGGTGGTTGACGGCTACCTTGCCCCCCACGCTGCTGTCAACCATGGCCAGGAGCGTGGTCGGGATCTGGATAAAAGGGAGACCTCTCATATAGGTGGCGGCCACAAAACCGGCCAGATCCCCGACTACGCCCCCGCCCAGGGCCAGGATTATCCCTTCCCGATCCAGCCCGGCTTCCAGGGCCGC
>JAAZPQ010000153.1 GCA_012797175.1 Bacillota bacterium
CTACCGGCGCACCGGGCTGATCACCGCCCTGAAGCTGGAGCCTTACTCCAAAAAGGTGATCCTGCCCCACGAGGATACCCTGGCCTCTCCCAAAGCAGATCGCCTCGAGCTGTTACGGCTTTGCAAAGCTAACTTCAGCCCTATCTTCGGTCTCTTCTCTGACCCGGAGCAAAAATTCGCCGAGATCTACACTCCGCTACAGCAGAAGAGACCGCTCTATGACTTCACCGATCACTATGGCGAGCGGCACACCATCTGGCCGGTTGCCGAAATGCAGGCCTTGGAGGCGCTGAGCCGGTTGATCGCGCCGCGGCAGATCTTTATCGCCGACGGGCACCATCGCTACGATACCGCGCTGCGTTACTCACAAGAGGCTGCCCCGGAGAGCAGCCCCGGCAGCGGTTACGTTTTAGCCGTCCTGGTACCCCTGGAAGATCCCGGCCTCTTGATCTTACCGTTTCACCGCCTGCTTAAGGGGCTTTCAGCAGAGCAACTTGATCTTCTGCAGAGGAATGCGGAAAGATATTTTCAGATTACGGAGTGCGGCCGTCCCGAAGAGCTGGAGCCAGCCCAATTTAGATCCCGAATTGCAACAATGAGCACCCCGACGATGGGGCTGCTTCTCCCCGGGCGGGCCCTTCTGCTAGCGGTGAAAGAAAAATATATCTCTGAAGAGCTGGACGTCTCTCTCCTGAAGCGCCTGCTCCTGGATCCCCTTTTTGACGGCGCCGAGGCGGAGCAACACCTCGATTTTGCCACCAGCGAAGAAGAGGCCTTCGAAGCTCTCTTCACCGGGCAGGCGCAGGCCACCTTCCTGTTAAACCCTACCCCGATGGAGGCTGTGACGTCACGAGCCCTGAAGGGAAAAAATATGCCTCAAAAGTCCACCTGCTTTTATCCGAAGCTGCCGGCCGGGCTGGTAATCCATCACCTTGAATTAAGCCACTGAAGCAGCTTCTTTAACCTGCCGGATCGTTCTCTAGGGCCCGGCTGAGCTTTCTCCATAAAAAAGGATTCTTCTTACGGAGGACCACGGGGCGGCCCTCTTCATTGACAAAAGCATGTTCGGTGCTTCCATGGGCAATAAGCTGCCCGGCGCAGCGGATTTCGTAACTAAAGGTAAGGCGAACGGGGCGTAAACTTTCGAGCCAGGTGATCACGGTCAGCTCATCGTCGTAATGGGCCGGTGTTTTGTAATCGCATGAAGCTTTGATTACCGGTAGAAAAAGCCCGCCTTTTTCAAGGTCACGGTAGGATAGCCCCAGGGAACGGATCCATTCGGTCCGTCCCACTTCAAACCAGACCAAGTAGTTGGCGTAATAGACTATTCCCATAGCGTCGGTATCCTTGTAGCGCACCCTGATATCTGTTTTATTGATCAGCATCGCGGGTTATCTCCTGCCTCTCAAAGATTGCCCGGGCATTAGAGCACACTGGCCTTCCCCCGGTAAACCAGTCCCCTGGTGCTGTCGACCGTAATCGGATCGCCGGAGTGGATCAACCGGGTGGCCCTCTCCGCTCCGACGATAGCCGGTTTGCCCAGGTGTAGGGCCAGGATAGCGCCGTGCGAGGTCAGCCCCCCCTCTTCGATAACCACGGCCGCCGCCTTCTCCAGGGCCGGAATGAAAGAGCTGTCCGTAGCCCCGGTGACGATGATCTGGCCCTTCTGCACCTTGGTCAGCTCCGCCGGCTCCGTAATTATGGCGGCACTTCCAAAAACTGCGCTCTTGCCGATACCGGTCCCCCGGACAATTATTTCGCCGACCGTCTCTACTCGTAACAGGTTGGTAGTCCCGGGCACGCCCACCGGCACACCTGCGGTAATAACTACGAGATCCCCGTCCCGGATCAACCCGGCCTGCTGTGACGCCCGGGTGGCGGTGACAAACATCTCATCGGTTGAGTCCGCCGGCGGGCAAAGCACCGGAATGACTCCCCAGGTCAGCTGCAGCCCGGCAGCGATCCCGTAACGCGGGGTTACGGCGATGATCGGCGCCCGCGGCCTATACTTCGAGACCATCCGGGCGGTATGCCCCGATTCGGTCGAGGTGATGATCGCCGCTGCACCCAGCTCCTGTGCGGCCTGGCAGGTAGCATAACTGATCGCGTCGGTGACATTTTTCTCCACGGACTGCTCTGAATCTGCCAGAATTTTATTAAAATCAAGTGCCTCTTCAGTGCGCCGGGCAATCCGGGACATCGTCTGTACCGCCTCCACGGGAAAACGTCCCACGGCAGTTTCTCCGGAGAGCATCACCGCATCGGTGCCGTCAATGATGGCATTGGCCACATCGCTGGCTTCGGCCCTGGTCGGGCGGGAATGGTGGATCATGCTCTCGAGCATCTGGGTAGCGGTAATCACCGGCTTGCCAGCGCGGTTGCACTGGCGGATAATCTTCTTCTGGAGCAGGGGGACCTCTTCGGTGGGGAGCTCCACTCCCAGGTCCCCCCGCGCCACCATGATTCCGTCGGCAAGGTCTAAAATCTGCTCGAAATTGTCGAGCCCGCTGTCGTTCTCAATCTTGGCGATAATTTTGGCCTCCCCGTGCTCCTCTTCAAGAAAACGGCGTAGCTCCAGGATATCGTTCCCGTCACGGCAAAAAGAGGCCGCGATAAAATGCACTCCCAGCTTCAGCGCCGTTTTCAAGTCGGTGCGATCGTCCTCGCCCAGGACCGGCAGGCAGATCCTGCTTCCGGGCAGGTTCAGGCCCTTGTTACTTTTCAAGAGGCCGCCTTGAAGCACCCGGCAACAGATCTCTTCTCCGGCGATCGCTTCTACCCGCAGGGTGATCAGGCCATCATCGATGAGGATTATTCTTCCCGGGGCCAGTTCATGGGGCAGTTCGGGATAGGTTACCGGGACTCTCTCCGGTTCACCGGCATCCGGGGTAGCGGTCAAAATTAAGGTGGACCCGTCTTCTAAAAAGAGCTCTTCTTGAGCCAGCTGACCGATCCGCACCTCCGGGCCGCGGGTATCCACTAGAATGGCTATAATTTTGTCTAACTGCTGGCTGACCTCGCTGACCGTACAGAACCGTCTCCAGTGATCTTCACTCTTCCCGTGAGAGAGATTTAGCCGCGCGACATCCATACCCGCCTCAATCAATGCGGCCACCGCTTCCGGGGTTTCGGAGGCGGGCCCAATTGTACAGATAATTTTTGTGCGGCGCAACTCTACTTGTCCTCCTCCAGATTATGGTACTACAGGTGCAAGAACTAACGTGCTAAAACCAGGGACAGTTCATAGAGATTTTTCGGAAAAACCTTTTCACCGGTAAAGCTCTCTACCAACGACACCGCAGTAATTTCGTCATCCCGAAGCGCGGTCATCATCCCGCTTGAATCCCGGCGCAGTAGCTCTACCGCCGCCGCCCCCATGCGGCTGCCCAGGAGCCGGTCTACGGCTGAAGGAGTGCCGCCGCGTTGAACATGCCCTAAAACCGTGACCCGCGTCTCCAGGCCAGTCTTCTGGTGTACCGTTTCGCCAATAGCATAAGCGCTTGCCGCACCCTCGGCCACCAGGATCAGGCTATGCGTTTTTTTACGGTCGATCCCCTCAAGGAGACGGCGGCAGATCTGGTCCAGGTCGGGCTCGATTTCAGGAACAATAATCGCCTCGGCTCCGCCGGCGATGCCCGCGGCCAGGGCAATAAAGCCGCTCTTGCGGCCCATCACCTCAACAATAAAAATGCGTTCATGTGAAGTAGCGGTATCGCGAAGCCGGTTAATTGCATCGAGAATCGTATTTACCGCCGTGTCAAAACCGATCGAGCGGTCGGTGCCGGGAATATCCTGGTCAATCGTTGCCGGAATTCCAACGGTTTTTATCCCGAGATCTTGAAGCGCATGGGCCCCGCGGAAGGATCCGCCGCCGCCGATTACTACCAGCCCCTCGATTCCGGCCTCGCGCAGGTAGCGGACAGCCTTCTCCTGGACTGCTTTTTCTTTGAATTCGGGAGCACGCGCCGTGTGCAGGATCGTCCCCCCGCGATGGATGATCCCAGCTACCGAGCCGAGAGAGAAGGGCTTCATTTTACTTTCGCTGCTCAGCCCGGCAAACCCCCGCTCTATCCCGTAAACCTCCATCCGGTGATAAAGCCCGGCCCGGACTACCGCCCTGATGGCCGCGTTCATCCCCGGTGCATCCCCACCACTGGTCAGTACCGCTATCTTCTGCATGGCTACTCACCTCTTCGCTATCGTGTGCCACAGCCCCGGTTTTAACTCTTCCACGCGGACAGAACCGGAGCCCAGCAGTTTTTCAATCTCTTCCAGAAAGGCCGGCTCTGCGGAGGCCCGGCAGCTTTCATCAAGCATGATCATCTTCTTCTCTCGTTCAAAGTAAAGGTAAACCGGCAGGTCACCTTTCACCGAACGCAGCATCTTCTTCAGCGTCGCCAGGGCCGTCCGGCTGGTAGCAGCGCCGACCTTGATAAAGAGCTGCCTGGTCACGCGCGGCAATGGGACAGCAGATTCAGCGATGATCTTCGGCTCTTCCTCCTCTTTTAGATCCACTTTCCCCTTCACCATCAAGGGGTTATCTTCCTGGAAAATCTCGCGGCGTCTCTCGTAGAGCTCGCTGAAGACAACAATCTCCACACTGCCCGTGAAATCTTCGAGCTTGACAAAAGCCATCGGCTTTCCTTTTTTTGTATAGATCGAGCGAACCTGGCTGACAATCCCCCCCACGCTGACCGCACTCCGGTCCCGGGCCTCTTTCAGCGCGGCACAGTCGGTCAGCCCGGTCATCCGCTCCAGCAAGGGACGGTACTGCTCCAGCGGATGCCCGGAGATATAGAGCCCCAGCATCTCTTTTTCTAGGGCCAGCCTCTCCCTATCTGAAAATTCTTCTATTTCAGGAAGCCGGTCCTTGATCAGCTCTTCTTTATCCTGTTGATCCATTAGCGAAAACATAGTCATCTGCCCGTTTTGCCGCTCTCGCTGGATAACCTGGCCCTCGGCGATGGTCTCCTCCAGGCAGGCCAGGTACTGGGCCCGATGCCCCCCCAGGGTATCAAAAGCACCGCACTTAATCAAACTCTCCACAGTCTTGCGATTACAGAGACGCCCGTCAACCCGCGATGAAAAATCACGCAGCGAGCGGAAAGGCCTCTCCCGGCGGGCGGCCAGGATAGATTCAATCGCTCCGGTGCCGACATTCTTTACCGCGGCCAGGCCGAAACGGATGCGGTTCTCGTCCACGACGGTAAAATTAATCTCACTTTCATTGATATCAGGCGGCAAGACCTCGATACCCTGGCGCCGGCAATCGGCGATATAGAGGGCGACCTTCTCGCTATTGCTGCAGTAGCCGGTCATTAGCGCAGCCATGAATTCAACCGGGTAATTTGCCTTTAGATAAGCGGTCTGGTAAGCGATGAGGGCGTAAGCGGCGGCATGGGATTTGTTAAAGCCGTAAGAGGCAAATTTTAAGATTAGATCGTAGATCTCTTCGGCCAGGCGGCGTGAATAGCCGTTTTTCAGGCAGCCGTCGATAAACAGCTCCCGCTGTTGATCGAGAATCTCTTTCTTCTTTTTACCGATGGCCCGGCGCAGCAGGTCGGCCTGGCCCAGGGAAAAACCGGCCATGGTAGCGGCAATCTCCATGATCTGCTCCTGGTAAACGATGACGCCGTAAGTCTCTTTTAAAATCGGCTCCAGGACCGGGTGAGGATAATGGAAAGGCTCCCGGCCGTGCTTGCTGTTGATAAAGACCGGGATCTGCTCCATCGGCCCGGGGCGGTAGAGGGCGACCACGGCGACGATATCGGCGAACTTGTTGGGGATCAGCTCGCGAAGAACGTTGCGCATGCCGGAGCTTTCCAGCTGAAAGATGCCGGTAGTTTCACCTTCTGAAAGCAGCCGGTAGGTCGCGGCATCGTCAAGCGGGATCTCGCTTAAAACAATCTCGCGACCGTGGCGGCGGCGAATATGGGCCAAGGCCTCTTCAATGATACTTAACGTCTTCAGGCCGAGAAAATCCATCTTCAGGAGACCGAGCTGCTCCAACGTTCCCATGGGAAACTGGGTTACCACAGTCTGATCATTTGTTTTTAACAGCGGAACATGGTTTACCAGTGGCTCCCGGGCAATGACCACCCCCGCGGCATGAGTGGAGGCATGGCGGGGCATCCCTTCTACCGCCATCGAAGTATCGAGAAGCTGCCGGTAGCGCTCTTCCTCCTGGTAGAGTGCCTGCAGCTCTCTACTCTGCTCCAGGGCCCGGCTAATGGTCATGCCGATCTCATTAGGGATCATCTTGGCTACCCGGTCGACTTCACCATAGGGAAAAGCCAGCGCTCTGCCGACATCGCGCACCGCCCCGCGCGCGGCCATGGTGCCGAAAGTGATAATCTGGGCCACCCTCTCGGTGCCATATTTTTCTGATACATAACTTAGAACCCGGTCGCGCTTGTCATCAGAGAAGTCGATATCGATATCGGGCATAGAAACACGCTCGGGGTTAAGAAAACGCTCAAAAAGAAGAGCGTTCCGGATGGGGTCGATATCGGTAATCCCGAGGCAATAAGCCACCAGGCTACCGGCGGCCGAACCCCGCCCCGGACCGACCAGTATGCCAGCACTGCGCGCATACTCGATCAGATCCCAGACGATCAAAAAATAGTTCGCATATCCCATCTGGCTGATAATCTCAAGCTCGTAGTCAAGCCGCTGCTCCAACTGCTTGGTGATTTCCGGATAGCGTTTCTGCAGACCTTTGCGGCAGAGCTGACTTAAATAGGCAGCGGCATCTTCAATCCCCTCCGGAAGATCATATCCGGGCAGGTATAACCGGTCAAATTCAAAATCAACCGAACAGCGCTCCGCAATCTCTAAGGTGTTCTGCAGCGCCTCCGGACACTCTTTGAATAGGGCCGCCATCTCCGAAGCGCTCTTGAAATAGAACTCATCCGTCTCAAATTTCAAGCGATCGGTATCGTGGACTGTCTTGCCGGTCTGAATGCAGAGCAGGACATCGTGAACCGCGGCATCATCGCGAGAAATGTAATGCACATCATTGGTCGCCACCAGCCCGGCTCCAATCTCCCGGGCAATAGCACAGAGGCCTTGATTCACCGTTGCCTGTTCCGGGAGACGGTGATCCTGCAGTTCCAGATAAAAGTTCTCCGGACCGAATATCTCCCGGTAGCGGCCGGCCAGGTTGCAAGCCTTTTTATCCTCGCCCCGCGCTAGCAGGGTGGGGATCTCCCCAGCGAGACAACCGCTAAGAGCAATCAAGCCGGAACTATATTCCGCAAGCAGCTCGTGATCAACCCGCGGTTTATAATAAAATCCTTCGATATAGCCGGCAGAAACGATCTGCATAAGGTTGCGATAACCGGTCTGGTTTTCTGCCAGGAGAAGAAGGTGATATTGATAATCGTCCAGTTTCGGTTCTTTTTGTAAACGCGAGCGCGGTGCCACATAAACCTCGCAGCCGATCAACGGCTTCACTCCGACTTTTAGCGCCTCCTTGTAAAAATCGACAACACCGAACATGGCCCCGTGATCGGTAATGGCCACGGCAGGCATCTCCAGTTCTGCCGCCCGCCTGACCAGCTCCTTGATCCGGGCGGCTCCGTCCAGAAGACTGTATTCGGTGTGGCAATGCAGGTGGACAAAATTCTGTTTCGACAATTTTCACACTCCATTTAGCGATTCGACTTCACTGCTTATTTCTACTTCTCGGCAACTATTTCCTATCACCGGCATATTAATTTGCTGAAGAGATCTTTGCTGAAGGGATGAGTATATGGATAATGAGCGCTTTTTTGTCACCCTTTTGCTGACCTTCTGTGTGGCTCTCGGTGTAAACCTGGGAGGAAGCCTGATGGGCTCGCTAGGAGCAGCCCTGTTGCACCGTCCTCCGCTGAAGACTATGCTCGAGCTGGCCGATGAGCTAAAAATATGGGCACTGGTCGCGGCCCTGGGAGGAACCTTCGGGGTGATCAGAACCTTCGAGGCCGGCGTTCTGGGCAAACAGTTTATCAATCTGGGCAAGCAGCTGCTGATTATCGGCAGCGCCTTTCTCGGTGCCCATCTCGGATACCTGATCATCATCTCTCTAGGATCCGATCGTTAAGCATGCGCCGGAATTTGGGAGTATTGCTCCTGGGAGCACTTGCCGGCGGGCTGATCATCCATCTTTACCATGCAGAGCGCCTCGAGCAGCTCTACTGGGATAAGGAGAAACTCAAAGTAGAGCTCTTTGAAACCACGCAAAAATTGGCCCGCCTCGAAGCGCTGTGGGCGGATCAACAAGAAGGAGAGATCCGTTCCATCGATCTCACCATTACGGGCGAGTTGGATCACTTTGTCCAGTTGGAGCTACAGCGCCTAATCAGCGAGATCACTTCCGGGTTGATCGGCGCCACCACCAGGGACCTGGAGCCGGACCTGGTCGTAGCCCTGCTTCACCGGCGCCAGTTTACCGTTGAGGAAAAAGACTACCTGGTCACCGTTAATTGGGTCGTTATCGCCCCGGAAACTCTCTTTAATCTAAGCGTCTCTCCCGCTCCCGGAGGGGAGTAACGCGGGAGAGATCACCGGCAGGACGGCGCCGCGCCCTCTTAGCGGCTCGCATCCAACGGCTTCGAATTTGACTTAACCGCAACAGCATCGTGAGCTCTCTTAGAAAAGCGAGGGCCGATATTCCCGTGACCAGCAGCCAGAGAGCTGCAAAAATACCCCCGGTTGAAGATCCCTCCGGAGCGGGCAAAAATAAAAGCCCCGCCGCCAGTAGCCCCAGCGCCGCGAGGGTCCCGCCAAGAGCCCTCACCCCACCCCCTCCTTCCATCAACCGCAATCTCTAATATATAATCACCGCCCCATCTTTTCATGACAACAAAAAAGGTGACAACAGAAACGTCCCCCTGTCACCCCTGTCACCTGGCTTTCATTTTGCCAGCGCTCATGTTAGAATGCAATGGTAGATATTAAACAAGTTGCTTTTTTGCGAGAAAGGGGTCTGCCGGTGGTTGTCGACAAGGAGTGGCGCCTCGCCCTTAAGTTTGCCCTCTCTTTTGCTGCAATAGGTATTCTTATATTTGTAATCGCCAGGCTGGCTCCGGTTATCACTATCTTTATTATCGCTCTCTTCATTGTTTATTTGCTGATACCGCTGGTTAACTTTTTAATTAGTCATAAGTTTCCGCCCCTTTTGGCGGCTATCAGCGCCGTGTTGATTGTCCTTATCTGCATGTTTCTCTTTTTCTACTTTCTTATCCCTGGTCTTTACGGCGAACTTTCAGAGCTGACCAACTTTATCTCTACCGGGCTCTTCGATAACGCGGAACAGTTGCTTAACCGGCTCGACGAGATCGACCAGCGCTTCAACCTTAAGCTGGCCGATATGCTAACCGAGTATTATACTGCTTTTACAAAAGAGGCTCCTGCTCTTGTGCAGCAAATCCTGAAAAACCTGGCCAATTTTTCTATGTCCTTAGTCTCGAAAGCCTGGATCTCCGTGATGTTGATCTTCCTGGTCTTCTACCTGGTTCAAGACCTGGAGAAAGCCAAAGCCAACCTTACGCTGCTTGCTCCGCAGATCTATAAAGAAGATGTCGGCCATATTCTCGGGGTTATTGACCAGAAGGTGGGGGCATATATCCGGGGCACCCTGATAAAATCGCTCTTTGTGGGTCTGCTCACCGGGGGAGGGCTGGCCATTCTAGGGCTGCCTTTTGCGCTAATGCTTGGTGCCCTGGCCGGCATTTTAAATATTATACTCTATATCGGGCCGGTCGTGGCTGCGCTGCCGGCGCTTCTGCTCAGTTTTATCCCTGGCGCCCCTAACTTTTTCTTCGTGCTTGCCGTCTACCTGGTGGTCCAGGCTCTCGACGGCTTTGTGTTTACCCCGGTCTTCCTGGGTAAAGCGGTTGACCTCAGCCCTCTAACGGTGATCGCGGTGATCATGATCGGCGGGCAGCTGGGCGGGATTACCGGAATTATCCTGGCCGTACCCTTGAGCGCTGTCCTGAAAGTGCTGCTGGTAGATTACTACCTGGCCGAAAAAAGCGTTGAAAAAAAACCGCCTCGCTAACGCAGCTGCAGGTATCTCTTCCGCCGGATGAAGCTTGAACAGCATCACGGCCATAGGCAGTCCGGGGCATTAACAAGCATCAAGGACGCTTCTTCAGCTCTCCCGCCGGGCGACAAAAGTCAGCTTCTGCTCGCTGCCCCCAGCAGGATCCAGACGGTAGGTGGGCAACATTTTAAGCAGGGTAAACCCGGTCTCCTCTAAAAGCCTACTTACTGTCTCCGGCGGGTAGTCCTTCTCCCGGTGGCGCTCCTGGAATTTGCGATAGAGCCCCTCCCCTTCGGTGATAAAGACGGTCAAGAAGAGCTCCCAGGTTTCAGCCATCCTTTGGTAACGGCTCTCCCAGATCAGCGTATAGTCTTCCTCCTCGGCCCAGTAAACCGAAAGCTCCTCGCTTTGATTCCTCAACGAGGGGCGGGTCAGGTCAAAGATAAAAAGCCCCCCCGGGAGCAGCAGCTTGCGGACACCGGTAAAAGCCTGTCGAAGTTCTCTTTCGGCAAGAAGGTAGTTGAGCCCATCCTGGAAGAGGAGAGCCAGGTCATAGCGTTCCGGCAGGCGCAGCGCCCGCAGATCCATCCGGTAGAAATCAACCGCCAGCCCAGCCGCCACGGCCTTGGCCCGGGCTACCTGCAGCATCTCTTCTGACCGGTCCACGCCGCTGACCCGGTAACCACGCGCAGCAAAGGGCAGGGTCGAGCTGCCGGTACCGCAAGCAAGGTCGAGCAGGGAGTGCGGCCGCCGGCCGAGATGCTGCAGCAAAGACTCAACATAATCGACCCAGCCTTCGTAGTCGACACCGGCCATAATCTGGTCATAGACAGCCGCAAACCCGGCATAAGGCTCCATCCCGGTATCCCCGGTCGTCGGCGCTTTATTCCTGCTCTTGCTCATGGTTCTCCTCCAGCTCTTTTTGGCGGCGCAGCGTCTCTCCAAACTGCTGCAGCCGCTTGACCACCGCCTCGTTCACCGTACCCGGCGGAAAGCTACCGTCTTCCAGCTCCGCACCCGCCTCCCGGCCCGTGAGCAAGGTCAGCCCCTCATCCACGGTCGAGACGGTATAAAGATGAAACTTTCCGGCGGAAACAGCAGCAGCGATCTCGTCCCGCAGCATCAAGTTCTTTCGGTTGGTCTCTGGGATAATCACGCCCTGCTCTCCGGTTAGACCTTTAATCTTACAGGCATCAAAAAAGCCTTCAATCTTGCTGTTTACCCCGCCAACCGGCTGTATCTCGCCGTTTTGGTTGACCGACCCGGTCACGGCGAGCCCCTGTTTTAACGGAATCCCGGAGATGCTCGAGATGAGGGCAAAAAGCTCCGCGGCCGAGGCGCTGTCTCCCTCTACCCCGCTGTAAGATTGTTCAAAACAGAGGCTACCCGAAAGGGTGAGGGGAACTTTCCGGCCGTAGCGACGGCCAAGATAACCGCTTAAGATCAGTATCCCCTTATCATGAATCTTTCCACTAAGTTTGCTCTCCCGTTCAATATCGATAATCCCGCGGCGGCCGGGATAAACCGAGGCGGTCACCCTTGAGGGACGGCCAAACTGGTAATCCCCGAGGTCAATTACCGAAAGAGCATTCACCTGGCCGATCTTGGCCCCTTCAAGATCGAGGAGAAGGTGCCCTTCCTCAATAGCCTCCAGGATCTTCTGCTCGTACTTGTTGGAGCGTTGAATTTTTTCGGCCAGCGCTTTCTCAACATGAGCTGCTCCGACAATATCGGTTCCCTCAATTCCGGCCCAGGTATCAGCCTCGTAGAGCAGTTCGACGATATCATTGAAACGGGTACTTAATTTTTCCTGGTGCTCAGCCAGGCGAGCGCTATATTCAATCATCTTTGCTACCGCGGCACGATCAAAATGACGCAGCTTCTCCTGGTTGCAGTGATAGGCAATAAAGCCAGCCATCTTGGCTACGTTCCGGTCGTGTTTCTCCATCTCGACATCAAAATCTACCTTTACTTTAAAGAGCTTGCGAAAATCTTCATCGTAATAATAGAGCAGCTGGTAGAGCAGGGGATTACCGATCAGGATTACTTTCACCTGCAGCGGAATCGGCTGCGGCCGCAGGGTGGAGAACGCGGTCAGGGCGTACTGCTCACCCAGGGTCTCGATGCGGATCTCCTTAGTTTTGAGAGCCCGTTTCAGCACCTCCCACGATTGCATCCCTGCCAGCACATCATTGGCCTGTAAAATCAGGTAACCGCCGTTGGCCCGGTGTAGGGCACCGGCTTTCAGCATGGTAAAGTCGGTCACGACCGCTCCAAAACGATTTTCGTATTCCATTCTCCCAAGAAGATTGTAGTACGAAGGGTTGGTCTCATAAACTAGCGGCGCTCCCGTGGTCTCCCGGTGATCGACGAGCAGGTTAACCTTGTAGCGCAGTTCGGCTTGCTCCTGGCTCTGGCGGCGCAACCAGAACAGCGGAAAGGTCTGCTCCTCTTCTTCAGCACGGAATTCACCTAAGTTGGAGAGGACATCTTCCTGAAGTGCTTTCAGATAGCGCTGTACTTCAGGGAAGCCGCTATATATTTCCAGGATCTCATTAAATAGATGGCCGGTCGCCGCAATGGCGATCTTCTGATCAAGCTGTTTAAATTTCTCTTTGAGTTCCCTCTCGGCAGACTGGATCCGGCGCATGATCTCCATAGCTTTCAATTGCACGGCGGTAGATTTTTTCTCCAGCTCTTCCTTAACCGACTGATCGAGCTTGGCGTAATCCTCTTCACTGAGCGGCTCGCCGTCCAGCAGTGGGACGGTTACAAAACCGGAGCTGGTTCTCTTCAGAGTAAAGCCGTGCTCTAGTGCTGTCTTATTCAGCTCTTCAAGGTATGCATTGCGCTGCGCCTGGAACTCTTTGACGTAAACAGCTTTCTGCCGTTCGTAATCCTCGGTGTCAAAGGCTTTGGGGATGGCTTGCTTTAAATCTTCAAACAGCTCTTCAACATGGCGGCAGAAAAGCGCCCCCTTACCTGCTGGCAGGTTGAGGGCCAGCGGCTCACCGGGGTTATCAAAATTGTAAACATAGAGCCAGTCATCGGGAAGCGGTTCCCCGGCGGCAATTTTTTCGACAGCAGAAAGAGCATAACTTAGTTTTCCGGTCCCGGTAAAGCCGGTCATAAAAATATTATAGCCGGCACGTTTAATGCGCAGGCCAAACTCCATCGCTTTAACCGCACGTTCCTGTCCGATCATCCCCTCCAACAGCGGGATCTCGGCAGTAGTTTCGAAAGAAAGCTCCTGCGGATCACAGTAATACTTTAGCTCACCGGCTGATAACTTGTGAACAGCCATGTTACCTCTCCCCTAACTGGTTTAAGTATTCTGCCCGGAGGCAGTAATAATTTTAATAGCAAAATCTAGTTTATGCTTCAGCAGCAGCAGATTTTCCTTTAGCACAGTAATCTTTCAAGATACAGCCCGTGCATTTCGGACGCCGGGCCCGGCAGACGGCCCTTCCGTGGGCAATAAGGCGGTGATGCATAGCACCCCATTCTTCAGGAGGAAGCTTCTCCTTAAGCTCATCTTCAACCCCAGCGGTGCTCTTCGCCGAGGCCAGGCCCAGGCGGCGGGCCACCCGGAAAACATGGGTATCCACGGCCAGGGCGGGCTTTCCGAAGGCGACGTTTAAAATCACGTTGGCACTTTTCCTCCCGATTCCCGGAAGTGAGGTTAAACCAGTGAAGTTATCCGGTAATACGCCCCCGAAATCATCGACAATCATCCTGCTCGCCTCGACCAGGTAGCGGCTTTTGTTCCGGTAGAGGCCACATCCCTTAAGGTAAGGCTCCAGATCTTCGGGTTTCATCCGGGCCATTTTCTGCGGCGTAGGAACAGCCGCAAAGAGCGGCGCGGTAATCCGGTTAACCTGTTCATCGGTGGTCTGTGCCGAGAGAAGAACGGCCACGAATAGTTGGAAGGGATTGGCATACTCTAACCTGGTACGGGCATGCGGATAGTGCTGCTCCAGCAGTGAAAAGATCTGTCGGACCCGCTCCTTATCTGCTTCAACTTCTACTTGGCTTAACATGGTTCGATCTAGATTACCACAATTAATTGGTAGTGAGCCCTCCCTCAATTCAGCCGGTTTCCCGAACCACGCCTTCTTTCGATAATTTTTTTACCTCGGCCCGGGAATAACCAAGCGATTCTAAAATTTCCCCGGTATGCTCACCCAACCGCGGTGGCGGCAAGCGCACCTCTCCCTTGAAACCAGAAAAAAGCAGCGGAAAGCCGGGCTGCCTCTGAGAAGGGCCCTCCAGGCGGGCCACCTCGATCCAGAAATCCTGCTCCCGGGCCAGCGGGTGAGCTGCAGCAGCGTCCAGATCGAGCACCGGCTCACAGCAGGCCTCATGATGCACGAAAAATTTAACCCATTCATCCTGGGTCTTCTCCTGAAAGAGCGCTTTCAGCTCCTCGAAGAGCCCTTCCTGGGCAGACTGGTTAAACTGTTTCTCTACCCACTCCGGTCTCCCCACCGCATTGCAAAAGTTTTGCCAGAAGATCGGCTCCAGCGCCCCCAGGCTCATATATTTACCGTCCGCGGTTTCATAGATATTGTAGCAGCCGTAGCCCCCGGTAATATGGCCACAGCCGCGCCGCGGCAGGGGGTCGTCCCCGGGCGGGGCCGCAGCGGCATAAACCAGCCACGGCAGCAGCCCCCGGGTCATCGAAACGTCGATATGGCACCCCCGCCCGCTTTTTTCACGCGCATAGAGAGCCATGAAGATCCCGCCCAGCGCCCCCAGGCTCCCCGCACCGATATCGGCAATCTGCACCGCCGGCATCACCGGGGCTTCGCCCGGCGCGGCGCTTAGATCAAGCAGACCGGTCAGCGCGGTATAGTTCAGATCATGCCCGGCCCTCTCCCGGTAAGATCCCTCCTGGCCATAACCGGAGATAGAGGCGTAGACCAAGCCGGGATTAAGAGTGCTAAGATCGCGGTAGCCCAATCCCAGCCGTTCCAGCACCCCCGGGCGAAAACCTTCCACCAGGACATCGCATTTCGCCACTAGCTGCCGCATGATTTTTTTCCCGTGCTCGGCCTTTAGATTTAGCGCCAGGCTTTTTTTATTGCGATTCAGCTGCCAAAAAAAACTCCCCTCCCCATCAATAGTCTCGCCTATTGCCCGGGTAGGGTCTCCAGAGACAATATCTTCAATTTTCACCACCGTGGCACCGTAATCACCCATCAGCATGGTGCAGAGCGGACCCGGCAGCAGCCTGGTCAGGTCCAGCACCTGTAGGCCATCCAGAAGTCCCTCCTGGCGAAAAAACATTGATATCCCCTTTCTTATTCATCCGGCGGCGCTGGGATTATCCCATGCTCCATCAACAAACTGGTCTGTCTCCGGGCACGTTTAATGGCCACCTCCGCTTTTTGATAGATCTCATGGCGGCCGAGCTGCAGCCGCGCCTTTCCCTCGGCAATTGCCTGCATAGCTGTAGCCGTAGCCACCCGCGGAAAGATCTCTTCATCGTCCATCGACGGAAGGATCTTCTCAGGATTAAGCCCCCCCTCCGGAGCACAGGCGGCCAGCTCTTTCGCAGCGGCGATACAGATCCCGTCGGTGATTGCTGTGGCCCGGACATCGAGCACCCCTCTAAAAATTGCCGGGAAGCCAAGAGAGTTATTCACCTGGTTGGGGAAGTCGGAGCGCCCGGTGGCGACAATTTTTGCTCCCGCCTCCTTCGCCTCCCAAGGCCAGATTTCGGGGATAGGATTAGCGCAGGCGAAGAGAACCGCCCCCGGGGCCATCTGCTTAACCCACTCTTTTTTCACTGTCGCCGGCCCGGGTTGTGAAAGGCAGATGGCTACATCAGCATCCCGGAAAGCCTCGGCGGTCGCGCCAGCCAGGTTCTCACGATTGGTTACCTGGGCCATCTGCCACTTGTGAGGTTGCTCTTCGTCAAGATCTCCCCGTCCCTGGTGGAGCGTTCCCTTGCGGTCGCAGATAATTAACCGCCCCGGATCGGCCCCGGCGGCGATCAGCAAACGGGCCGTACAGAGATTCGCCGCCCCGGCTCCCACCAGGACAATCTTGACCCGGTCGATCTTCTTCCGGACAATTTTAAGGGCATTGATCAGGCCGGCCAGCGTGACCAGCGCCGTCCCCTGCTGGTCATCATGCCAGACCGGAATAGAGCATTCGCGGCGCAGCCTCTCGAGAACATCGAAGCATTTCGGGCTTTCGATATCCTCCAGGTTAATCCCTCCGAAGGAGGGCTGTAACATTTTTACAAAATTGACCAGGTCATCGGCCTCCCGGGCCTGCACACAGAGGGGGACCGCATCGACCCCGCCCAGGTATTTAAAGAGGAGGGCCTTTCCTTCCATAACCGGCAACCCTGCTTCGGGCCCGATATCACCCAGCCCCAGCACCCGGGTTCCGTCGGAAACAACCGCCACGCAATTACCCTTGTTCGTGTAGCGGTAAACCTGTTCCTTATCCCCGGCGATAGCCTCGCAGGGCCCGGCCACGCCCGGAGTATACCAGATGGCAAAATCGCTAGAATTACGGACCGGGCTCTTTAAAGAGATCTCTACTTTTCCCCGGTAAAAAGGGTGAAGCCGCATCGCCTCCGCGGTAGGCGCTTTTGCCCTGGCAAGAAGCTCTTTTTCTTGATCCATGGTTCAATCTCCCGTTCTTTAATTGGTAGCGGCGGTCATTACCGACCGGCTAGTAAAACTAGGTTGGCTTTACAGCAGATCTCTGCCGCCCCTGTATTTGTCGCCGCCTCGTTCTCGTGCAGGTACAGCTCTCCGCTAACATTTGCCCTTATTGTTAAAATTCTGTGCTTCTTCCTATAATCCCTGCCCTTGACCCGGGCGGTTGCAATGAGATAATAATATCGATGTCGAGAGATAATATAACCAAGCAATCGATGGGGTGGAACAATAAACGATGGACTATCTCTGGCTGCTCTGGTTAGTAGTTATTATCTCCTTACTGGCCCCGGCTGTAAAACAGCAGCGGGTCAACTTGTCCCGGTTAAAAATACTGCGGCGGTTTCAAAAAAAGAGAGGTTCACGGCTGATTACCTTAATTCACCGCCAGGAATTCCTCAGCTTTCTGGGAATCCCACTCTCTCGTTTTATTAATATCGAAGACGCCGAACTGATCCTAAGGGCAATCCGCCTCACCCCGGATGATCTGCCTATTGATTTAATTCTGCATACCCCGGGGGGGCTGGTCCTGGCTACGGAGCAGATTGCCGCGGCCTTACAGAAACACCGCTCCAGAGTAACTGTCTTTGTCCCGCACTATGCCATGTCCGGGGGTACGATGATCGCCCTGGCGGCCGATGAGATCGTCATGGACGAAAACGCGGTTCTCGGGCCCGTCGATCCCCAGATCGGCAGCTACCCGGCCGCCTCCATCCTCAAAGTTCTCGCTGAAAAAAAGATCAATCGGATCGATGATCAGACTTTGATCCTGGCCGATATTGCCGCTAAGGCGCAACGGCAGATTGAAGATACTGTCTACCGTCTGCTGGGTAAACACCTGCCAGAGGAAGAGGCCCGCAAGCATGCCCGACTGCTCAGCGGCGGGCACTGGACCCATGATTTTCCATTGACCACGCAAACCTTGCAAGAGTTTGGTTTGCCTGTGAGCACAGAGATGCCCCTGGAAATCTATAACCTGATGGCCCTTTATCCCCAACCGGGCCAGCGCCGTCCTTCGGTACAGTATACCCCTCTCCCCACGGGAAACGAAGAAGGAAGAGGGAAGCCTGGAGAATAGCAGCCATTTTCATTCCGCCACCAGCTTAATAAAAATCTCTACAAGAACAGGATCAAACTGGGTGCCGGCACATCTCTGCAGTTCGGCCAGCGCCTCTTCTTTGCTTCGCACTGTTCCGTAATAGCGTGCGTTGGTCATATTATCGTAGGCATCGGCGATAGCGAGGATGCGACACTCAAGCGGGATCTCTTCGCCCTCAAGGCCGAGGGGATACCCGCTGCCGTCCCATCTCTCATGGTGCAGCAGGATCAGATCGGCGATCGGGGTCAGATCGGGGAAAGAGCTGGCAATACGATAGCCTTTCTCGGGATGGCGACGCATGAATTCCCACTCTTCCGCAGTAAGCGGTCCATCTTTAAACAAGATCTTCTTTGGAATGCCTATTTTTCCCAGATCGTGCACCAACGCAAGCAGGGACAGGTCCTTAACCTGCTGCCCGGAAAGACCGATCTGCTGGGCTAATTTAAGGCAGAGATCTTCCATCCGCTCGGCATGCCCGTCTTCAAGCTGATCCCGTTCAGCAAGAATCTCCAGCAAAGTTTGAGTGTTCTGTTCACGGTTTTTTATGGTCCGGTAAAGCTTGTTCCGGTACATCCGGTCATCCGCCTGCTCGAAGGTCTTCTTAATTGATGCAGAGCAGCCTCCGTTAACCGCATAGCCCAGCGATACCTTTAGCGGTAACCCGGGGTTACCGCGGTTATAGCGTATTATCTCATCGTGAATCCGGTCAATCAGTTCGGACGCCTCCGCATCGCCGGTGCGGAGCAGAACAAGGGCAAACTCATCGCCCCCAATCCGAAAGGTTTTGCCCTTAGGACCAACTCTTTTCCGTAAAATGTTGGCACAACGTTTTAACAATCTGTCGCCCCAAGTATGCCCCATCGTATCATTAACCAAGCTGAGGCCATCCATATCCGCGGCGATCACTGAAATCGGGTAATCTTCTTCTTTGTAAAACCGTTGCAGCTCGGCTTCAAAATACCTGCGGTTATAAAGACCGGTAACCGGATCATGCATAGTTAAGTAGATTAACTGTTCCATCGCCTCTTTACGCTCTTCAATATTGCGGACGACGATAACTACATGCTTAACCTGGTCGCGCTCATCAAAAAGAAGCTTGCCGTTTACCTCTACCCAGATAAATGAGCTGTTACGGTGCCGGAGGCGAATTTCTTCTCTAATCTCCGGCTGCTCCGCAGTGATCTCCCGGTAAAGCTGCTGCAGTTTCGGTCTATCAGGCTCGTAGATAAAATCAAGGATATTCCGGCAAAAAAGCTCTTCCGGTTCGTAATCCAGAAAGCCCTTCACCGAAGGGCTGATAAACTGAATTCTAAAACTACTATCGATAATACAGATGATATCCCGCATATTATCGGTAATTAATCGTAATCGTGCTTCGCTTTCGAGCATCTTTGACCGGGCTGCCTCCAGCTCGTCGAGCAGTAAGTTGATCTC
>JAAZPQ010000154.1 GCA_012797175.1 Bacillota bacterium
ATCGGGGTGGCGTTGACCGGTTCACACTGCACCATTGAAGCAATCTTGCCACAATTTGAGAAAATGGTTCGTGCCGGTGCGGATCTTTTCCCGATACTCTCCCCGACAGTGCGGCAAACTGATACCCGTTTTGGTACGGCCGCAGCGGTGCAGCAAAAAATTGAGCAAATTACCGGCCGGCAACCCTGGCTCAGCATTGTCGATGTTGAACCCATCGGGCCGAAAGAGCTGCTGGATCTGCTCCTGATCGCCCCCTGCACCGGAAACAGCATGGCGAAGCTGGCCCGGGGGATTAGCGACAGCGCAGTCCTGATGGCGGCCAAGGCCCAGCTACGCAACGGGGGGCCGCTTCTTCTGGCCATCTCTACCAACGATGCCCTCGGCTTAAATGCCGGGAACCTGGCTGTGCTTCTGAATACGAAAAATGTCTATATGGTGCCCTTCGGCCAGGATAACCCCGCCAGTAAGCCAAATTCCCTGGTGGCCCGGCCGGAGTTAATTATCCCGGCGGCAGAGGCGGCGTTAACCGGCCGGCAGCTGCAGCCGCTTCTGGTGAATACGGTTTAATTAATCTTGAATAATGCCGGGCTGGAATTTACAAGCTGCCGGGTTATGCTATACTTATGGAGGTGCTTCTGTTGTCAACAGCACTGGGAACTGTGATTACGGCAATGGTTACTCCCTTTGACGAGGGAGGAGAAGTGAAATATAGCACCGCTGCGGAGCTGGCCCGCTACCTGGTGGATCACGGCTCTACCGGGTTGGTGGTCTCCGGAACTACCGGAGAATCTCCCACCCTGACCGGAGCGGAAAAATTAAAGCTGTTTCGCGTGGTTGTGGAGGCAGTCGGGGGCAGGGCGGCTGTGATCGCGGGCACCGGAGATAACTGTACCGCTGCCTCTATGCGGCTGACCAGGGAGGCGGCTTCAACCGGGGTAGACGGGATCTTGCTGGTAACCCCTTACTACAACAAGCCGACTCAGGAGGGGCTCTACCGGCACTTTCGGGCTGTTGCCGAAGCGACAGCTTTACCGGTGATGCTCTACAATGTTCCGGGGCGCACCGGGGTGAATTTGCATGTGGAGACAGTGCTTCGTTTAGCGGAGATTGAAAATATTATCGCCCTGAAAGAGGCTAGCGGCAACCTGGAGCAGGCAGCGGAGATCTGTGCACAGGCGCCGCCCGGATTTAGCCTCTACTCGGGTGATGATGCGCTAACCTTGCCGCTACTCAGCCTGGGAGCGGTAGGGGTAGTCAGTGTGGCCTCGCACCTGGTCGGACCGCAAATTGCTGCAATGATCGAATGCTTTAAACAGGGGCGGGTGGTCGAAGCGACCCGCTTACACCTGGCTTTACTGCCGCTGTTTAAAGGGCTCTTTGTGGCAGCTAATCCGATTCCGGTAAAGGCTGCTTTAAACCTGGTGGGAATCGATGTCGGTCGACCCCGCCTGCCGCTCCTGCCGCTTACAGGCAAGGATCTGGCCGGTCTAACCCGGTTGTTGCATCTTTGCGACCTGGCAGGTGCTTAGTGCCATATTATTGCAGAAGGAGCAATCATAACTTGAAAAAATCAAACAGCAGCTTGCGGGTAATCCCCCTGGGTGGTGTCGGGGAGATCGGGAAAAATATGTTTCTCTTCGAATACGATGACGACTCCGTTCTCCTCGACGCAGGCCTTAAGTTTCCAGAGGAAGAGATGCACGGCATCGATATCGTGCTGCCGGATATCACCTATCTTCTTGAAAATAGGGAGAAACTGCGGGCAATTATCTTAACACACGGACATGAAGATCATATCGGCGCCCTGCCCTACATTGTTGGCGATCTGCCGGTACCGGTGTACGGGACCCGTCTCACTCTCGGACTGCTCAAGGCCAAGCTCGAAGAGTACGAGCAGCCTTCCCCGGTGAAGTTACGAGAAATCAAGGCCGGTCAGGAGCTGAACGTTTCGAAAAACTTCCGCCTCGAGTTTTTCCGGACAAACCACAGCATTCCCGATTCGGTAGGCGTGGTCCTCGATACCCCCGTAGGGATAGTAGTCTATACCGGCGATTTTAAGTTTGACCATACTCCGGTCGACGGGAAGGTGACGGATTTCTATAAACTGGCCGAGCTGGGCCGGCGAGGCGTGCTCCTGGCCCTGATCGACTCTACTAATGCCGACCGGCCTGGTTTCACCGCCTCGGAGAGCGAAGTTGGCGAGACCATCGATGAGATCTTACGCCTCTCGCGGCGCCGGATCATCTTCGCTACCTTTGCCTCGAATATTCACCGGATTCAGCAGGTGATTACCGCAGCGTCTCGTCATGGGCGCAAAATCTGTGTCACCGGGCGGAGCTTAGTTAATTCAGTTCGCATTGCCTCCGAGCTCGGCTATCTTGACCTTCCGGATTCCATCCTGGTAGAGCTGGATCAGATTAACAAGGTTCCCCTGGAAAAACTTGTTCTGCTGACTACCGGCAGCCAGGGAGAGCCGATGTCCGCTCTAACCCGTATCGCTACCTCCGAACACCGCCAGGTTGAGATTATCCCCGGCGACACTGTCATTATCGCGGCAAACCCGATCCCCGGCAACGAGAAGCTAGTTGCTCGAACAGTGGACAATCTTTTCCGGCGCGGGGCCGAGGTGATTCATCAATCGATTTCGGGAGTGCATGTCTCCGGGCATGCCAGCGAAGAGGAGATCAAGCTTATGTTAAACTTTCTCCAACCTCGTTACCTGGTCCCGGTGCACGGTGAATACCGCCACATGGTCGCCTGCTCTAGGATTGCCCAAAGACTGGGACTTGCCGCAGAGGATATTTTTCTCATCGAGCCAGGGACCGTGCTCGAATTTACCGAAGGACGCGGCACCGTCGCCGGCACAGTAGCTGCTGGCAAGGTTATGGTGGACGGGCTCGGGATCGGCGATGTCGGCAACGTGGTCCTGCGGGACCGCCGCATTCTGGCCGAAGAAGGGATCGTCATCATCGTCATGGCCATGGAGCCGCAGCAGGGGCGGCTGCTCTCGGGTCCGGAAATTATTACCCGTGGGTTTGTCTATGTCCGTGAATCCGAAGATCTGCTTGAAGAGGCCAGATCGGCGATAGCCCGTCGCATGGCCGCCCTCAGTCCTCAGCAAATGAAGGATTGGAATATCGTCAAGTCCAGCGTAAGAGACGAGGCCTCCACCTTTTTCTACGAGCAGACCGGGCGCCGGCCGATGATCATGCCGGTGATTATCGATGTGCCCCTTTCCCAACCGGAGGAGGAATAGAAAAGAGGGGAGG
>JAAZPQ010000155.1 GCA_012797175.1 Bacillota bacterium
TCTCAATTACACGATCTACTTCGGCCCGGTGCAGGTAGGTTCCTTCGACTATTTCCCGGGCAAACCGGGCTTCGCTTTCAGTCAGGTTCAACCCCTGTAAAACGTAACGCAGCGCCTGTTCGGTAGTTGATTTACCGAGATCGATTTGAAAAAGAGCTTTAAAAGCTGCTTCCCGGGCCAATCGACGGGACAAGGGTACACCTCCTGCAGGATATCAACTAAAAATCATCACGGGGAGAAAAGAGACGCTCAATATACTGGCGGATATTTCCATCGAGATCGAGCCGCCAGCCGATAGCAACACCCAGGGCGATAAATGCAAAGATGATCAGGCTTTTCAAAACCCCGTAATGGATCATCATCAGGGCAACGATTAGACCGACGAGGCCGCCGATTATTTTTCCCCAATGCCTGTTTAAAAAATCCCAGAAGTTCAGTTTCGCTCCCCCCTTTAGAGCCCTCTCTCCCGGTTTTTACTTTACTTTCAACGGAACTTGTTCGAGAATAATATTCTCTATATTTACCTTTACTTCGCTGACAACAATACCGGTAATCTCTTCCAGATAATTTTTTACATCCCTCTGCAGCTCACTGCTTAACTCGGGCAGATTCTGATCAGCCGCCACCTTTACCTGCAGGTAGACCACCAGGCCCCGCGGAGTAGAGACAACTTTACGCTTACTGCCCCGGATTTCCTTTTTCTGCTGGACCACCCGCAGGACCATATTTTCCAGGGCATTTAGGGTAATACGCACTTCGCCGAGATCCCCGGTTTGCAGCACTGTCTCGGGCTGCTTCTTAGACGGAAAAATCCCCATCAAGAGTAAAATCAGGCCGATTACCGTTAAAGCCCCGCCAACTAAAAGAAGGACCGTCTGTCCGTAACGATGCATGAGGTAAAGCCCAGTTCCGCCGAGCGGATGAACAGTTGCCAGCAACAAGAAGATGCCTGTCCCCATGATCAATACACCCAGGACAATCAGGAGCACTCTCCGAATAGATTTCATTGGTTTCAACCAACCCCTTTCCCGTCCTGCGGGCTTCTACTTTAAGGTCGACTCTTTCTGCTCGTCTTCCTTCTCTTTCTCCTTCATCGGGAAATTGACTCCCTGGACATGCACATTTACCTGAAGAACCTTCAAGCCGGTCATCTGCTCGATTGCTTTTTTTACGTTTTCCTGGATGCCCCAGGCTACATCGGGAATCCGGTTTCCGTAGTCCACAATGATGTATAGATCTATCTTCGCCTCTTCAGCGCCCACCTCTACTTTAACACCTTTAGAAAGATTGCGACGTCCCAACACCTCGGCAATGTCGCCGGCAAAACCGCCGCTCATCGCTGAGACACCTTCCACCTCTGTCGCCGCCAGCCCGGCAATGACGGCCACGACCTCATCGGCAATACGGATCGACCCCAGCTCAGATGTGATGACCCGTCCTTCCTCATCAGCCATGAATTATTAACCTCCTCATCTAAAGTAATTAGAACAGGAAAATGTAGCTGCTTTTCCTAAGCGCTCCGCTACCGGTAGCCCCGGCACAGCGGTTCTCAACTATATTATACCAAACAGCAGCAACCGGTTCAATTTCTAGGGGCGAGCCATCACCTGGACATTTTCACGTTCCACCCCTACCGCTCCAGCCACTGTTTCGGTAATCTGGATGAAGCTCTTTTCGTCAAGATCTTTCTGCTTCACCATGACCGTAGCCACCTCATCGTGGTAGAAAAAAACAGCATCCTCGTAACCCTGGGCTTTAACCATATTTTCGACCAGCAGCTCTTGTTCACGCTGCCGGACAATTTCCAGAAGCAATTTTTCAGCCTCCTCCTTAGCCGCAGCAGCGGCATTGGGGTTGTCGATCAGCGTCTGCAGCATCTCTATGGACTGATCCCTGACCCGCTCACGCTGCAGCCGATAGCTGGCAAAAAAATTAGCTCCGCCCTCTTCGCTTTCAGTATCAGTAGTAGCTTTAACCTCTGGCTTTAGGGTCAGTTCACCATCGGTGAGGATATCGACAGTTTTAATCTTCGTTTCGAGGCCTTGAATAATCCACCAGGTTGCCCCGACCATAATCGCGAGGCAGCAGAGCCAGGTAATCGGTTTTTGATATTTTTTAAAAAAATCAATTAAGTTTACTAAGCTCATTCCGGTTCACCTCCATCCTCGTTATTAACGCGGCAAAACCGTAATCCGATGCGCCGGCAGCCCCAGGAGAACCTGCAGCGCTTCGATGACGCGAGCTTTAACCTCGGGATCTTCAACTCCGCGGGCAACAACAAGGACTCCGCGATAGCGGGGTTCACCCTCCTCCACCACCAGGGGCAGTTCGTTGCCCTGCGGATCCCTTAAGAGGACATACGTTTTCCGCGTTGTCTCTTCAACGATTTCACGGCTACCCCCTTCGCGATCGCCTTCACTGGTCTGGCGCTGAGACTGCTCCTCATCTGCGACCAGCTCCAGCCTTCCCGATGTTTCGGGAGTTAAATAGAGCTCCACCTCGCTCACTCCTCGAATCTGCGTCAGTATTTCGGCAAGGCCGCGATCTAGCTGCTGCTCCGGCAGCGGCTGGCCGGACTGCCGGGCCTCTTCACCTGGCGGCGGCTCTACCGCTCTCTCTTTACCGAAGCTAAAGAAAGAGTTAAAAAGCAGCAGGCCTACACCCACGGCCAGCAGGATCAAGAGCAGCGGCCCATTTTTTAAGCGCGGGCCATCTTTTCCGGCAGGGCTGAAAATCTTGCTCCAGGTATCCCAAAACCCCACCTCGATTCTGCCTCCTTCTCCGGGAAATTGAACCCGGCAATTCAATTTTTCTAAAAAAAGAGTTAGAATTATTTCATTCACCAACGGAAACGGTCACCCGGGCCGGGGAAAGCTCCAGTAAACCGGCCAGGGCCTGCTCCAGCTCCGGCAACCGTGCAGCCGGCCCGGCATCCTCCCCGCCGCCCGGTTTCTTCACCTTGACCGGATCGATTGAGACCGGATTCACCCAGCCTGTATTGGCCGCAGAGGCCTTTACCAGGAGATCGATCTGCTGGGGCGTGCCAAAAGTAGTACTATCCTCATCTTCGTCCAGGATAATAACGGCTTCAACAAGCTCCCATTCCCCCGCCGCGGCAATCTCTTCACGAAGCGATTCTTCCAGGGCATCACGACACTGCTGTAGCACCTGCCGCCGATGCGTGGCACCAATCTTTTCAAACTGATCTTCCATGGCGCCACCGTCCACCGCTGCCGGCCGGTCAGCAAAGACCGGCTCTAACCGGGGTAATTTTCCTAGAAGCACGGCAATCGTGCTGACAATCATTAAGATAACGATCAGCCCGGTCACCAGGCGGATATAGCGGCGAAACTCACCCTGCGGCAAGAGCATCTCCAGCAGCGCATTTAGAAAAATGACAATAACCAGGTTGCGAACCAGATCGCCTAAGACCGCCAGCATCAGATCACCCCTAGCGGAACATGATGGCCACATTCCCAGCGCCGACCAAGGCCGTAACGGCAAGAAAGAAGAGCACTCCCACGGAGGCAAGCGCGGCTAGAATCAAGACCAACGAATTGCCCATCACGTTGAGACAGCTGCCCAGCTCCGATTCTCCAAGGGGCTCCACTAGGGCGGCGCTTAGCTTATAGAGCAGCGTAATTGCAGCCAGCTTTAACAGGGGAAAAAGCGTTAAAAGCAGCAACACCACCACGCCGGTTAGATAGATACCGTTTTTCAAGATAATCGAGGCTCCGGCCACCGTTTCGACGGCATCGGAAAGAATTTTCCCAACTACAGGAACAAAAGCCCCGGTCATATACTTGGCTGTCCTCATGCTAACCGCGTCGGCCACGGTTCCGGCGGCGCCCTGCACCGTCAAAATACCGATAAAGATAGTCATGCTGATGCCGAGCACCCACATGCTTAGCTCTTTGAACAGGCCGGAGAGCTTTTTTACCTTAAAGTGCGGTGAAAAATGATCGGCCAGGCCCAGAACGGCACTAAAGTAGATCAGCGGAAAGACAACACTGCGGATCAAGGTTCCAAAAAAATTAATTCCAAATATGATCAGGGGATGAAAGAGCGCTGAAGAGGCCAAGCTTCCCTGCGCTGCCAGGAGCGCTGTCAGCGTCGGCAGCGAGGCCAGGGAGAAATCGACCAGATCATCGATCGTCTTCCCGGCAAGGTCCAGGGCGGCGGTAAAACTATAAAGGCAGATACCCATCAGGACAATAAAGACAATGCTACGAGTAAGCGTCGCCACCTGCTGGCGCCCAAAAGCGCTCTCCAGGTTTTTTAAAAAAGCCCCCGCCACGGCAAGAAGCAAGAGCTGCCCCATCAACTTAAGATTAAGAAGAAGCTCGCCGAAAAAAAACCGGCTTAACCCGCTAAAAAA
>JAAZPQ010000156.1 GCA_012797175.1 Bacillota bacterium
CCGGCGAGGGGAATATCTGCTGGTATGTCACCTACGGGCCGGCTGAATCGCCGGGTATTGTTGTAGTTGCGGCGGTTGAGGGAAGCAGCGGTTGGGCCGTAACCGAGGCTCTTCCCGTAGGACGCGCCGTGTTGGAGCATTACTTGCGGACCGGCAAAGATTAAAGAGATTCCCGCTCAGGTGGCCAAATCGATTCTAGACCAAAGGAGGTGAGGGCACTTTTGAGCGAATTAACCCCGATGATGAAGCAGTATCTCTCGTTTAAAGAGCAGCATCCGGACAAGATTATCTTTTTCCAGGTCGGGGATTTTTACGAGATCTTTTTCGAAGATGCCGTAGTTGCCGCCAGGGCCATGGACGTTGTTTTGACCACCCGGGACAGCAATAAGGAGAACCCCATCCCCCTGGCGGGGGTGCCGATCCATGCCGCCGATACATACCTGAACAAGCTGCTTCACCAGGGATTTAAAGTGGCACTCTGTGAACAGGTGGAGGAGGCTACCACAGGGGGCGGACTGGTGCGCCGCGAGATCACTCAAATCCTTACCCCGGGCACCGTGACCGACCCGGAGATGCTTGAAGAGAGCAGGAACAACTACCTGGCTGCGATCAGCGCGCTTCCCGGCGGCGCCGGAGAATATTATGGATTAGCGGCGGTTGATGTCTCTACCGGTGATTTTCGGATCAACGAGTGGTCCGGTGAAGAGGCCGCTCCGGCGCTGGCTGACGAGCTGCTGCGGCTGCAGCCGGCGGAATGCATCTACAACTCACCTGCGGCAGCAGAGCGATTCCGCCCTTACCTGGAGCCCCAGGGGACTCCCGGCACTGTTTTTGATTTTTCAGCCGACCCCGAGCAGGTCAAAGAGGCCCTCACCAGGCAGTGGGGTGAAGAGCTTTGGGAGAAGCTCTCCCTGTCGCGCTTCCCGGCCGCTGCCACCGCGGCTGCGGTGGCGCTAGGCTACCTGAAGATGCTGCAGCATCCTGCCCGCGAAAAGCACTTTCGCAACCTCGAGCTCTCGTCAACCGGCGACCGGATGCCGGTTGACGGAATCACCGCTCGCAACCTGGAGCTGACCCAGACCATCCGGGAGGGTAAGCGAAAGGGGAGCCTGCTGGGGCTGCTGGATCACTGCCATACGGCAATGGGGCGGCGGCTTCTGCGTCGCTGGGTGGAGCAGCCGTTAACCGAGCAACAGTTGATTGAAGAGCGCCTGGAGGCGGTCGATGAGCTGCGGCAGAACCCGCTGACCAGGGGAGAGCTGCGTGCCGGTCTGCAGCAGCTCATCGATCTGGAGCGCTTCTGTAGCCGTCTCTGCAGCGGCCGGGTTAACGCCCGCGACCTGGTGGGCTTAAAAGAGACGCTTGAAAACTTAGAGCCGCTCACCCGTCTCTTGGAGAGCTGCCGGGCACCGCTGCTGCAATCTTTGCGGCAGCTACCTGACTTTGACGCGCTGATCGGGCGCATCGCCGGCGTTCTGGTCGATGATCCGCCGCTGCAGCTGCGCGAAGGCGGCCTTATCCGTGAGGGGTGCGATGAAGAGGTCGACCGGCTCCGGAGCATCACCCGTGACGGGCGTAGTTGGCTGCTTGATTTTGAGAAAAAAGAGCGCGAACGCACCGGGATTAAGTCTCTACGGGTTGGTTATAACCGCAATTTTGGCTACTATATCGAGGTGACCCGGCCTAACCTGGCGTTGGTCCCCCCGGAATATCACCGCCGGCAAACCCTGGTCAATGCTGAGCGTTTCATCACCGGGCCGCTGAAAGAGATGGAGGAGCAGATCACCGGCGCGCGGGAGCAGCTGGTCCGGCGCGAGTACGAGCTTTTTGAAGCGCTTCGCGAAGAGGTAGCCGCCGCGGTACCCCTGCTGCAGGCCGCGGCCGTGCGGCTGGCTCGCCTGGACTGTCTGCAGAGCTTCGCCGAGGCGGCGGAGCGCTACCGTTACTGCCGGCCCCGCTTCTCACCAGGGGGGCAGATCCGGATCAAACGCGGCCGCCACCCGGTGGTTGAGCAGAGCTCCGGGGAGCGCTTTGTGCCCAATGATCTGCAGATGGATGATCATGCCTCTATCCTGATCATTACCGGGCCGAATATGGCCGGAAAGAGCACCTATATCCGTAGTGCCGCCTTGATCTGCCTGATGGCGCAGATAGGTTCCTTTGTCCCGGCGGATGAAGCCGAGCTACCGGTTCTTGACCGGATCTTTGCCCGGGTCGGGGCCAGCGACGATCTCAGCCGCGGCCTGAGCACCTTCATGGTCGAGATGCAGGAGACGGCCTCGATTCTCAAAGAGGCCACCCCGCGTAGCCTTCTGGTGCTTGATGAGATCGGACGTGGCACGAGCACCTACGATGGAATGAGCATCGCTCGCAGCGTTCTCGAATATATCAGCCGCCGGATCAAGGCGAAGACACTTTTTTCGACCCACTATCACGAGCTAACCAACCTAAAAGATGAGCTGCCGGGAGTAAAAAATTACACCATGGCGGTGAGGGAGCAGGGGCAAGAGATTATCTTTCTGCGCCGGGTGGTGCCCGGACGCTCGGACAAGAGCTACGGGATTAACGTGGCCCGGCTGGCGGGGCTCCCCCTGGAGGTGCTCCTGCGGGCCGAAGCTATCCTGGCCGAGCTGGAGACAGCGGCGGCCCAGGCGCCGGAAAGGCAGCTTAGCCTGTTGCCGTTGGTCTCGGAGCAGCCCCGGGAGGATGGCAGGACCGGGAAGCTGCTCGACGAGCTGAAAGATCTGGATCTAAACCGGATCACCCCGCTGGAGGCGCTACAGCATCTTTACCGGCTGCAGCAGATGCTCTTTCAAGGCGATGAGGCAGAGGAAGAACTACCTGACTAAGCAACAAAGGGGCCTGAAAAATTGCCAATTAAGATTTTAGATTCGCAGACCGCGGAGAGGATTGCCGCCGGCGAGGTTATTGAAGATCCCGCCTCGGTGGTCAAAGAGCTGGTGGAGAACTCGCTTGACGCCGGGGCCAACCAGATTGAGATTAGCGTTACCCAGGGGGGCAAGCGGCAGATCAAGGTTACCGACAACGGCAGCGGCATCGCTCCTTCCGAGCTGGTGCCAGCCTTCTCCCGTTTTGCCACCAGCAAGTTGAGCTCGCTGGAGGACCTGGAGGATATTACCAGCCTGGGCTTTCGTGGCGAGGCGCTGCCGAGTATTGCAGCCGTATCCCGGGTGACCCTGACCAGCCGCCGAAAAGAGGATTTTTCGGCCATGCGCCTCCGGCTGGAGGGCGGGGCCGGCGGCCCGCCGTTTGAGGTCGGGGCCCCCGAAGGGACCGAGGTGGTAGTTGAAGATCTCTTCTACAACACCCCGGGCCGTTTAAAATTTTTGCGCGGGGCCGGGCGGGAGATGGCCCGGATTAGCAGCTTGATCACCAACTTGGCCCTGGCCCATCCTGAATGCGCCTTTACCCTGGTCAGTGAAAAAAGAACCGTTCTGCGCACCACCGGAGACGGCTCGCTGCTTCACGCTATCGGCGCTCTCTACGGAAATGAGGCCGCCGCAGCGATGCTTCCGCTGCGCCGCCGTGATCCCGCCGGCGAAATCTTGCTAAGCGGTTTTTTAAGCGCGCCGCATTTCAGCCGGGCTTCCCGGCGCTGGATTACCATCGTGGTCAACGGGCGTGTGATCCGAAGCCCCCTTCTTGCCGGGGCCCTGGAGCGGGCTTACGGAGGCATGCTCGGGCGGCAGCGCCATCCCGTGGCGGTGCTCCTGTTGCAGGTCCCGCCGGCCTTGCTCGATATCAATGTTCATCCGGCGAAGAGTGAAATTCGTTTTCACCGCCCCGAACTATTTAACGAACTGGTTTTTCGAGCGGCCCGCGCTGTTCTGCATAGCCCGCCGGGTTGGGAAGCCGGGCCTTCCTGGAACGAGGAGCAGCAAAGAGGCCGGAAGCAAGAAGGGCGGCTGCAGCAGGAGCTGCTGCTTAAGCCCGATCAATTGCCCGAAGCCATTCGGGGCGAGGGCCCGGTTCCGCCAGCCGGAGATCTGCCTTCACCGGGAGAAGGTTGGGAGGCGGGGAGGGCCTCTCGAGCAGCTTCCGAATCCGGTGCAAGCTATTCTGCGGCTGAGGCAAACCGGGGTTGCCGCCTGATCGGGCAGTTTCTGTACAGTTACCTGGTGGCGCAAAGGGGAGAAGAGCTGCTTCTGATCGACCAGCATGCCGCGCACGAGCGCGTTCTTTACCATGCCCTGCTCTCTTCGGAACCCGGTCAAAGGAGTTCACAGCTGACCGTGCCGCTTAACCTGGAGCTGCCTCCGGCCTGGCGCGAACGTTTCACGGAGATCCGACCTTTTCTCGATGAGGCCGGGTTTAAGTTGGAACCTTTTGGAGATAATAGTTATATTCTCCGGGGGGTCCCTTTTTCGGTCCGGGAGGTAGGGGAGGCCGGAATCTACGCTCTCCTGGAGGAGCTGCTCCAGGAGGAGCCTGCTCCCGGCGAAGAAGAGCGTGAGCAAGTTTTAAAAACAATCGCCTGCCACCGTGCGGTGAAGGCCCGGCAGCCCCTGGCCCGTGCCGAGGCCGAGCAGTTGCTGCAAGATTGGGAAAAGACCCCCGGCGCCGCCTTCTGCCCGCACGGGCGCCCGACGGTGCTCCGGTTTCACCGCCGTGAACTGGACAGGGGGTTTCAGCGCAAGGGAGGGCGCCGCTGATGGCCCGAAAAATACCCCTGCTGGCCCTGGTCGGACCTACCGCGGCTGGCAAGAGCGAACTGGCCATGCGTGTCGCCCAACGCCTGGAGACCGATATTATCAGTGCCGATTCGGCCCAGGTTTACCGCGGCCTCGATATTGGGACCGCAAAACCGACGGCGGATGAACAGAAGCTGGTCCGACATCACCTCATCGACCTGGTCGAGCCGGATGAAGAGTACAGTGTAGCCGATTACCAGCGCGATGCCCGGCAGCTGATCGACCGGTTATGGCGGCGAGGCCGGCTGCCCTTCATGGTCGGTGGAACCGGGCTTTACCTGCAGGCGGTGATTGAGAACTACGCTTTCGGAACGAGAGGGAAGGATGAAGCTTTACGGGCGCGGCTCAATGCTGAGGCCGACCGGGCAGGGCTCGAAGCGCTTTACCAGCGTTTGAAAAAGGTCGATCCGGCGGCGGCAGCGAAAATTCATCCCCGCGACCGGCGCCGGATTATCCGGGCGCTGGAGGTCTTCACATTAGAAGGCCGGCCTATCTCTGAGCAGGTGGAGCGGACGCGCAAAGGGGAGTCACCGTACCAGCTTCTGCTCTTTGGCCTGACGCTGCCGCGTCCTTTGCTCTACCGCAACATTGAGGAGCGGGTCGAGGAGATGCTGGCCCGGGGCTTCATTGAAGAGGTAGCCCGGCTGCTCGGGAGAGGCTATCCGCGTAACTGTCCCGGGTTGCAGATTCTCGGCTACCGCCAGATTGCCGCCTTTATCGCCGGAGAAATGGACCGGGAGGAGGCGGTGGCCGAGATCAAGAAGCAGACCAGGCGCCTGGCCAAGCGCCAGCTGACCTGGTTCCGGCGTGACCAACGCATTTCCTGGCTGGATCGTTCTGCAGAGGAAGGATTTGACCGCCTTGCTGATAAAATTAGCGACCAGGTAAAGGAAATCTTTGTTTAAGAAGCGAATAGTATAGCGTAAAGAAAAAATGGAGGGACACCGATGAAAGGACCGGTAAATTTACAGGATACATTTCTAAACCAGCTCCGCAAAGAGAATATGCCGACCACGGTATTTTTAGTTAACGGTTACCAGCTTAAAGGGGTGATCCGCAGTTTCGATCAATTCACGGTGCTGATCGAGGTTGAGGGGAAGCAGCAGCTGGTCTATAAGCATGCCATCTCCACGGCAATCCCCATGCGGAATATCAGCCTGCCGCAGCCTGACGAAAGCGATACGCCAGAGGTTTAACCAGGGGAGAAAAAATTATCAGTTTAAAAAAGACACTTTAAGGGCAGGTGTCTTTTTTTATTTCAGCCTCTTTTCCCATTTCATCCTCCCGGGGCGTATACTAGTACGGTTGCAAGAAAGGAGAGAGCAGGATGTTCTTGCTTGCCAAACCGCACTGTCCGCCTGCCGGGCCGCCGCTTTACCGGCAGATTGAACGCGGCGAAATGGGGACGCTGGAAGCGTTGCAGAAATTAAGCGAAGCCCGGCCTGATGCAGAAGAGAAAGGTAAACCCGGTAACAGCAGCGTCACGGCGGCGGCGCTCTGGGAGCTCAACCAGCTCGTCGGGCTGGCCGAGGTCAAGAATATTGTCGAGGAGATTAAGGCCTATATCGAGATCGGGCAGCAGCGCGCTGCGCATCATTTGAAATGTGAGCAGCTGGTTTTACATATGATCTTTAGCGGTAATCCTGGAACGGGCAAGACGACGGTAGCCCGGCTGCTAGGGAAGCTTTTTCGAGGGATGGGGGTGCTGACGCAGGGACACCTGGTCGAGGTAGAGCGGGCCGACCTGGTCGGTGAATATATTGGGCATACCGCTTTGAAGACAAGGGAGCAGGTACAGAAGGCGATGGGCGGGCTGCTTTTTGTCGACGAGGCCTATTCGCTGGGGCGTGGCGGCGGGAAAGACTTCGGTAAAGAGGCTATCGATGTGCTGGTCAAGGCGATGGAAGATTACCGCCACGATTTTATCCTCATCCTGGCCGGGTATCGCCGCGAGATGGCCTCATTTTTAAAGCTGAACCCGGGGTTAAGCTCGCGCTTTCCGATTCAGATTGACTATCCCGATTATAGCGTGACAGAGCTTTTGGAGATCGCCGAGATGATGGCCCGGCAGCGCCATTACTGCTTCTCAGGGGCGGCGAAAGAGAAGCTGCAGCTCTACCTGGCCGGGCGGCAGGGTGAGCTTAACTTCAGCAATGCCCGGCTGGTGCGTAATCTTCTCGAAAAGGCGGTCCGGCGGCAGGCGCTACGGTTAAGCAGGCAGGGGAGACCCGGCCGGGAAGAGCTGCTTACGATCGAAGATGTAGACCTGGTGGTGGAGGAAAGGTGAACTTAAGCGTAGCTGTGGTCGGCGCTTCCGGGGCGGGCAAAACCCTTTTCTGTATCAACTTTGCCGAGTATTTAGGGGCCCACAGCTTAAGCTATACCGAGGCTGGAAAGGCGGCGGGACGAAGAAGGGCCTTGCTCTCCCCGGCTGCCGCCCGCAGGCTGATGGTTGAGCACGGGAGGCGCAGCAACGGGGTGGTGCGCACTTTTGCTGTCCATCTACCGACGCAGCCGTACCGGCGTCTCGTTTTGATCGATACCGCTGCGCTGAAAGAGAAGAGCCCGCTGCCCCGTCCAGAGCGGTCCCGGCTAGTGTTGACCCTGCAGGCGATTGAGAGTGCCGACCTGGTCCTTCTACTGATCGATCTAAGCTGCAGCGATCCGGCCATCTTAGAATTCAATGACCGGGTTGGCCGTTACCTGGAAGATTATTGCCGGCAGCAAGGGAAGCCTTTTCTAATTGCTGGCAGTAAAGCCGACCTTTTGAGCGGTCCCTACAAAGAGAGCCACTTTGCCGCCCCCGGCTTCAGCCTGCTTCTCATCTCCTCGGTAACGCGGGCCGGCTTCGCCCGGTTGAAAAAGATGATTCTAGCGGCGCCCTTTTCGCAAAAAGCTTTATCCAATGACATGGTAGA
Organism: Bacillota bacterium; assembly: GCA_012797175.1. Lineage (GTDB taxonomy): Bacteria > Bacillota > Dethiobacteria > DTU022 > DTU022 > JAAZPQ01. Next base: position 7,631 of record JAAZPQ010000156.1, read on the forward strand.
GAAAGGCCATGGAGAGGATCCCTACGAACAGGGTCAAAAAGATACTTTTTGACTTTAATCCTACCGCCAGGGTGGGGATAAAGGCCCAGATGTAGAGGTTATCACTACTGAGATCGATTTTCCCCGCGGGGGTGAGGATACTTACGGCCGTAAGGGCGCCGAGGACTGCGGGGGCGACGAAAGAAAGCCACTTCTCCAGCAGAGGCGGCATCTCCCGGCGCGAAAAGAAGGCCACCGGCAGGATGCGCGGCGCCAGGCTGACCACCGCGACGCCGAATATCATGAGCCAGATCGAAAGGTCATTCATTAAGAAACACTCCCAGGGTTGCACCGATGAGCGTGGCGGCAACAATGTTGAAATTGGTGGCCATGGCGGCAGGGATAAAATGTCCCACCAGGAGGGCGATCAGCGCCGCGACAAGAGCAGCGTAGATATCGGTTTTTCGCCTGACCAGCATGATCAACAGCGAGATATACATGGCCGGCAGGGCAAAGTTCATCCCCAGCCGGTCGGTGTTGCTGATAAATTGGCCCAGCAGCGCCCCGGCAAAGGTGCTGCCGATCCAGGCCAGGTGAGCGGTGAAAACCAGCCCGGCCAGGTATGAAGCCGTGGCCTGGTGATTGCGGTAGCGGTTCATGGAGACAGCATAGACCTCATCGGTTAAGCCATAGGATAAAGCGGCGGCGGCGGTAGGAGAGAGCCTTCCTTTGAGATGGGGCACCGTGGAGGCGGCAAAGAGGGCATAGCGCAAATTTACCAGGATATTGGTCAGGATTATGGCGATGAGCGATCCGCCGCTTTTGCTCATCCCGATAGCGATAAACTGGCCGGCCCCGGTCAGGCAAAGAGCAGACATCGAGACGCACTGGATGATAGAAAGGCCGGCGTCCCTGGCCAGTACGCCGAAGGCAAACCCTAACGGGAGATATCCCAGGGCAATGGGAAAGGCCTCTCTTATTCCTTGGTGCAGCTCTTGCTTGTTCATCAGTGTTATGGTCTCTTTTACTCTCTAATAAAATGCGTCGCTTTCGCCTGAAAAGGCTGTCCTTCGTCTAACCATAGTTCTGCAGCAAGCTCGAAGAATCCTTTTTCGGGAGGGACGGCGGGAAGGCTTTCTCCTCTTCAGCACCACCGGGGATGGATAGGCTCTTCGAACCGGAAAATAACATCAAGGGCGAATTGTGGTAGAATAAAGATAAACAAGATTATAAAATCAGGAAGGTGGTCGATAATGCTTCTCGGAATCGACGTGGGGGGAACCTCTACTGATGGGGTGCTAATTAAAAACGGGGCTTTGGAGAAGAGCGTGAAAAAGCCCAGCAGGATAGACGCTCTGACGGCAACAATCCTGGAGGTGTTGGACGAGCTGCTGGAAGGGCGGGATCCAGGTGCCGTGCAGCGCCTGGTGATCAGCACCACCCTGGTAACGAACCTGCTGGCCACGCAAAGCGGGGCCAGGACGGCCCTGCTGCTTATCCCCGGCCGGGGGCTCCCTTTCAGCTTTTACCAGGTTGCCCCGGACACCTATCTTTTGCAGGGCAACATAGATTTCAGGGGCAATATCACCGAGAAGATCTCTGAAGAAGAGATCAACACCGTCCTTAAAGATATTCAAAAGAAGGAGATCCGTCATATTGCCGTGGCGGCTAAATTCTCTCACCGCAACCGCACCGTAGAGCAGGAGATCGCTCGGATTATCCGCCGACAATATCCCGCTGCAAAGGTGGTCTTGGGAAGCGAAACGGCGGACCGGCTGAACTTTCCCCGCCGGGCGGTGACAGCATACTACAGCGCGATGACCGCGCCGCAGTGGAACAAATTTGCCGAACAGGTTGAAGAGGCAGTGCAGCAGCGGGGGCTGGAGGCCCCGGTGGAGATCCTCAAGGCTGACGGGGGGACGATGCCGCTGGCGGTATCGCGGCAGAGACCGGTGGAGACGGCTTATTCGGGGCCGGCGGCCAGCACCATGGCGCGTTTCGGACGCTGAGCTTGCAAGGGACGTTTCTCGTCGGA
>JAAZPQ010000157.1 GCA_012797175.1 Bacillota bacterium
AAAGCTTGTCGAGGTAAGGATGACAAAGACAAGTCCCCCCATCCCGCTTAAAAAGCCAGACAATAAAACACCGGCATAGCGTACCCGGTAAACGTTAACCCCCACCGAATCGGCAGCCTGGGGATGCTCGCCGCACGCCCGTAGCCGCAACCCAAACCTGGTGTGATAGAGCAGCACCCAGGAGAGTAAAAAGATAAAAATGCCGATAAATGTGGTCAGGTAGGTGTTTTGAAACAGCAGCGGACCGAGCACCGGAATTTGGCCCAGAAGCGGCACCGACCTGATCCGAAAGCGGTTATTAAAGGTGATCTGCTGCACTCCGTAGAGGTTCCTTACCCCCGCGTTTTAAAAAGAGAAGTGATATTCATGGTAGGGAAACCCCTCATACGGCTTTCCGGGGTCATAAACATAGCGGCCGCCGTCACCGTCCAAAAAGCTTTATGGCGGGATAAAATAAAAAAAGCACCTCTTCCGACTAACTTGATTACGTCTAAGAGGCCGCGTCGATAATGGAAAAACCCTCTTCAATGCTCTTGGTAACTTGTGATCTTAGAAAACAAAAATGATTTAACTGGCGCCTACAACTACCTTTTCAAGGCCCGGTGGCCGATATCCCGGCGGTAGTAGCAACCCTCGAACTTAATCTGCTCTACCGCCCGGTAAGCCTTCTGCAGGGCCTCCGGAAGTTCTTGGGCCCAGGCGGTTACCCCGAGAACCCGCCCCCCCGCGGTGACGATACGGCCGCTGCGGTCAAAAGCGGTTCCCGCATGGAAGAGGGCCAGCCCCTCCTCTGCGCCGGTGCCGCCGGCTGCCGGGGGATCGCCCTGGACAAGCCCGTGGATTACCTTCCCGCTTTTATAAGGTCCTGGATACCCATCCGAGGCCAGGACAACACAGGCAGCGGAAGCTTCGCGCCACTGGATATCCAGGGAAGAGAGCGCCTGCTCCAGCCTGCCCTCAGCGGTAGCCAGCAGCAGCGGCAGCAGGTCGGAGCGCAGCAGCGGTAAAAGAGCCTGCGTCTCCGGATCGCCAAAGCGCACGTTAAATTCCAACAGATCGATCTCGCGATCGCTGATCATTAAACCGGCGTAGATTACCCCGCGGTAATCGATCCCCTCGGCCCTCAGGCCAGCTAAAAAGGGGCGGAAGACCGCCCGCTCAACCTTGCGGGCAAGCTCGGCCGTCAGTAACGGGGCCGGGGCATAGGCCCCCATCCCCCCGGTGTTCGGTCCCCGGTCACCTTCACCGATAGCCTTGTGATCCTGGGCCGACGGAAGCATGACCAGCTCCCGGCCGTCGGTAATAGCTAGCACCGAGAGCTCTTCGCCAAAAAGACACTCTTCGAGCAGCACTTGCTCCCCCGCCGCGCCAAAAGCTTTCTCGATCATGATCTGCCGCAACGCCTTCTCGGCGGCGGCGCTCTCCGGGGCCACGACCACCCCTTTGCCAGCAGCGAGGCCGTCAGCCTTGACCACCACCGGCTTGTTAACATAATGTTGCTCTAGGTGGCGCGCAGCCGCCCCGTATTCACTGAAGACGGCAAAATCGGCCGTTGGGATCCCCCAGCGTCTCATCCGATCCTTGGCCCAGACTTTGCTGCTCTCCAGGCGGGCCCCGGACCGGCCAGGCCCGAAGACCTTCAAGCCTGCCCCGCGAAAGCGGTCCGCCAGCCCCGCCGCCAGCGGCGCCTCGGGACCGACTACCGTTAGATCGATCTTCTCTTTAAGTGCAAACTGACACAGCCCGTCAATATCAACGGGCGACAGATCGATGCACTCGGCTAGCGCCGCGATGCCGGCATTGCCCGGCGCACAGTACAACCTGCTCAAAAACGGGCTCTGGGCCAGCTTCCAGGCCAGGGTATGCTCCCGGCCGCCTCCCCCGACAATTAAAACCCGCACCTTCCCTTCTCTCCCTTCAGCAACAGCCAGCTTCTCTCTTCGTCCAGAAACTAATGCTTGAAATAGCGGCGCCCGGTAAAGACCATGGCCAGGCCGTGGCGGTTGCAGGCCTCAATTGAGGCCTTGTCTTTCTGCGAGCCGCCCGGCTGGACCAGGGCGGTCACCCCCGCCTCGGCGGCGACCTCGACGGTATCGGGGAAAGGAAAGAAGGCATCTGAACCCAGCACCGCCCCGGCGGCCTCCTCGCCGGCCTGCTCCAGGGCAATGCGGGCCGCCCCGACACGGTTCATCTGGCCGGCGCCAACGCCTAAAGTACATCCACCCTTGGCGATGACAATGGCATTAGACTTGACATGCTTGACTACCTTCTGGGCAAAGGCCAGGTCGCGCCATTCCTCCCCGGTAGGTGCCCTCTCTGTAACCACCCGTGCCGACGAGAGCTCAACCGGCTCCCGGTCCACGGTCTGCAACAGCAGCCCGCCGGAAACCTTTTTTAGCTCCGGCTCCCGGTCCTCATCCGGTCCGGCCGGAGCCATCTCCAGAAGGCGAATCTCTTTTTTCCGGCTGAAGATCTCCCGCGCCTCCGGGTCAAACGCAGGTGCGGCAACCACCTCTAGAAAAATCTTGCTCATTTCAGTGGCCACCGCCGCGCTGACCGGGCGGTTCAAGGCAACAATACCACCGAAGATAGAGACCGGGTCAGCATCATGGGCCCGCTGATAGGCCTTCTCGATGGTCTTATCCGAGGCCACCCCGCAGGGATTAGTATGTTTCACCGCCACCGCGGTAGGCTCGTCAAATTCGCGCAGCAGCTCCCAGGCCGCCTGGAGATCGTTTAGGTTATTAAACGAAAGCTCTTTCCCCTGCAGCTGACGCGCCGCAGCCAGCCCCTGGCTCTTCCATCCGAGGGCATAAAAAGCGGCTTGCTGCTGCGGGTTCTCCCCATAGCGTAGCTCCTGGATCTTCTGCAGCGGCAGGCTGAGCTGCTGCGGAAAAAGCTCGGCCCCTGATTCCGGGCGAGCAGAAAGATAGCCCGCGATAAGGGCATCATAATGCGCCGTATGGGTAAACGCCTCCGCCGCCAACCGGAAGCGCATCTCCTCGGAGATAGCGCCTTTTTCAGAGAGCTCGGCAATGACCTGCCCATAGCGGGCCGGGTTCACTACCACGGCGACATGGGCAAAGTTCTTCGCTGCTGCGCGGATCATCGCCGGGCCGCCGATATCGATATTCTCCACCGCTTCGGCCAGCTCTACACCAGGACGGCTGATGGTTTGAGCAAAGGGATAGAGATTAACTACGAGAAGCCGGATCGGAGAGATCCCCTGCTTGGCCAGCTGCTGCCGGTGCTCTGCCAGATCCAACCGGGCCAGCAGGCCACCGTGGATCTTTGGATGCAGCGTCTTAACCCTCCCCCCGAGAATCTCGGGAAAGCCGGTCACCTCTGACGCTTCGGTCACGGTCACACCCGCCCCGGCCAGGGTACGGGCAGTCCCCCCGGTAGAGACAATCTCCCATCCCAGACGCTCTAACTCTTGGGCCAGCTCCACGATTCCACTTTTATCAGAGACGCTGATCAGCGCCCGCCTGGTTTGAGACAAGTTATTTTGGTTCGACCATTTATCTTGATTCAATGAAACACCTTCTTCCTTCAACTCTAAGCTGATCTTGGCAAAAGAGCTCGATGGCCCGGGGATAAAGGCGATGCTCAACGGCCTGGATCCGCATATGTAGCGTCTTTACCGTATCGTCCTGAAGCACCGGGACCGTCTCCTGTAAAATAATCGGTCCCGTATCGAGCCCCTCATCGACAAAGTGCACCGTGCAACCGGTCACCTTAACCCCGTAATTGAGCGCCTCTTCAACCCCGGAGGTGCCGGGAAACGCCGGTAACAGTGCCGGATGAATATTCATGATCCGCCCCGGAAAAGCCTGCACCAGGACCGGCGAGAGCAGGCGCATAAAGCCGGCCAGCACCACCAGGTCGATCCCGGCCCGCCGTAGTACGGCCAGCAGGGCCTGGTCATATTCTTCCCGCCCCCGGTAAGGGCGGGGGTCGAGATGGAGGGGCTCGATGCCCCGGCGGCGGGCCCGCTCCAAAGCCGGGGCCTTCTTCCGGTCGCTAATCACCAGAACCACCTGGGCGCTGATCCGGCCCCGCTCCGCCGCCTCTAAGATCGCCTCCAGGTTAGTCCCTTCTCCCGAGGCCAACACCGCAATTTTTTTCATCAACCACCCTCCCGCTCTCTCTCTTTCCGGCCAGTCCTAACCCGGCCCCCTCCGCGGCAAATTTAATGTCGCCACCCGAATTTGCTCCGCCGTTTTTTTACTGGTCGATCCGGACCCGGCTCGCCGAAACCGCTTCCAAGGGTTCAATCCGGCCGATGGCGAAGGCAGGCACCCCGGCCTCTTCCAGCAAAGCCACGGCCTGCGGGGCCTCGCCCGGCGGGAGCACCAGGGTATAGCCGATCCCCATGTTGAAGGTGCGGTACATCTCTTCCCGCTTAACCGGCCCCTCCCTCTCAACCAGCCTGAAAATAGGCGGTATCTCCCAAGAACCCTCGTCGATCACCGCCTGCAGCCCTTCCGGAAGAATACGTGGCAGGTTGCCCGGAAGACCGCCCCCGGTAATATGGGCCATCCCCTTGATCGTGAAGCGCTCCCGCAGGGGCAAAACTTCGGGCACGTAGATCCGCGTCGGTCGAAGCATCTCTGCGCCGAGGGTGGCCCCGCCCAGCTCCGCAAGCCGGTCGCCTAAAGAGAGGCCCGCCTGCTCCAGGAGAACTTTCCGGGCCAGAGCATAACCGTTGCTGTGTAACCCGGTAGAGGCGAGGCCGACAATAACGTCGCCGGCGGCGATAGCCCGGCCGTCGATGAGCCGATCACGCTCGCACAGGCCAACGGCAAACCCGGCCAGGTCGTATTCTCCGGGCGGATAAAAGCCCGGCATCTCCGCCGTCTCCCCACCTAGGAGAGCGCAGCCGGCCCGGCGGCAGCCCCGGGCCAAACCGGAGACCACCTGCTCGACCTGCCCGGGCTCAAGCTTGCCCACGGCCAGGTAATCCAAAAAGAAAAGCGGCTCCGCCCCATGGACCAGGATATCGTTGACGCACATGGCCACGCAATCCTCGCCGATGGTGCCATGGTTTCCCGTGGCGAAAGCCAGCTTTAACTTGGTGCCGACCCCGTCGCAGCCCGAGACGAGAACCGGCCGATGGTAATCTTTTAAATCGGGGGCAAAAAAACCGGCGAAGCCGCCCAGGTCGCGGAGCACCTCCGGCCGGAAAGTAGAGCGGGCCAGCCCCTTAATCCGCTCCACAGCGGCCTCCCCGGCAGCGATATCGACCCCCGCCTGCCGGTAACTAATCTCCTTGCTCATCGTGTTCGTGCTCCATCCTTTCTCCTCTCTCCGGCCGCAACGGCCGGTGAATTCCAGTGCCGGGCACCGTAATTCACCGGCCCTGGCTTTTCTAGAAGAAAAGCGGCGCGAAGACGAGGGCGACTATGCTCATCAGCTTGATTAGAATGTTCAAGGAGGGCCCGGCGGTATCTTTAAACGGATCGCCGACCGTGTCGCCTACAACGGCAGCTTTATGCGCATCGCTGCCCTTGCCCCCGTGTGCTCCCGCTTCGATATATTTCTTGGCATTGTCCCAGGCCCCGCCAGCGTTGGCCATGTAGATGGCCTGCAGCACGCCAGCAATGAGGGCACCGCCAAGAAGGCCGCCCAGGGCTTCTTTCCCCAGGAAGGGCAGCATCCCCACGGCCAGGGGCACAACTACCGCCAGGAGGCCGGGGATGATCATCTCTTTCAGAGCCGCCCGGGTGCTGATATCGACACAACGGGCATACTCCGGGCGAGTCTCTCCTTCCATCAGCCCGGGAATCTCCTTGAATTGGCGGCGGATCTCTTCAATCAATGAAAAAGCGGCATTCCCCACCGCATCCATGGTCCGCGAAGAGAAAAAGAAGACAAGCATGCCACCGATCAAGAGCCCCGCTATAACCTTGTCGCTGATAATATTGATCACCTCAAGGCCGGCCACCTGCGAATAGGCCGCAAAGAGGGCCAGCGCGGTCAAAGCTGCCGACCCGATCGCAAAACCCTTGCCGATAGCCGCAGTGGTATTGCCTACGGCGTCGAGCTCGTCGGTGATCTCGCGCACCTCTTTCTCCAGCCCGGCCATCTCGGCAATCCCCCCGGCGTTGTCGGCCACGGGGCCGTACGCATCCACGGCCACGGTCATGCTGACAGTCGATAGCATACCCACCGCGGCGATGGCGATACCGTACATTCCGGCGAAGTGATACGAAACAAGGATGGCCACGACAATGGCCAGTACCGGGAAGACGGTGCTCTTCATCCCCACGGCCAGGCCGCTGATGATATTTGTCGCCGGGCCGGTCAATGAAGACTTGGCGATATTCTGCACCGGTTTAAAATGATCGGAAGTATAATACTCGGTCACCCAGCCGATGACCACCCCGGTGAGCAGTCCGGCCAGGACAGCGTAGAAAGGACCCATCTCCCCGAGCACAGAGCGGGTGATAAAGAAAGAGGCCACGATGACAACTAGTGCGCTGACAATAATACCACGTTCCAGAATAGAGCTCAGCCGGGCATCCTCTTTCGTCGTCCGGACGAAGAAAGAGCCAAAGATAGAGGCCAAAATCCCCACCGCGGAGACCAGCAGCGGCAGCAACACTCCGTTAAACCCGTACTTCGAAACCAAGCCCACGGTCATGGCGGCGATCATCGCCCCGACGTAGGATTCAAAAAGGTCCGCCCCCATCCCGGCCACGTCGCCGACATTGTCGCCGACATTGTCAGCGATCACTCCGGCATTGCGGGGGTCGTCTTCGGGAATGCCTGCCTCAATCTTGCCCACCAGGTCGGCCCCGACATCGGCTGCCTTGGTGTAGATCCCCCCGCCGACCCGGGCGAAGAGCGCAATTGAGCTGGCCCCAAGGGCGTAGCCGTTAACGATGGCTGGATCTCTAATCCAGAGATAAAGGATCCCCAGGCCAAGCAGACCTAACCCGGCAACCATCATCCCCATGATCGTCCCGCTGGAAAAGGCAATCGTCAGGGCAGAGCCGACCCCCGAGCGGGCTGCATGGGCCGTGCGCACATTGGCGCGGGTAGACACGTTCATCCCTACAAATCCCGCCGTCGCCGAGAGCAGGGCCCCGACAACAAAGCAGACCGCCGTCAACGGATCAATGAAGATGGCCAGAACTGCGGCCAGGACAATGACAAAGATGATTAAGTAGCTGTACTCCCGACGCAAGAAGGTCATGGCCCCCTCGTGAATCGCATCGGCAATCTCGATCATCTTGCCGGTGCCGGCCTCGGCTCGCTTGACCCTGAACCAGAGTACCAGGGCAAAAAACAGGCCGATGAGAGCGGCCAACGGTACTAAGATTAAAAACTTCTCCATAAACAACAATCCTCCTTTAAATAGTGCAAAACTAAGCTTACAAAGTAATCTACTTACCTATTGAGAGGATAAAATCCTGCTTTAGAAGAAATATTTGTCCTGAAAAGAGCCACCCTTCAAGAAATTAGCGCACCGGGTAGCAGCCGGTAAAACAGGCCCGGCAGAGCTGCTCCCGGGGTAATCCAACCGCCTCCACCGTCGCAGCGAGGCTGAGGTAACCGAGCGAATCAGCGCCTACCTTTTCAGCGATCTCCTGCACATCACGGCCGGAGGCAATTAGCTCGGTGGACACGGGCATATCGATACCGTAGAGACAGGCGTCGATCACCGGGGGCGAGCTGATCCGCAGGTGCACCTCGCGCGCCCCGGCCCGGCGCATCAGGCGAACCAGCTTCACGCCGGTGGTCCCCCGGACCATAGAATCGTCGACGATAACCACCCGCTTACCCTCGACAATCTTCTGCACCGCGTTAAGCTTCAAATCAACCCCCTCTTCGCGCATCTGCTGCGTGGGGCGTAGAAAAGTACGCCCGATATAGCGATTTTTAACCAGGGCCATCTCGTAAGGCAACCCGGCCTGCTCGGCGTAACCCGAAGCGGCAGCGATACTCGAATCGGGGACCCCGGTGACGATATCGGCATCCGCAGGATGCTCGCGGGCCAGGCGCCGCCCCAGCTCGCGGCGGGCCAGATGCACGTTTTTACCCTGCAGGTTACTGTCCGGGCGGGCAAAATAGATATATTCAAAGAGGCATAGCGAAGCCTCTCCCGCCGGCAGCACCCTGAAAGAGCGCAACCCGGTTTCATCAAGTACCACCGCCTCTCCCGGATCCAGTTCGCGGACAAACTGCGCTCCGATGGTGTCGAAGGCACAGGTCTCGGAGGCCAAAAAATATCCATGCGAGCCCAGCCGCCCCAGGGAGAGCGGTCGGAATCCATGCCGATCGCGCAAGCCGATCACCTTTTTCCCGTCGCTGAGAATAAAGGCAAATGCCCCTTTCAGGCGCGGGGCTACCGCCGCCAGCGCCTCCTCCAGTAAGGGGTTGTTCTGCCGGGCGATCAGGTGGCCCAGCAGCTCGCTGTCGGTCTCCGTTTGAAAGATGGCCCCCTCCCTGGCCAGTTCGTCCCGCAGGAGCTCCCCGTTGACCAAGCAGCCGTTGTGGACGATGGCCAGCTCTCCATGGCGGTAGCGCAACAGTAAAGGCTGGCTGTTCTCGGGGCCGAGCTCTTCCCGCCCATAGGCATAGCGGACATGGCCGAGGGCCAGCGAGCCGTGGTGCCGTTTCAGCTCGTTGGTATCGGGAAAGACCTCGGAGACAAGCCCCGGCCCTTTTTTCAGCCAGATCTTACCGCCCTCCCCGGAGCCGACGGCAATCCCCGCGCTCTCCTGGCCGCGGTGCTGCAGCGCATAGAGGGCGAAACAGGTCAGGTAAGCGAGAGGTTGCTCCGCCGCCCAGCCGCCGCAGACGCCGCAGGCCTCTTTTATCTCGACCTCCACGGGACCGCCTCCCCGCAAACTTTTTGCAGCTGCCCGAGCGGTAGATCGATCCGCGCGGCCTCGCCGGCGGCGATCCGTAAGCTCTTTCCGCCGGTCCGTCCCAGCAGCACTGCCGGCACCGCCGCCTCGCCGGCCAGCTCCTCGAACCGGGCCCGCCCTGGGCCCGGTTTAACCGAGACCACCACCCGGGAGGGCCCTTCACCGAAGAGCGCCGTCTCGGGAGATGAAGATTCCGGCAGAGTTACCTCGGCGCCGCATTCTCCCCGAAGAGAGCTTTCGGCCAGGGCTACGGCCAGGCCTCCATCTGCAACATTATGAGCGCTGCCAAGCAGCTCTTCGCGGATCAGCCGGCGGAGCAGCTCCTGCAACCTCTTCTCCAGCTCCAGGTCGATCGGCGGCAGCACACCGGCCACCTTCCCGTGAACATATTTTAAAAACTGGCTGCCGCCCAGGGAGGCCTCAGGGGCGCCAAGCAGGTAGATCAGATCCTGCTCCCGTCTGAACCCGGTACCGCACCATCTCCCTGGCTCATCCAGCAGCCCTACCGCTCCCACCACCGGGGTCGGGTAGATCGCTTCGCCGGCTACCTCGTTGTAGAAGCTGACGTTACCGCCGACTACCGGCAGCTCCAGCGCCCGGCAAGCGGCGGCGATCCCCTCCACCGACCGGCGGAACTGCCAGAATATCTCCGGCTTCTCCGGATTGCCGAAGTTGAGGCCGTCGGTAATACCTAAAGGCAGAGCCCCAACACAGGCCAGGCGGCGTGCCGCTGCGGCCACGGCAAAAAGAGAGCCCCGGTACGGATCCAGGTAAACCTGGCGGCCGTTCCCGGCCACGGCCATGGCCAGCCCCGGCTGCAGCAAAGCGGCATCGGCCCGGTCAAAGTCTGCCAGTAGACCTTCTTCCGCCGCGGCGTCCCCGCTCTCATCGGAGCAGGCCCGGCCGGCCAGCTCCGGCGAGCTGAAAACTTTTAGAAAAGCCCGGTTGAAATCTTCCACCGGCGGCAGGCTTAAAAGATCAAACCCGGCCAGTTCGCGGTAATATTTTGGCTCGCGGGAGGCAGGCCGGTAAACCGGGGCGCCGTCGACCACGCTCTGCGCCGGCACCCGGGCCACCACCTCCCCGTGATGCTTCACCGTAACCAGCCCGTCGCCGGTAACCCGGCCGAGCGTCGTGCAAAAAAGCCCCCGCTTCTCGAAAGCAGCGGCCGCAACCGTCTCAGACTGCGGTGTAACCACCAGAAGCATCCGCTCCTGCGATTCCGAGGTCAAGATCTCGTGCGCGGCCATCCCCTCTTCACGCAGCGGCACCCGGGCCAGCTCGACCTCGATCCCGCTGCCGGCCCGGGCCGCCGTCTCGGTAAGGGCGCAGCTCAGCCCGGCGCCACCCAAGTCTTGCACTCCTACGGCCAGCCCTTTCTCGATCACCTCGAGGGTAGCCTCGATGAGGGCCTTCCCTAGCTCGGCATCGCCTACCTGCACCGGGGGGCGCTCCTCTTCCTCGACCTCTGCGGTGAGCTCATCCGAGGCAAAGGTGACCCCGTGAATGCCGTCGCGGCCGGTCCGGGCCCCGGCCAGAAGAACCAGGTTGCCCTCACCCGCGGCCCGCCCCCGCATCACCCGGCCAGCAGGCAGTAATCCTACGCACAGAACATTGACCAAGGGGTTCCCCCGGTAGCACTCTTCAAAATAAAGCTCTCCGCCAGCCACCGGTATCCCCGTTTCCCGACCGTACCAGGCCAGCCCGGCCGTGGCCCTCTCGAAAAGATAGCGGCTACGTCGCTCCCCGGGCGGGCCGAAACGGAGCGAACCGAGTAGGGCCACCGGGCGAGCACCCATGGCCACGATATCGCGGATAATCCCCCCGGCACCCGTGGCCGCGCCCTGGAAAGGCTCCACCGCGGTAGGATGATTGTGGCTCTCAATTTTGAAAGCCGCCGCCCACCCGTCTCCCAGGTCGACCACCCCGGCATTCTCGCCTGGGCCCTGGAGAACTTGCGGCCCCTCTGACGGCAGAAGACGCAGCAGATCACGGGAATGCTTGTAGCTGCAATGCTCCGACCACATCACGCTGTAAATGTTTAGTTCAATTAAATTCGGCTCACGCCCCAGGGCGGCGGTGATGCGCCTGTATTCTTCATCGGTTAACCCCAGCCGGCGCCAGGGCTGCTCGTCTTTTGCCGTCACCGGCGACACCTCCTGGATCAAATGTTAATGGGATTTGGCTTAAAATAATTACCGCAAAGGCTTTTTATCTTCTGGATTGCTCCCCGGAGAACCCCCATCCTCGCCACCGTCCCGGCGTAGGCGGCGATCCTGCTCCTCCACCCGGGCGGCCAGCTCCTGCCGGTAACGGCTAAGCTCCTCCTGTAGAGCCTTATTCCCCAGGGATAGGATCTGCACCGCCAGCAGCCCGGCATTGTAAGCGCTGTTAATGGCCACCGTGGCTACGGGAACCCCGCGCGGCATCTGGACAATGGCATAGAGCGAATCAAGGCCGCCCAGGTGAGGCGTAGCCACCGGTACCCCGATCACCGGCAGCGTGGTTAGCGAGGCGATGACCCCGGGCAGGTGCGCAGCACCGCCGGCCCCGGCGATAATCACCTTCAAGCCCGCCCCGGAGGCGCCGCGGGCATAGCGGGCTACCTTATCTGGATGGCGGTGCGCGCTGGCAACGGTCATTTCATAAAGAATGCCGAACCGTTCCAGCGCCCGCCCCGCTTCGGCCATCACCGGCAGGTCTGAATCACTGCCCATCACGATACCAACTTCCGGTAAAGCCATGCCCCCACCCCCTTTTTACCGGGGCGGCCAAGAGGCCGCCCCCCCAAGATGAAAACAGTAGCGCCGTGAAGAGCTCCCAACCGTCTAAACCGGATAGAAGAAGTGGATCAGGGCCACTACGGCAAGCAGGTAGACCAGCCAGTGAACCTCTTTTGCCCTTCCAGAAACCAGCTTCACCACCGGGTAAGCGATAAAACCGAAGGCAATCCCGTCGGC
>JAAZPQ010000158.1 GCA_012797175.1 Bacillota bacterium
ATTGATATTAGCCCGGCACAGCTCTAGCCACGCAGGTTAGTTTTAGTTTAACTAAATTACCTCGGGATAACTTTATTTTGTGCCGTATTATTTACTGATGGCTATTTCTAGAAACACTTATCCGCTTATCGGCCTCAAACGATCTTCCCCCGGGCAGTAAGCAGAGGAAAAGAAAGCTAAACCGGCCACGATGGCCTGCTGCCAGGCGCCGAAAAGGATTACGGAGCGCATTCGCGAACAATTAATAATGTACTAGCCTTGAAAGACAACAGACGCCCTGATTTAATAATCAATTAGGAGGCTCGACTAGATGCACTATTGCAGTACCCGCGGAGAGAACAGGCTCTATTCTGCCGCTGAAGTGATCTTAATGGGGCTTGCCCCGGACGGTGGGCTTTTTGTTCCCGCCGACCCACTGCCCCCGGTCGTTCTGGAAGAGTTAATCAATAAAACTTACCTGGAGCGGGCAGCGGCGATCATCCACCCTTTTCTAGAGGAATTCTCCGCCGCGGAGATCAAGTTGTTTCTGCAGAAAGCCTATAGCGATGAAAACTTTACTGACCCCGCGATCGCTCCCCTGCACCGGCTTACGGACCGGCTTTTTTCCCTGGAGCTATGGCATGGCCCCACCTGTGCCTTCAAAGACCTGGCGCTGCAATTTTTACCGCACCTGATGCGTGGAGCAGCAGCAAGAACGAAAGAAGGTTTTACCACGGTCATCCTTACCGCTACTTCAGGTGATACCGGCAAGGCCGCCCTGGAGGGATTTTGCAACGTGCCGGGTACAGAGGTGATCGTCTTCTACCCGCATGAAGGGATTAGTGAAATACAGCGGCAGCAAATGGTCACGCAGAAAGGCAGTAATCTGCATGTCGCCGCCGTGCGCGGTAACTTTGACCACGCCCAGGCCGGAGTTAAAGCGCTGCTTGCTGACCGGGCTCTTAAGGAAAAGCTGGCCCGCCGGGGTTTTAAGTTCTCTTCAGCCAATTCGATCAACTGGGGCCGGCTCCTTCCCCAGTTCGTCTACTATTTTTCAGCCTACCTGGATCTGCGGAGAACAGGCGCACTCAGGCCCGGTGAAAAGGTAAACTTTGTCGTTCCCACCGGGAATTTTGGCAATATCCTGGCTGGATTTTACGCCTGCCAGATGGGGCTGCCTGTTAACCGTTTGATTTGCGCCGCCAACCGGAACCATGTTTTAACAGATTTTATCAAGGAAGGCCTTTACAACCGGAACCGCCCTTTTTACCGCACCATCTCCCCCTCCATGGATATCCTTGTCTCAAGCAACCTGGAGAGGCTTCTATTTGAACTCGACGGCCGTAACCCCGCCCGGGTAAGAACGTGGATGCAACTTCTACAGGAGAGCGGTTCCTACCGGGTTGACCGGGATCTCAGGCAGGCTATTGCTGGTATTTTCTGGTCTGGCTACGCCGGCGACGATGAAACGTTGGCTACCATCCGCGAAGTTTATCTCCGGCACCGCTACCTGCTCGACCCGCATACCGCTGTCGGTAAAGCAGTCTACGAAAAATACCGGGCCGCCACCGGCGATCTAACTAAAACCATCATCACCGCCACCGCCAATCCGTTTAAATTCGCCGAAAGTGTCGCCGGCGCGCTGCTGCCCCACGAACAGACCGCCGGGCGCTCTGCCTTTGAACTGCTGCCGCTCCTGGCAGAGAGTACGGGTCTGAAGATTCCGGCTCCGTTGTTGAACCTGGATCGCCGGCCACTCCGGCACCCTACCGTTATCGAAGAAAGCGAGATTCAAGCCAGCCTGCTTGATTTCTTGGGAATTGATAAGTCGGGGCTAGAGTAACCTTGACAAAAGGGCCTCCCGGACAATCAAGAGGCCCTACCAGCAAGAAGGTAAGCTAAGTTAATTTCCCCAGCGGCAGATGCCGCCTCCAGGTTCTAATTCCCGGGAGAAGCTTAGGTACAGCGCTGCAAAGAAGCCGCAAGAACCGCTTTCCCCGTTTCACCGGTCTCGCTATCGACCGGGCAAACCGAAACCCTGGTCGCAAAAGAAAGTTTCGGCAACGCCTCGACCATTCCGGCCCACAGCGAAGGATCGGGTTGGCACAACTGCAACGGGAAAGTGACCTTGGGAGCACCGGGGCTCTCGATGATACCCTGGTAGGCATCAAAGTCACCCCGTGTAGCCGGTTCAGGCAGCCGGACGGCAAGAATACTTACACTGTTCTGCTTATTCGGTAGCAGCTGCACGAAAGCGGTGCCCCCAGGCGCGCAATCCGGATGCGGAGGCGGCAGTGCCTTCAAAACAACGCAACAGGGAAACCGCGGCTCTTCCGGAGGCGGCAGCGCGTCGGCAGGCAGCGGGCAAGGAATACAGAGTACATCACAGGGTAAAATTAGATTCGGATCGCTAATATGAGGGTTGGCGGAAATAAGGGCATCAAGAGTAACCCTAAAGCGCTGCGCAATTAAAAACATCGTATCGCCCGGTTGCACTGTATATTGCCCCTGGAAACCCGGGGGACATGACACCGGCACACGTCCCGGCCGCGGACACGGTACGCAGAGGACATCGCATGGAAAGAGTACATTTGGATCGGTAATATGAGGATTCGCCGCAATTAAAGCATCCAAAGTAACCCCAAAACGCTTCGCAATCAAAAACATGGTATCACCAGAAACCACCGTGTAACGACCCTGAAAACCAGGCGGACAGGAAACAGGAACACGACCAACAGG
>JAAZPQ010000159.1 GCA_012797175.1 Bacillota bacterium
AAACAGAGCAAAAAATTGATGAGCAGCAGCTGCAAGAGATTATCCGCCGGGAAAATAATATTAACCGCTATTATCGAAAAACATTGGCCTTACTTAAAGAACGCCGTTTCTTAAATACCCTGGGAGACGAGATGTTTCGACTCTTTTTTTCTCATGTGTACAAAGGAACCCCGGAGTCAGAGCTCTACTTTAAAAAACTTTACCATGACGTGCTGAAGTCGCCGGCGGCGCCACCGGATACCAAACGGCTATTCTGGGTCCACTCCAATCCTTTTTGGCAAGAGTCCATTAATCTGCTGCTGAACCATCACCCGGATATTCAGCTAATCTGCAGCGATTTGAATATTGACATGCTCGATGAGCTGGATGAAGATAATCCTTACCGGGGAATCGCCCAACGGCTACTAAACAACAAGGCCGCCCACGGGATCAGGCGCCGGATCGACTATGCCCTGCAGGTGGCCCTATTGTTAGATTGTCACGGGGTGATCTATTTTAACCACTGGGGTTGCAAAATAACTATGGGTGGCTCCGCCCTGGCCAAAAAAATATTCGAAGAGAACGGGCTGGCCACGCTAATCCTTGACGGGGACGGTATTGACCGGGATAATATCAACGATGGCCAGATGAGAACAAAATGCCAGGCGTTTCTAGAAATGATCAGGAGATCGCGGCGATGATCGAGCTGTTATGCAAATACGCCCCCCTGGAGCTCTTGAAAGGGTTCTCTTTCGAGAGCTTACGGGTTAATCCGGTTGTAGCGCGAATAGATATCGCCGATCAGCTCACTCACCGCAATATCTGCAGCTTTACCAGGGCCTACCTGGAATCGAAGGTGCAAGAGAAAAACCGGCAGCCGGTACTGCTGACCTCATGCTGCAATTCTATGGAGGCCCTCTTTAATGCTTTAAGAGAGCTAAAATATCCTGTTAAAATGTTGCCGCTGCCCTACAAAACAGATCCATGCACTGCCAGGCTCTATCAACAGGCGCTTCTAAAACTAATCGAGGATATTGAGCTTAAAACCGGAAGCAGATTTGACCTGGAAGCTTTCAGGGCTGCTTTTCCGGAGCCGGCACAACCCGATCGCAAAAATTATATCGCCATCTTGGGATCGCGAATCCCGGATTACCTAAAGAAAAAAATCATGGAGAGCTCTCCTTTGCCGGTTGTAGATTATACCTGCAATATGGAGCGGTGCCTGCCCCAGCCACCGCCAGAGCTTACCAATTTAGAGGAGCTAATCTCCTGGTATGCACAAATTCTGCTCGGGCAGAGGCCTTGTTTGCGAATGAGCGACACAAGCTCCAGGCGCCATCTTCTCGGAGACCCTTTTTTGAAAGGGATCATCTATGCCACGGTTAATTTCTGTGATTTTTACGGTTTTGAGTACGGCTGGCTAAAGCATGAAACCATGATCCCGTTAATGAAACTGGAAACAGATTATACAACGCAGGGCCAAGGGCAGATAAAAACAAGGCTGGAAGCATTTTATGAAAATTTGATTGTGGACTCTAAGCCTGTAATGAAGAGTAACGAGGGTTATTTTGTCGGCATAGACAGCGGATCAACATCGACAAATGTGGTCCTGCTGAATTCCGATGGGAAAATGGTGGCCTTTGAAAGCGTTCCTACAGGTGTGAACATGGGAGAAAGTGCCCAGGAAGCGCTTAATAAAATTCTGAAGCAATCCGGGTTGACCCACCGCGACGTGCAGCGGACGGTAACCACCGGGTACGGACGAAACAAAATAGGTTTTGATACGCTAAATGTTACGGAGATCACCTGCCATGCTGCCGGCGCTTATTTCTTGAATCCGAATGTCCGCACCGTCATCGATATCGGGGGACAGGACAGTAAAATAATCCGCCTGGATGAAGAGGGAAACGTGATCGATTTTGTGATGAACGATAAATGTGCCGCCGGTACAGGTCGCTTCCTGGAGATGATGGCCTTTTCACTGGAATTGTCGCTTGCAGAGATGAGCGAAAGAGGGCTTTCGTGGAAGAATGAGATCTCGATCTCCAGCATGTGCAGTGTTTTCGCTCAATCGGAGGTAGTGACCCTCATTGCCGAAGGACATGCAGTGGAAGATATCATCCATGGGCTTAACCTTTCCGTAGCCTCTAGAGTGCTTGCTCTCGGGGGACAGCGAAAGCTTGAAAGCCAGGTGATGATAACAGGCGGGGTGGCCTATAACAGGGGAACCGTGGCTGCCATCGAGGAAAAACTCGGTAAAAAATTATACACCTGCCGTAATCCGGAAATCTGCGGCGCTTTGGGTGCAGCCTTAATCGCCTGGCAAGGAGGGATCTGAGATCCGGGTTCCAGAAGGGTCAGGAAAAGGATTTTTGCCCTTAATGAATAATCTATTAGGTAACTACTCCAAGTAATTTTAGTAAATATTTTTGTTCGTGATTGTATTCTCATAAGCCAGGTCGGAGGTGGCCAGGGATGCTTGAAATTATTGATTTTCATGTTCATTTACCGGTGGAAGGGTTAGATCATCAGTTTACCGAATATTACCGGCGCTACGCTGAAAAGCACGGTCCCGTTAAGCTGAAGCTGCTCCGGGAATGGAGCGATTCTTACGACCGGCAGTGGCGGGAAGCCTGGGGCTTTCCCGAGCCAGAACCAGATCCGCCGCTCAAAGAGGCGGCCTCCCGCTGGTATGAAGAAGCCCGGCAAAACAAGCTGGCCCGGGTTGTCTTCGTCAGCGGAGGCGGTAACCGGGCCCTGGCCGAAACCATCGCCCCTTATAAAGATATTTTTTGCGGTTTCGCCCACCACTCTCCGGAGCAGCTTGCGGCCGCGGCAGAGCTAGAAAGGGCAATTAGGGAAGACAACCTCAAGGGCTATAAAATTTTTGCTCCCCTGGTCGAGAGGCCGCTGGCTGATCCGTCTTTTGATCCGCTCTGGGAGACAGCCGCGCGTTACCGCCTGCCGGTGCTGATCCATTTCGGGATCCTGGGCGGCGGCGGGGGTATCGCCTCGGGCGTCAATATCAGTCCCCTGAGCCTGGCCCCGGTGGCGCAGGCCTACCCCACGGTTCCTTTTGTTATCCCCCACTTCGGCTGCGGCTACTTGCGGGATCTGCTGCAGCTCTGCTGGGCCTGTGCCAATGTTTATGTCGACACTTCGGGCAACAACGAGTGGACCCGCTGGTATCCTTACCCGCTAAGCCTGGAAGCGCTTTTTCAACGCTTCTATGAAACGATCGGCCCGCGTCGGATTATCTTTGGCAGCGATTCGTCGTGGTTTCCCCGCGGTTTTGCCCGCCGTTACCTTGCCGACCAACTACGCGCCTGCCAGCAGCTACAGATGCCCGCAACGGATATCGAGCTAATTTTCGGCGGCAATGCCCGCCGCTTGCTGGAGGCAGTAAAAGATGGCTGAAAATATTACCGGCAAAGAACGGGTCCAGGCCCTGATGACCGCCTCTCCCGAGCTCACCGAAGAAGAGACCCTTTTTCTTACCGGCAACGAGTATCTCTCTTTGCCGGAGATCGGGACGGCCGGCGAAATCAGGTCTGTGAACGTCCTTCACATGGGCGCCCGCGGCCTGCTCGAATTCAGGGGTACGGCGGAGCACCCGCTGCTGGCCCCCTTTGTGACCATTGATGATGAAGAAGAGGCTCTTTTGCCGGGCAGGTTGACCTGTCGCTACCGACATGACTGGATCCCCCATTTCGAGATACGCACCGGCAGCCGCTACGCCCTTGAAGGTGATCTCTTCGCCCCGCCGGGACACCGCGGCTGCTGCTACCGGCTGCAGCTGACCAACCTCTCAGAAGCTCCGCTGAAGGCCAAGGTAGGCTGGCGCGGCTGCTGGAACGAATTTAATCACCTTATCTTCAATCGCCGGCCGGTTAAGGGCGAGCGCGTCATTGAATACAACGGCTGGACCAAAAGCCTGCTCCTGGAGGCACGCAGCGGTCTGCCCCTGGCCTCCCTGGCCCTGGCCCTCGTTGCTGAAGAGAGCTCGGAAGAAGAACCATGCTGGCATTTTAGCGAGGCCGCCAGGCGGCGTCGCGATAAAAATGGCCTGGAAAAGAACAACCAGGGCCTGGAACCGGGTTCCTATACGGGGAGCACCCGCCTGGAGCTGGCTCCCGGCGGTAGTAGTACCGTGACCCTTTATCTTGCCGTCAACCTCGAAGCCGACGGGGCCGGAACTACCGCGGTGGACCTGAAACGGCACGGCAGCGATGCCCTGGCGGCAGAGACGGAGCGCTGGCTGGAAGAGCGGCGGATTGATCTTACTGACACCGCCGCTGCCGCGGTCCTGAACCGCAACCTCTTCTTCAACTACTTCTACGCCCTGGGGCGGGCCCTCGACGATGATTCACTTGTCCCGGTAACCTCGCGTAGCCCCCGCTACTATGTCAGCGCCGCCTATTGGAGCCGCGATACCCTTTTATGGAGCTTCCCCGGGCTGCTGGTGGTGGACCGAGCCGTTTCCCGGGAGCTGTTGCTGACTGTTTTTCGTCGCCACCTCTCTTACGCCGGCGACCACGCTCACTATATCAACGGCACCCTGCTCTACCCCGGCTTCGAGCTGGACCAGCTCGCGGCCCATTTCCTGGCTTTAGAACGCTACGAAAAAGTTACCGGCGACCTTTCGCTGCTTGATGAAGAGGTGATCTCCCGGGGGCTGCGACGACTGGCAGAAAAAGCACTAGAGCAGTTTGATCCGGAGAGCGGGTTCTACGGCACTTTTCTAGATCCGTCAGATGATCCGGTCCTCTATCCCTTCCTGATCTATGATAACGCCCTGCTACAGCGCGCCTTCATTTACCTGGCCGGGCTGCAGGCCGCTGGACGCTGGGAGCACCCCCTGGATTTTGCCGGGATCGCCGCTGCCTTACAGCAGGCCATCTACCGGCACGGCACCGTCAAGGGGCCCCGCGGGATCATGTTCGCCTGGGCGGTGGACGGAGCAGGCCGGTTCCAGCTTTACGACAACCCGCCGGGCAGCCTACAGCTACTTGCCTTTTACGGCTTCTGCTCCTACACAGACCGGGTCTTCCGGAATACCGTGGCCTGGATCCGCTCGCCGGACAACCCGCATTTTCACCGTGACTGCCCCTTTGCCGAGGCCGGCTCGCTGCACGCATCCAAACCCTGGCCGCTGGCCGCCTGCAACGATATCCTGGCTTTTAACGAGGGCGGTGTCGATTTTCTGCTTCGGGCGCCGATGGATAACGGCTTCTGCTGCGAGACAGTCGATCCACAGACGGGGCGTGCAGCCACCGGTGCGGCCTTTGCCTCCGCCGCCGGCTTCTTGGCCCATGCTCTCTGGTGGAACAGCCGGAAAAAATCAAGCGAAGCAACCCGGGAGATTGAGCCGGGAGCTGATGCAAATTAATTCTGCTGTTAACGCCATCTTCCGGGAAGTTAAGAAAAGGAAAACCGTTTCCGGCAGCGAAATAGAAGAAGTAGAATTGGCAGAGAGTTCTAAATTTATTAAAAGGGGATTTAACTGATGGCCAAAAAACTGTCTACCTGCGGCAAATTAGCTTACGGCGTCGGTGCAGGCGGCTATAGCCTGATCGACCGGATCATGATTACCTGGCTGATGTACTATTATGTCCTCACCCCGATTAAGGGAAAAGAGGCGCTCATTTCCGGGGTGACCTTCGGTATCGTCATGTTCTTGGGCCGCGTAGTCGATGCGATCGCCGATCCGCTCATTGCCCGCTGGTCCGATAACCACAGCGGGCGCCTCGGCCGCCGCATCCCGTTCATGCTCTACAGCGGGGTCCTTTATGTAGCCGTCTTTATCGCTCTTTTCTATCCGCCCATAGCCGGTGAATCTCCGTGGAACACCGTCTACTTGACCCTGATGCTAGCCCTTTATTTCGCCTTGTTTACCGCCTATGTCTGCCCTTACCTGGCCCTGCTGCCAGAGCTGGCCCGCTCCAGCAAAGACCGCGTCGATCTCTCCACCTGGAAAGCGGTCTTCAGCAT
>JAAZPQ010000160.1 GCA_012797175.1 Bacillota bacterium
AAAACTGTTTCCCGCCTCGAAAAAGCCGCCCTCTGGATCGAAGAATTATAGGCCTTCTTATTTTTTAGGTCACAGATTTGACGCGCTTCCTCTTGTTTTGTTCTAAGATGCGTCAAACATTCTCTAAGGAGGTAATAAGATGAGCTGTGAAGAGGGACAAGTTCATGCCGGAGTGGGCCGGGAGGCTCCAGATTTCGAAACAAATGCTTTTGTGGACGGCGGTTTCAAAAGAATCAAGCTTTCCGATTACCGGGGAAAATGGGTGGTGCTCTGCTTCTACCCGGGCGACTTTACCTTCGTTTGACCAACCGAGTTAGCGTCAGTTGCCGCCAGATACGACGAATTGAAAGAATTGGGAGCAGAGGTTCTCTCCTGTAGCGTGGATAGCCAGTACTCGCATAAGATCTGGCAGGAGCAGGAGCTTTCCAAGATGGTTCCCGGCGGGGTACCCTACCCGATGCTTTCCGACAAGGGAGGGCGGATCGGCCGGCTCTACGGTGTTTACAACGAGAAGGACGGCGTAAATATACGCGGTCGCTTTTTAATCGATCCGGACGGAATGATCCAGGCGATGGAGGTGCTGGCACCGCCGGTAGGCCGCAACTTCGAGGAGCTGATCCGCCAGCTTAAAGCCTTTCAACACGTCCGGAAGACAGGCGAACCCACCCCGGCCGGTTGGCAGCCCGGTAAGAAAACGCTAAAACCTGGGTCCGACCTTGTCGGGAAAGTATGGCAAGTATGGAAAATAGGCGAGTAAACGAGGTTAGATTCAGGGGCGGGAATGTAGCGGAGCGAATTCTCGTCCCTTAATTTTTCAGTAAGAAGCTTAATCCGGTAGTACCAAATAAAAATATTTAGGGGGGATGCCGGGATGAAGATTTTACTTAAAAACAGCAACATTGTTGACGGGACCGGGCAGCCTTCTTTCGAAGGGTCTGTAGTTGTTGAAAGAGAGAAGATTGCTGAAATAATCAGGGGTGCCGCTCCGATAGATTTTGACGGAAAAGTGATTGATTGCACCGGGCTGACTGTTGCTCCCGGGTTCATTGATGCTCATTCGCACAATGATTGGTTTGCCGCGCGGCAAGATCCGATCCCTTTTTTTAAACCGTTTGCGGAGCAGGGGATTGCTACACAGGTTGTGGGCAACTGTGGGTTTTCACCATTTGGATACGAGGCCGGGACACCTCACCAGGCCCTTCTCGGAGGCGGGCTTTTTCATACCGGGGATGCCAGGGGCGATTTTAGCACTTACGCTGGCTGGCGGGAGGCGGCGGGAAAAAAGACCCCGCTCAACCTGGCGCCACTCCAGGGGCACGGTCCGATCAGAACCGGGATCTGTGGTTATGAGAACCGACCCCTGACCAAAGATGAACTGGCCCGCCGTGATGCTATTTTAGAGCAATCCCTGGAGCAGGGTCTTTTCGGGGCCTCCTTCGGGTTGATGTATGAACCAGATCGTTACGCTACCGCAGATGAGCTGGAGGGAGCCGCACGAATCGTGGCCAAATATGACGGAGTTTTAACCGTACATCCCCGCGCCTGCTCGGCCGCCTCTACCTCTTACAGCCCCCCCTTTGGCGGCCGGCCACATAATCTCCGGGCGCTGGATGAGATGATCGCCCTGACCAGGCGTACGGGGGTTAAGATGCAGTATTCTCACCTGATCTTTGTCGGCGAATCCTCGTGGAAAACGGTCGATGAAAGCCTTGAGCTGATCGACCGTATCCGCGCTGATGGGTATGATTTTGCCTATGATCTTTACCCCATGACCTTCGGTGTTTCGGTAATCACGGTAGTCTTGCCAACCTGGTATCTCTCCATGCCCCCGGCAAAGCGTTCTCGCCCATGGGCCAGGCTACGCCTGGCGGCGGAGATAAACCTGACCAAAAAGCTTCTCGGTTTCGGTTTTGATGATATTCAGATTGCCTGGATTGGCGAGGGCTATGAGGAGCTATGCGGTAAACGCATCTCCGAGATTGCCGCCGAGTGGAAGAGCTCTGAAGTTGATACCTATATCAAGCTGGTCGAGCTAAGCCAGGCCCGGGGCCGGGTAAATATGTATAAATATTATCATGATGAAATCGTTAACCGATTAATCCGCCATCAACCGTCTCTTTTTATGACCGATGCCTGGATTGAAGAGAAGGGTGTCCAGAACGCCTCTGCCTACGGGGCCTACCCGAAGTTCTTAGCGCTTTCAAGAGAGGGCCAAGGGCTCTCTCTTGAGAAGACTGTTCGCAAAATGTCGGGCGCGGTAGCCGACAGATTTTCGCTGAAGGGGAGAGGCTATCTAAAGAAGGGTTACGCCGCGGATATCACGGTATTTAATGAAGCCACGGTGACCAACATTGGTGACGAACCGGTCCGCCCCAAGGGTATCGAGTATCTCTTCATCAACGGGAAAAAGGTTGTCAGCGGGGGCCTGGCTGACGAAGCTGCAATGGCTGGCAGCGGTAAAATCTTGCAGAAGAATTCGTCTTAGCAGAATTCGAGCCATTTGCGTTCTTTGAAAACAATTGATAGATAAGGCTTTGCGCAAGGGGTAAAAATATTTTACCCCATGGGGATGCTGTGGGATAAGGGTTTCTGCAAGTCAACCCTGCGGGAATTAGGAAATTGACCCCAGTAAA
>JAAZPQ010000025.1 GCA_012797175.1 Bacillota bacterium
AAACTGGTAAACCAGGGCTACAAGGACGACCAGGCAGCCGTAAAAAATAGCCAGGGGATATCTTTTACAGAAAGCGATCAAGGCGCGACCGAGCTCGCGAAAACTTTTTCCCGCCGGAATCAGATACAAGCGTTCTTTGCCTCTCTGAACATGCAGGGTTTCCATGCACTCCCCTCCCCGCAAGGCCCGCTCATTTTAAGTCTGCTTTCCTATTGCTGTCAATTACTTCCGAATGGGAACAATATTTAGTCTAGCCTGAACAATTTCTTTTTATGCTATTCCAATAAAACATCAATTAAAAAAATATAATGACAAAAGAGCCGGAATGCTTTATAATGTACATAACAAAGTAATTTTTATCCTGGCTGCGCAATCTTTTTCCGGGAAGGAGGTTGTCTGCTTCAAGGAAAAGGCTTAATGAAGATCAACGCATTAAACTAAGATGAAAATTTTTTTAAGGAGGCGTTTTATCTAATGGCTGGTTTTCAGGAGCTTATCGGTAATTTGAAGACAAAGTTGGGGAGTGCGGATCCGGATAAGCTTAAGGGAATGAACGCAATATACCAGTTTGACCTTTCCGGTGATAACGGTGGAGTCCTCCATTTAAAGGTGGATGACGGGGATACTGAAGTAGCTGAAGGAGCTTCCGACAGCGCTAATATTACTATTACCATGTCTGCCGATGATTTCGCCAGCATGCTGGATGGAAAGCTTAACGCCACCTCTGCTTTTATGGCCGGCAAATTGAAGGTAAAAGGCGATATGTCTCTGGCGATGAAGCTGCAAAGCTTGCTCGGCTAAGAACTGTCCATGAGCGGACAGCAGATGTTCAGCCTTGCCGGAAAGGTAGCTTTGATTACCGGTGGTTCCCGCGGTCTCGGACGTGCCGATGCCCTGGCCCTGGCCCGGGCAGGGGCCGACATCGTAATCACCGATATTCTTTTGGAAAGCGACGTCGATGAAAAGGCCCTAAAATCTAGCGTCGTGGGGCAGGCCTTGAGAAAAGAGGGCATCGTTTATGCCGAACAGACCGCGGCTGAGATCAGACAGCTCGGGCGCCGGGCCGCTGCTTATAAAATGGATGTTACAGATCGTGAACAGATCGCCCGGGTTGTTACTAAAGTCATCAAAGAATTCGGGCATATCGATATCCTGGTTAACAATGCTGCCATGTTGGACCATGTTGCGACCATTGAAAACCAGGATGAAGCTCTCTGGGAACGGGATCTGCGCATTAACCTGACCGGCGCTTACTACTGCGCCAAGGCAGTGTGGCCGTACATGAAAGAGCAGCGTTGGGGGAGAATCGTGAATATGGCTTCAGTGGCCGGAACTATGGGTGGATTCGGCCAGGCCAGTTACTCCTCCACCAAAGCAGGGGTAATCGGACTAACCAAAAGTCTCGCCCTGGAGGGGGCCCGTTACCAGATTACCAGTAACGCCATTGTCCCCGGAATAATCGGCACCGAGGCCTGGAAGAAGGGCGATCCGAAAATGAACGAGCGGATGATCGCCCGGACTGCCTTCCGCCAACCGGGAGAACCTGCGGATGTCGCCCATGCTGTTGTCTTTTTGGCTTCAGAAGAGGCGAAGTATATTACCGGAATCGAACTTTACGTTTCCGGAGGGATCGAGCTGTTTACCTTCTAAACAGATGTTCCATAAAAAAGGGTTCCCTCAACAGAGGGAACCCTTTTTTATTTTCAAGAGGCACCGGCCAGGCAGGCCTGTTCTGCGCTACGGCAAGACCTCGATCGTAACTTTTCCTACCCCGTAGCGCTGTAGACCGATCTCTGCAGCGGCGGCGCGGGAAATATCGATAATTCTCCCGGGCACAAAAGGACCGCGGTCATTGACCTGAACAACGGTGCTTTTACCTGTTTTTAAAAAAGTTACCCGGACCCTGGTACCAAAGGGCAGAGTGCGGTGTGCTGCGGTATAAGCTCCCGGGTTAAGCGGTTCTCCACTGGCGGTATCAACCCCACCCAAATCATCTGCTCCTCCGTACCAGGAGGCAAGGCCCTGAGAGACGCTAGTCGGGCGCTCTCCTCTCGACGGTGCTGGTTCTTCGCGCCGTGAAGTCTCAGGGGATGGCGGCGGTGACGATGATGGTGACGACGCTGGCGGCGGTGGCGGAGGCGGCGGACAGACGAGCAACTTTTGTTGATGCTTCGCCTGGCCGAGAGCGATCTCTTTACGCTCAAGAAAGCTGTCACAGCTTTCAATAGCCGCTTTCTCGGCTACTCGATGGTTCTGCAACGTGAACAGCCCCCCGGAGGCCGCTGCTAAGGCCAGCAAGCATAGAGAGGCCTGCCCGGCTTTTTTACTTAAAAAACCAAGGCCGATCATCCCTTTTCCCCCTCTCCCAAAGTTTTTATTTATCTACGTTGACCTATTTTATTATATGTATTCTTCTATACCCGGTTTCATAACCGTTATTATGCCCAAAAGAGGCGAACTGCATTGGCCTGCACCTGCCGGGCCAACGCCTCCGGCTCCATCTCTAAAGTTAAAGCGACCTGTTCATAAGTCTTTTTAATAAAAGCAGGCTCATTTCGCTTGCCGCGATAGGGAAGCGGTGCCAAATATGGCGCGTCGGTCTCCAGCAGCAATCGGTCGGCGGGGATCTCTTTTAAAAGTAACCGCAACTCCTGCGAACGGGGATAGGTTACCGGACCGGCAATAGAGATATAGAAGCCCAATTCCAGAAATGCAGCCAGCTCTTTTGGGCTACCGGAGAAGCAGTGGGCCACCCCGGATTGCGGCGGTCTCATCTCCCGTAATACCTGCAATGTTTCGGCATGGGCCTCTCTGCTATGAATAATCACCGGCTTCTTCAGCTCAGCAGCAAGCTCCAGCTGCTCCCGAAAAACTTCCTCCTGGAGATGGCGCGGTGAAAGTTCCCGGTAAAAATCGAGCCCCATCTCTCCAATCGCCAACACCCGCCGATTTGTGGCCAGCGATGCCAGTTTATTTCTAAAACTGGGGGAGACTGTGGCCGCAAAATGAGGATGAATGCCTACGGCTGCCCATAGCTGCGGATACTCTTCACTCTGCATCACCGCTCTCTCCGAATCGGATTCGTCACTGCCTACGTTAATGATCATACCAACCCCGGCACTGCGAGCACGCGCCAGCACTTGCTCCAGATCTTCCCGGAATTGCCGGGAATTAAGATGGGCGTGGGTATCGATCAGGCGGGCCACTTTAGCGGACCTTGCTCCCCGGAGGCAGCGGTTGATCGAGCGTTGTCAAAGCCACCCGCCCCTGCTTATCCTCCGCCGCTAAGAGCATTCCCTGGGAAAGGACCCCCCGTAGCTTAACCGGCTTCAGGTTAGCCACATAAAGGACCTGCTTGCCGCACAGCTCTTCAGGACGGTAATGTTCGGCAATTCCGGCCACTACCTGGCGCTCTCCCTCCGCCCCCAGATCTACGGTTAGTTGCAGCAACTTATCGGCCCCGGCCACCGGAGCGGCGGCGGTAACTGTAACCACCCGCAGATCCATCCTGGCAAACTGATCAATGGTAAGCAGCTCGCTTTGCTCCTTTTTTACATCTGGCGGGGGCTCTGCTTTCTTCTTGCCCTGCTCCGCGGCCGGCTTGCTTCTGACTGTCTCTTCCGAAAGCAGAGCGCAGTGTAGCTCCCGTTCTAAGTTCAGGCGGGGAAAAAGGTCCTCTTCCCGCCGAACTACGGTCCCCGGCTTTATCCGTCCCCATCGTTGCAAACTGGCCCAATCCCGGGCTTCAGCCGCGGCCTCTTCCTCTAAGCCAATCTGGCGCCAGATCCTTTCGGGTGTACGCGGCATAAACGGTCCTAAAAGAACCCCGATAAACCTGATGCTCTCCACCAAATGATAAAGGACCGTCCCCAACCGCTCCCGTTGAGCCGGATCCCGGGCCAGCTCCCAGGGGCTGTTTTGATCGATATATTTATTGCTTCGCCGGACCAGCTTCCAGAGCTCAGCCAGCGCTTCGCTAATCTTCAATTCATCCATCCATCTCTCCATCGACGCCGGGGTCTGCAGGGCCAGCTTTTGCAACTGTGCATCGCTCTCCGCCAACTGCGCAGCCGGCGCTGGCAGGACTCCGTCAAAATAGCGCTCCACCATGGTCAAAGTCCTGCTGACCAGGTTGCCTAGATCGTTGGCCAGGTCCGTATTGATCCTCTTAATCAACGCCTCCAGGCTGTAAACCCCGTCATGGCCCATGGGGATCTCCCGCAACAAAAAATAGCGTACCGCATCGGAGCCGTAGCGCCCGGAGAGAACCATGGGGTCGACCACGTTGCCCTTGGACTTGGACATTTTCCCTTCCTCCAGCAGCAGCCACCCGTGGCCGAATATCGTTTTAGGCAGCGGCAGGTCCAGAGCCATCAAGAATATGGGCCAGTAAATGGCATGAAATCGCAGGATATCCTTGCCGATTAATTGCAAGTCTGCCGGCCAAAAGCGAGCCATCTTCTCTTCATCCGCTCCGCCGTAACCAAGAGCGGTAATATAGTTGCTCAGCGCATCCAACCAGACATAGATGACATGGTCGGGATCAAAAGGAACCGGAATCCCCCAGTCAAAAGAGGTTCGTGAAACGCAGAGGTCCTCCAGTCCCGGCTTAAGAAAATTATTGATCATCTCATTTTTACGCGAAGGAGGTAAGATAAATTGCGGGTTTGTCTCTATATGCTCCAGCAGCCGGTCAGCATAGCGGGACATCCGGAAAAAATAAGCCTCTTCAGCAATCAGATCGACCGACCGACCGCAGTCGGGGCAATTTTGATTGTCTTGCAGCTGACGTTCCTGCCAGTAGGCCTCGCAAGGGGTACAGTACCAGCCTTCGTATTTACCCTTGTAGATATCACCCTGTTCATAAAAACGGGTGAAAATCTGCTGGACCTTTTTATAGTGGCGCGGCTCGGTAGTGCGGATAAAATCATCGTAAGAGATGTCGAGCTCGTTCCAGAGCTCTTTGATCCAGGTCACTATTTCATCGACGAATTTCTGCGGCTCTTGACCCGCCGCCGCCGCCTCCCGCTCTATTTTCTGCCCGTGTTCATCGGTTCCCGTAAGAAAGTAGACCTCAAAACCGGTTAATCTTTTAAAGCGAGCTAGGGCATCGGCCAGTACGGTGGTATAAGCATTACCAATATGTAGCTTGTTACTGGGATAGTAAATCGGTGTGGTTACATAAAACGTTTTTTTGCCTGCCATGATGCATTCCCCTCCGTGAGCCGTCAGATTGACGACATTATACCAAACCAACCTTACATGTCAAGAAAAAAGCTTGTTGAGGCATTTGCGTTGCCTCCGTTATTTGCAAGAAAATCGATGATTTTAAAGGGGCAAACAGTCTGATTTAACGCAAAGTGCCCTTAAGCTATATAAAAAGTTGTTCTAGCCTAAAAACAAACCCCATTTACTGAACAA
>JAAZPQ010000161.1 GCA_012797175.1 Bacillota bacterium
CAAGACCGCTTACTCGAGGTAATCCTTCAGCCGTTTACTGCGCATGGGGTGGCGCAGCTTACGTAACGCCTTGGCCTCGATCTGGCGAATTCGCTCCCGGGTAACCCCAAAATACTGCCCCACCTCTTCGAGAGTACGCGAGCGACCGTCATCGAGACCGAAACGAAGCCGCAGCACCTTCTCTTCCCGCGGAGTCAGCGTATCGAGAACATCCTCCAGCTGCTCTTTGAACAGCTCAAAGGCTGCTGCATCTGCAGGAGCCTGTGC
Organism: Bacillota bacterium; assembly: GCA_012797175.1. Lineage (GTDB taxonomy): Bacteria > Bacillota > Dethiobacteria > DTU022 > DTU022 > JAAZPQ01. The sequence continues at coordinate 268 of JAAZPQ010000161.1, forward strand.
TTCCTGGTCCTCGATAAAATCACCAAGGTGGCTGTCATCTTCTTCGCCAATCGGTGTCTCCAGGGAGACCGGCTCCTGTGAAATCTTTAAAATTTCTCGCACCCGGTCCTCACTGATATTCATTTCCCGGGCAATCTCTTCAGGAGTCGGCTCACGTCCGAGCTCCTGAACCAGCTGCCGCTGGATGCGGATCAACTTGTTGATCGTCTCGACCATGTGCACCGGGATACGAATGGTGCGGGCCTGGTCGGCGATAGCTCGGGTGATCGCCTGCCGGATCCACCAGGTGGCATACGTGCTGAATTTATAACCCTTGCGGTAATCAAATTTTTCAACCGCTTTAATTAATCCGAGGTTCCCCTCCTGGATTAAATCCAGGAAAAGCATCCCCCGGCCAACATATTTTTTGGCGATACTTACCACCAGACGCAGGTTGGCCTCGGCAAGGCGACGCCTGGCCTCTTCACTGTTATTCTCAATTGCTTTGGCCAACTCCACCTCTTCTTCGGGAGTTAGCAACGGGATCTTGCCGATCTCCTTTAAATACATCCGTACCGGATCGTTAATAGCTACCCCATCGGGCAAAGAAAGATCTTCCTCCTCTTCAGCCTTATTCGCATCTTTAGTTTCGGCAGTTTTTTCCGCCGGTTCGGCCGTAGAGCTCTTGCCGTTGCTGGCGGTCTCATCAATTATTTCAATCCCCTGTTCCGCCAGCTGATCGAAAAAACTATCAAGAGCTTCTACTGACAGCTCGTAGGACTGTAGAGTATCATTAATCTCTTTGTAAGAAAGAGAGCCTTTGTTCTTGCCGCGTCCAATTAGGTCCTGCTGGACTTCTTCCAAAGAAACAACTTTTTCTATTTCTTTAGCCATGCAAATTCTCTCCTCCTCCGGAACGATAGGGAGTACCTTTAAGTCGTTTAATCACCTGCAACTGCTCCTGAAGTATTTTTTTGGCCTGGTCATCATATTGCTTCTTCTGGTCAATCTCTTTCAAAACTCTTTGGTGCAGTTCCTGTTGCCTGGCTAGCTTTTCCCGATTTATTCTTTCGATACAATCCCGGGTCATGCGTGTTAATTTCTCAGGGCTCAAACCCTGCACACTCGGGTCCGTAGTAGCCGCAGTAATCAGGTTGTGAATTTCGCCGTCTGAAAAATAATCGATTAATACTTCACCGCTTAGCGGACGGCCTTCACCTTCTAATTTCAAAATTATTTCTACAACCTGGCGGAGTGGCCCCTCTGGAAAATCGGTAGCCTCCAGAGAACCGGCGACCATTCCGGCAGCTTCTTCACTCTGTAGCATTAAAGAAATCAGCATTTTTTCGGCCGGATTGGCCTTTACTTGATTAATATTCTTAGTTTGGTCTTTTAGCAGCAGATTATGTTTGCCGCTTACTCTCTGACTTTTGAGCTGCCGCTGCAGCTCCCGCCGGACAGCCCCCTCGGAAACACCAAGCTCTTCAGCCACCCGCTGGAGATAAATATCCCGCTCTACCAGGTTCGGCATCTCCCGGAGCATTAAGAGCGCCTCTTCCAGAAAACGTAGCCGGCTTTCTTCAGAAGACGGATCGTAGCGTCTCTTTAAAACCTCCAACCGGTATTCTGAAAGGGGCTTCGCCCGGGCCAGAATCTCCTTGAAAAAAGATGCTCCATGCTGCCGGATCAATTCATCCGGGTCGCTGTCCTCCGGCAGATCGGCCACTTCTACCAGGCAGCCGGAATCCTGCAATATTTTTAGTCCCCGCCACGTTGCCGACTCACCCGCACTATCGGCATCATAGGCGATGATCACTTTTTCCGCTTGAGAACGGGTTAAGCGGCCCTGGGCAGGGGTGAGAGCAGTCCCCAGCGAAGCGACCACGTTCTTTATGCCAGCCTGAAAAGCGGTAATCACGTCAGTATAACCCTCCACTATAATGGCTGTCTTCTCGCGGCGAATCTTCTGCCGGGCCAGGTGAAGGCCATAAAGAAATGCTCCTTTTTCAAAAACCGGCGTCTCCGGTGAATTCAGGTATTTCGGACCGCTTTTATCTCCCGTCTCCAGGGCCCTGGCCCCGAAACCGGCTACCTTCCCGTTCAGATTGAAGATCGGAAAGATAAGCCGGTCTCTAAACCGGTCATAGTAGCCGCCGCTCTGGCGGGGCGAGACCAGCCCTGCTTTTAACAGGAGATCACCGGTGACCCCCTCTTTATGCGCAAAATCAGTTAGGCTTTGCCACCCTGGCGGGGCATATCCCAACTCGAAAAGTTCACTAGATTCCCGGTTAATTCCTCTTTCAAGAAGATAAGCCGCTGCTTTATTTCCGGCGGAGCTATGCCATAGCTGATCGGTAAAATAACTGGCCGCCAGCCGGTTTAAAGCAAAGATCTGTTCCTTCAGCCGGCTCTCTTCGCCACGGGCAGCCCTTGCTTCAGGAATCTTTACCCCGGTCTTCCGGGCCAGAAACCGGGCCGCCTCCGGGAATTCAAGATTTTCCATCTTCATGATAAAGTTGAACACATTGCCCGAAGCACCGCACCCGAAACAGTAAAAAAGCTGCTTCTCCGGTGTTACTGTGAACGAAGGTGTTTTTTCACTGTGAAACGGGCAAAGGCCAAGCAAATTTTTACCCCTCTTTTCCAGAGCAAGGTACTCCTCTACCAGGCTGACCAGGTCACAACGCTGCCTGATTTCGTCAATCACGTGCTCCGGGATTCCCTGTGCCAAAATTTCACCGCCAATTAATCATAAATTAACACTATTTAGATTTTCTCGTCATTCGAAAGAAAGAAAAACCCCATCCCGATGCAAAGAGACGAGGCAACCCTGGATAAACGATTTGTCAGCGTCGATCCTACAGTGACCGGGACTCTCCTCCCTGCGTGAACATACCTGCGTGAACATATTGATAGAATTTTTCTGTTACACTATATTCTACGCTCCGGGAGATAATCCTGCTTTGCCCGATAATTTCTGCAAACAAGCTTTACCATATTGTTGCCATAATGTGACATATTAATTCCGGCTCTGAATGAACTAGAAGGTCCTGCGAGTTAAAAATGCGGTTCCCCCGCGAAAAGGAGCCGTTCTTACGAAGAACGGCTCCAGGAACAATCTCTTCTGCCGCCAGCGTAGCAGAGGCAGCTTCAGCTCAGCTTGTTAACGCAGCGGGGACGGGGTCAGCTCTTTAAACTGCTCCGCCGCCTCTTCAAGGACCGGGCCAAACTTGTCGATTTCTGAAAAAGTCAGCTCCCGGTAAGCCAGCCGCGTGTCCCCAAGGCCCATCTCTTCCAAAAGCGCGTTGACATGGCTGATCCGTTTCTTAATCCATCCGGCAGCATCCTTGTGGGGGCAGACCGCCTGCTCGTCTTCTTTACAGCCGACTACAATAATTCCGTCTACACCCATCTCCACCGCTTTAAGCAGGTGCAGGGTATCGATCTTGCCGACGCAGGGATAGCGGACCAGGGCCAGGTTATCGGCTTTAAAACCGGTAACTTCGGGAAGAGCAAAGGGCCCGTAGCCGCAGGTAATGGCCAGCACTGCCGGCGCACCGTTGACCTTTTTGAGAAGTTCTGTTACCGCGGGCTCGATTGCAGCAGCGGCCTCTTCGACCAGCGGAGTTAAGAACTCAATCGCATAGGCCGGGCATATCGAGAGGCAGAGACCGCAGGCCTGGCACTGTTCGCTGCGGATGCTCACGGTCCCGTCCTCGTTAATGACCGGGACATCATAGGGGCAGACGCGCACGCAGGTGAGACAATTGACACAGAGCTCCTCGATCCGCTCCGCCCCGGCAAGACAGGTCAGGCAGCGGCGGGCCTCATTGATCGCAGCAATAGTATCAAAACCGTATTCCGCCTGCTTGAAATGCTTAACCCGCTCCGCTGGATCCATCATCGGGATGGGGTGCCGCTCGACCCGGGTTATCTTTTCGGCCACGGTGGGATTAAGCTTCTCCAGTGGAGTGGGTTCTTCAAGAGCCTCTCTGTCGAAGGCCTCTCCGCGGAGATAGGCCAGGATAGCCTGAGCCGCCACCCGGCCGTTCTGCATAGACTGAACTGCTGTCCCCGGGCCGGTAACCATCTCGCCGCAGGCAAAAACCCCGGGACGGCTGGTCGACATGGTCCGGTGGTCAAAAACGACGCGGCCGCGCTCATCGAGGTCGACCTGGCCTTTCAGCGGTTCCGGATCACCGCCCTGCCCGATGGAGAAGATGACTAGATCACCGGAGATAAATTTCTTACTTTCTGTATTGTAGGTCGGGTTAAACCGCCCGGTATCGTCAAAAACAGATTTGCACTCGATCAGCTCAAGACCGCTGATTTTACCGTTCTCCCGAATGATCGCCTGCGGCCCCCAGGAATTATTGAACTCAACCCCTTCTTCTCTAGCCTCTTCGATTTCCCAGGGGAAAGCAGGCATCTCACCTGCGGACTCAAGACAGACTACCTTGACCTTGGCGGCGCCGCAGCGAACTGCTGACCGGGCCACGTCCATGGCCACGTTGCCGCCGCCAACAACAATAACCGTCGGGCTTCCTTCAAAACTAAAGTTGTTTCGCTTAACATCTTTGAGGAAGCTGAGGGCATAGAGAACTCCTTCTCCCTCTAATCCGGGAATGTTTAGACCGTGGCTGACCGGCAGACCCAGGGCGATCAGGACCGCCTGGTAACCTTCTTTTTGTAGCTGCTCCACCGAAAGGTTGCGGCCAAGCTCCATGCCGGTTTTAAACTCTACTCCCTGTTCAGCAATTTCATTAATGTCCTGTTCTATCACCTCGTCGGGAAGGCGGTAAAACGGAATATAGTGGCGAACCGCACCACCCATGGAGGGCTCCCGGTCAAATACGGTGACGGCGCAGCCCTGCCGGGCCAGATCGTAAGCTGCAGTTAACCCACTGGGACCGCCGCCGATAATAGCGATCTTTCCTGCGGATCCAGGGGCCACCCCGGACGGAGGCACCTTTACCGCGCTGTTTTCCACCGCAAAACGCTTCAACCCGCGGATAGAAGGCGGCTGGTCGACATCGTGGCGGCGGCACTCATCTTCGCAATGGTGGGCACAGATCGTGCCGCAGATTGAAGGCAGAGGGTTGGTCTCTTTAATGAGGGCCAGCGCCCGGTCAAAATTACCCGTGGCGATCGCCAAAAGATAATCACGAACATCCTGATGTAAGGGACAGGCTGCTTGACAGGGTGGAAGAATATTTTCTGCTGATTCCTGGATATCATGCTGGGTCAAGAATAATCACTCCTTGTTTAAAAAAAGTCTATACTCTTAATCTTAATATTTCGCGGTAAAATTCTGTATTCCTCTCCGCTACAGTTTAAATTTTCTATTCTCTTAATTTTACCAGGCAGATTTTTCAAAAAGGAGTTTTCTCCTTGTTGCCGAATTGAAAAACGATATGGAGAAAAGTATTTACTTTAGCGTAACACGGAGGTGGCCCGGGCTACTTCGACCACCCGATGAGTGAGGATCTCTAACCGCATAACGGCGTTTTCATCGCCGGAGGCGGGAGCCTGAGAGCAGCAGCCGTGGTGCCCGGCATCGGCGGAGGCATGGCCGTCGCCGACCAGGATCATTCCTTGAACCAGCATCATGTCATGCAGAGCTCTCAAGGTAGTCTCCTGGCCGCCAAAACGGGCCCCCCCGGTGGTCACAGCAGCTCCGACAGTATTAAGTAAGGCTAAGGCAGTCCGCAGTTTACGGCTTTTATCCCAGAATCCTTTTAACTGGGCGGAAACCGTGCCGAAATAAACCGGGCTGCCAATGATCAGGGCATCGGCCTGTGCCAACTTCTGGAAAGCCTGTTCGAGGGCCGTTCCACGATAGCAGGCTCCGGAACAGGGAGATGAACAGGCCCGGCAATACGGATATTTTTGCTCCTGCAGAAGGGGCTGGAGATGGATCAGCTCTGTTTCCGCTCCTTCCTGGCGGGCTGTTTTTAAAGCAAGTTCGAGTAAAAATGCGGTGCTGCCTTCTTCCCTGGGACTACCGTTTAATCCGATTACGCGCAATTGAAACACCCTTTCTGTTTTAAAAAATTAATAATTATCTCTGTCTAGGAGGTCATGCTTAAAATGCATATGCTTAAGAAACAGATTGCCTGCTTTTTAGCTGTGCTCATCCTGCTTCAGGTTATCGTTGTGCCGGCTTCGGCAGCACCCGCAGAAGTAAAACTTGAACTAAACGCCAAGGCCGCTGTGCTCATTGATGCGGAAAATGAAACAGTGCTCTATGAAAAAGATGCCCAGCTGCCACTACCCCCGGCCAGCCTGACCAAGTTAATGACCCTGCTCCTGGCCATGGAAGACTTAAAGTCGGGCCTGGTCGACTGGGACACCATGGTCACGGTCAGTGAACAGGCCTGGAAAACCGGCGTTAGCGAATCACAGATGTTTTTAAATATCGGGCAGCAGGTTCCCTTTAAAGACCTGCTTAAAGGCATTGCCATTGTCTCGGCCAACGACGCCTGTATCGCCGTGGCCGAACACCTCAGCGGTTCTGTGAGCACCTTTGTTCAACGGATGAACCAGCGGGCAGCCGAACTGGGACTCGAAAACAGCCATTTCACCAATCCCCACGGCCTCGATGACCCCGATCATTATATGAGCGCTCTTGACGTGGCCCGCCTGGCCTCCTATTTTATCCGCACGCAGCCGGAAGCGGCTACTTTTCATTCAGAAAAAGAGTTTACCTTCAATGAAATTCGCCAGTTTAACTTCAATCCCCTTCTCGGTAACTACCCGGGCGCGGACGGTCTTAAAACCGGAAGCACCCCCGGGGCTGGCAACTGCCTTGTCTCGACCAGCAAGCAGAATGGAATGCGCTTGATCGCAGTAGTCTTGAACGCATCAAGTAAAGAGCACCGGCGTATAGACAGTGAAACGCTACTGAATTACGGGTTCGGTAATTTTAAAATGAAGACAATTTATGACAAAGATGAAGTAATCGCCGAAGTTCCGGTAAAACGGGGCCAAAAACAGGCGATTGGGCTGATCGCCACGGGCCCGGTCTGTGTCGTGGTCCCCCGGGATGACAGCAACTATAAAATTACCGAAGAGTTTAACCTCCCTGACATGCTGGACGCCCCGGTCAAAGAGGGCGATGTTGTCGGTACACTGCGCCTGAAAAACCCGGATGGGAAACTGATTACCGAAGTAGAGCTGAATGCGCAAGAGAGCCTTGAGCGACTGGGCTTTTTGCCAAACCTGTTACGACAGACCAGCGAATTCGTGAGCAAGTTATGGCAACGCCTCTGGCCGCTATAGTTTAAATTAAAAGCAAACTGGTATCGATAGGGGCCCGGGTATAGCTTTACCCGGGCCTTCTTTTGTTACCTTTCCGCCGGGGCCAGATCCTGTTTATCTGATTGTAGCGCCGCCCTAGCTGCGGCCAGGCGGGCTATGGGTACACGAAAGGGAGAACAGCTAACATAATCGAGGCCGGTCTCATGAAAAAATTCAATAGACGCCGGATCTCCGCCGTGTTCCCCGCACACACCCAGCTTCAGCCCCGGCCGTGTCCGCCGTCCTTGCGTAACGGCCTCGTTAACCAGCCGCCCCACGCCGTCACGATCGATCTCCATAAACGGATTGACCTTCAAGATCCCCTCATTCAGGTAGAAAGGCAGAAATTTCCCCTCAGCATCGTCGCGGCTAAAACCAAAAGTGGTCTGAGTGAGGTCGTTAGTTCCGAAAGAGAAAAACTCGGCGGTTTCGGCCAATTCACCAGCTAGCAGGCAGGCCCGCGGCAGCTCGATCATCGTACCGATTAGATAAGAAAGGCGCCGGCCAGATTCGTTCATCAGTGCCTCTGTAACCGCCGTGACCTCATCTGCTATCCGGGTCATCTCGGCGGCATGGCCGACCAGCGGAATCATGATCTCCGGTTTGATCTGCTCTGGTAAAAAACCTTCCTCCAGCAGCTCGAGGGCAGCTGAGATCACCGCCTGCACCTGCATACGGTAGATCTCCGGATAGAGCAGCCCGAGGCGACAGCCGCGCTGCCCCAGCATCGGGTTCAACTCGGCCAGAGCACGCACCTTTTGTAACAGCGCCTCTTTCTGCTGCAGCAGCTCCCTGTCGCCCCCTTCCCGGCGCAGACGATCTACTTCAATGAGCAGCTCCTCCCGATCCGGCAGAAATTCATGCAGCGGCGGATCTAGCAGCCTGATGGTCACCGGATAGCCGGCCATCTCCCGGAAAATACCTTTAAAGTCTTCTTTTTGCACCGGCAACAGTTTATCTAAAGCCTCTTTCCGCTCTGCAGTATCGCTAGCTAAGATCATCTGCCGGACCAGCGGGAGCCGCTCTTTCTCCATGAACATATGCTCGGTCCGGCAAAGGCCGATCCCTTCGGCCCCGAGTTCCAGGGCACGGCGGGCATCCCGGGGAGTGTCAGCATTGGCCCGCACACCGAGGCGCCGGGTCTGATCGGCCCAGTCCAGAAGCTCTCTAAATTCAGGAGTCGGCTGGGGATCAATCAAGGGCGCCTGCCCCAGGATTACCTCTCCGGTAGCACCGTCGATGGAGAAGAGAGTCCCCTCAGGATAGCTCTCCTCTCCAACCATGAGCAGGCGTCCTTCCAGATCAATCTTGACCGCCTCGCAGCCGCAGACGCAGGGCTTTCCCGCTCCCCTGGCCACGACCGCAGCATGGCTGGTCATGCCGCCACGGCTGGTGAGAACTCCCTCGGCGGCGTAGATGCCGTGGATATCATCGGGGGTAGTTTCGGGGCGAACCAGGAGCACTTTCTCCCCGTCTTGCGCCTTCTCCTGGGCTTTATCAGCATCAAAAACAATCTTGCCCGATGCCGCTCCCGGCGAAGCCGGCAGCCCCCGGGCAATCACATTAAGCTCGGCGTCGGGATCAAACCGCGGGTGAAGCAGCTGATCCAGCTGGGCTGGGTCAACCTGTTGCAACGCCTCCTTTTTACTGATCTTCCCTTCTTTAACCAGGTCTACCGCTATCTTTACCGCGGCGGCAGCGGTCCGTTTACCGGCGCGCGTCTGTAAAAGGTAGAGCTTTCCTTTCTCAATGGTGAACTCGATATCCTGCATATCGCGGTAGTGATCCTCCAGCCGGTGGCATAGCTCGATAAACTGCTGGTAAACCCGGGGCATGGTCTTGCTAAGTCCCTCCAGGGGCTGGGGTGTGCGGATGCCGGCGACGACATCTTCTCCCTGGGCGTTAAGCAGGTATTCACCGTAAATTTTCTTCTCACCGTTGGCTGGGTTCCGGGTAAAAGCTACCCCGGTCCCGCTGTCTGCACCTAAATTACCAAAAACCATGGCCTGCACATTAACCGCGGTGCCGAGATGATCTGGAATCTTGTTAATCTGCCGGTAGACCACTGCCCGGGGTGTATTCCAGGAATTGAAGACCGCCTCTATGGCCAGGAAGAGCTGCTCCTCTGGAGCGGTGGGAAATTCTTTTCCCGTAACTTCACGGACAGTTTTGGAGAAACGATCGATAACCTCTTCCAGGTCAGCCTCGTTTAACCCGGCATCGTTCTCTACTCCCCGTTTCTGCCGGGCCTCGGCCAGGATAGATTCAAACCGTTGGAGATCGATCCCCAGAACAACATCGCTGAACATCTGGATAAAACGGCGGTAACAATCCAGGGCGAAGCGGCGGTCCGCAGTTTCGTCGGCCAGTTTCTCCATGGTCTGACGGTTCAAGCCGAGATTAAGGACCGTATCCATCATCCCCGGCATGGAGACCACCGCTCCTGAACGAACTGAGAGAAGCAAAGGCCTCTCTCCGCCGAAGCGGCGCCCGGTGAGCTCTTCCAGCCAGGCCAGTTCACTGCGGATCTCCTCTTTTAATTCCGGCCAGATTAACCGCCCTGCAGCGAAGTACCTGTTGCAAGCCTCTGTGGTAATAATAAACCCTGGCGGTACCGGAAGCCCAATTCGCGTCATCTCGGCCAAATTGGCTCCTTTGCCACCAAGCAAACTTTTCATCTCGGCGCTACCCTGCGAAAAGCGGTATACCATTCGCTCACTCAAAGTTGTTAACCTCCCTTGATCACCTGCATAATTTGATTGGCCACCTCTTCAACGGCCTTGTTGGAGACATCAAAGACAGTGCAGCCGATCTGCTCCATGATCCGGCGGGCATACTCCAGCTCGGCCGTAATCCGCCCCATGGAAGCATAATCAGCCTGCGCATCGAGCCCGAGACTGTTTAAACGCTCCTGCCGGATCGAGCGGAGCTGCACGGGATTTATCATCAGGCCGACGATCCTTTCAGAGGGAACCCAGAAAAGCTCTTCCGGGGGCTCCACTTCGGGGACTAAAGGTAAATTTGCCACCATCAGGCGCCGGTGTGCCAGGTACATACTTAAAGGGGTCTTCGAAGTGCGGGAGACTCCGATCAGGACTACTTCTGCCAGCCGCAGTCCCCGGGGATCTTTTCCGTCGTCATATTTAACGGCGAATTCAACCGCGGCAATTCGCCGGAAGTAATCCTCATCCAACCGGCGAACCCGGCCCGGTTCCAGGTAAGGCTCTTTTTTCATGATCTGAGCAAAGGCCTCCATCGCCGGCCCCATAATATCAGCCGTGGGAATGTTCCGCTGCGCCGCTTCTAACTCCACCACCCGGCGCAACTCCGGTAGAACCAGAGTGTAAGCAACCATACTGTTAGCCTGAGCCGCCTCCTCCAATACCTCGATAATTTTGGCAGCATCGCTGATAAAAGGAACCCGGCGTACTTCGATATCCTCGGAATCGTACTGGCTGGCCGCCGCCTTGATTACAAATTCAGCGGTTTCACCAATTGAATCGGAAATGATGTAGACCACCGGTTTTTCCGAAGCTGCGCTCATCTATCTTCTCCTCTCTAACCGCTTACCTCAGCCAGCAGGCGGGCCAGCGTAGTTTTAGTTATTTTACCGATCACCTTAAGCTTGCCCTCTTCTGTCTCTCTGACTACCGGGAGAGCATCAATCTGGTAATCGACAATCTTTTTTGCCGCCGACACGACATCCAGATCCGGTTCTACGGTAACTAAATGCGGCATCCGGGTCATGATCACCGCCACCGGGATCCGCAAGAGATCGCTGCCTCCGATCGCCGCTTTTAGCAGATCTTTGCGCGAGAGAACCCCCTGAAGAAAACCTTCTTCATCGACTACAAACAGGGTGCCCACATCTTCAACAAAGAGAGCGACGATAGCATCGTAGACCGAGGTCTCCTCCCGCACCACCGCGGGCACTGCCTTAACCTCACCGACTGTAAAGCGCCTCAGGTAATCGGCAAAAAGGCTTTGGGCATTCTTACCGGCATAGGTATAGCCTACCCGCGGGCGTGCCTCCAGCAAGCCGGACATGGTCAGGACCGTCAGGCAGGGGCGTAGAGCACTCCGCGATACGTTTAACCGGGAGGCAATCTCTTCGCCGGATATCGGCCCGAACTCCTTGACAATCTCCAGGATTTTCTTCTGTCTCTGGCTTAAATTTATTTTCTCCACCCCCGGGCGACCATACAGGCTACCCTATTCTTGGGTATTATAAATAAATAGTATATACTATATGCCCGTTTAAAGCTCCTGCTAATAAAATATTACCCGGCAAGCTGCAATAAGGAAAAATCAGCCAGCCGGTTAAAAAGGCTCTTCACTGAGGCCAGTAAATTCAACCGGTTCAAGCGCAATTTTTCATCTTCAACCATAACCAGCACCTGGTCAAAAAAGCAATCCACTGGCTCCTTCAGCAAACCAAGCAGCTCAAAGCATGATTTATAGTCGCACTGCTGCAGCGCCTGCTCCAGCCTGGGCTCGACCTGGAGAAGGCTCAGGTAAAGCTCTTTCTCTGCGGGCTCGCCGAGGAGCTCCTGCTGAACCGCTCCGCCGCGGGTTTGTCGAGAGAGGTTCGTCACGCGAATGTAAGCGGCGTGGAGATCTTTAAGCAGGTCTGTCCGCAGATGCTTCTCCAGGGCGGCGGCCCGCTTGAAAAGCTCCGCTACGGAGCGGTAAGGGACCGCCAGGACAGCCTCAATAACATCATAGCTCAACCCCTTCTCCTGCAGGGCAAAACGAAGACGATGGGTCATAAAATCATGCAGGGCGCCTTGCAGGCTCTTCCGGCGTTGGACAGAAAGGGGCACCGCCTTAACGTGCTCCCGCAGGGCGGCGTCAAGTAAAGCTGCCGGGGTCAGATCAAATTCGTATGCCATCAGGACGGCAATAATCCCCTGCCCCTGGCGCCGTAAAGCATAAGGGTCCTGGGATCCGGTCGGCTGAATCCCAGCGGCGAAACAGCCGCTCAACGTGTCGGCACGATCGGCCAGCGAGAGCAGGGCCCCTTCAATAGTAGAGGGGACGGCGTCTCCAAAATGCCGCGGCCGGTAGTGCTCATAGATAGCCGCCGCCGTCTCCGGCTCTTCGCCGCTGAGAAGGGCATACTCGCGCCCCATGACCCCTTGCAGCTCCGGAAACTCGCGAACCATGTGGGTAACCAGGTCGGCTTTACACAGCTGCGCGGCACGCTTCGCTCTCCGGATATGCTTCCCAGAGAGGCCTAAGTGCTCCCCGATCGTCCCGACCAGTTTAACCAGTCGCTCCTGTTTCTCCGCCAGGGTGCCCAGGGCTTCGTGGAAAATCACATCGGCAAGCTGCCCCGCGTAGCTTTCCAGAGGCTCTTTGATGTCCTCGTTATAGAAAAAACGGGCATCGGCCAGGCGGGCTCCAAGCACTTTCTCATAGCCCCGGCGAATATTTTTATGGAAGCGGTTGTTGCTAATCCCGATAAAGTAAGGCTCCAGGGCACCGTCATCTTCCCTGACTACGGGAAAGTAGCGCTGGTGAACCTGCATCGTGGTAATGAGCACCTCCCGAGGCAGCTCCAGGTAGTCACGATCAAATGAACCGCTTACCGCCACCGGATACTCCACCAGGAAGGTAACCTCCTCCAGAAGAGCTTCATTAAGCAGCGGCTGTCCGCCCACGGCCGCGGCTTTCTCGAAAAGTTGCTGCCGGATCAGCTCGCGGCGCCGCTCATGATCAAGGATGACCCGGTTCCTTTCAAGGCAGTTAAAGTAGCCGGCAACACTATCCACGGTAAAGGAGCCAGGAGAAAGAAAGCGGTGCCCGAAAGTGGCCGTCCCCGAGTCCACCCCGGCAAAGGTAAAGCGAACCGGTGTTGACCCGTAAAACGCCACTAGCCAGCGTACCGGGCGAGGGAATCGATCCTCCTTTCTTTCCCAGTACATCGGCCGGGAGAAGCTAATCCCGCGGAGCAGTTGGGTTAATATTTCCGGCAGCAGCAGCTCCGCCGCCTTTCCAGGAAGCTCTTTAACGGCAAAAAGATAGGGGCTCCCTTTAACCTTCTCCACGGTCAGCGCCTCCGGAGAAAGCCCCTGGCTACGGGCAAAACCATGCAAGGCTGCGGTAGGGGCCCCGGTAGCGTCATAGGCCCGCTCTAAGGGCGGCCCCTTCACCTTCTGCTGCAGGGGGGGCTGGCGAGAAGCAAGGCCCTTAACCAGGAGTACTAGCCGACGGGGTGTCCCCCAGGCCTCGGTACGGTCAAAATTAAGGCGGTAGTCGCCCATTAACGAAGCCGTGTTCTCCTGCAGTTGCTTTAGTGCTCCCGGGATAAAGCGGGAAGGAAGCTCCTCACAGCCAACTTCCAGTAGCAGATCTTTTTTCTCATAGTTTTCCATGGGTTAGACCTCCTCCTTCCCGAAGGGGCCGGCAGCCGCTTCACGCTGCCGCAGGTAGGCTCTAGCGCATTCGCGGGACAGGTAGCGAACCCGCCCGATATAGCCGGTTCGCTCGGTCACGCTGATCGCTCCCCGGGCTTCCAACAGATTAAATGTATGCGAGCATTTTAAGATATAGTCATAGGCCGGTAAAACCAGTCCTGTTTTTAAGGTCCTTTCTGCTTCGGCTTCGTAGAGATCAAAGAGTTGGAAAAGAAGCCCTGTATCGGCCTGCTCAAAACTGTACGCTGAATGCTCCCATTCTGCCCTTTGGAATAGATCACCGTAGCGAATCTGCCCAGCCCAGTCCAGGTCAAAGACGCTGTCGCGATCCTGGATATAGACGGCAATACGCTCAAGCCCGTAAGTAAGCTCTACTGGAACTTTCTCCACATCGATACCGCCAACTTGCTGAAAGTAAGTAAACTGGGTAATCTCCATCCCGTCGAGCCAGACCTCCCAGCCCAGGCCCCAGGCCCCCAGGGTCGGCGATTCCCAATTATCTTCAACAAAGCGAATATCGTGCTCCTGCGGCACCAACCCCAAAGAAGCCAGGCTTTCCAGGTAGAGATCCTGGATCCGGGCCGGTGCGGGCTTAATCAAAACCTGGTACTGGAGGTGCTGGTAAAGTCGGTTTGGATTTTCTCCGTAGCGCCCGTCAGCGGGACGGCGCGAAGGTTCTACGTAAGCCACCGCCCACGGCTCCGGCCCAAGAGCTCTTAAAAAAGTGGCAGGGTTCATCGTTCCAGCCCCTTTTTCGATATCATAAGGCTGCCAGATCAGGCAGCCCTGCTCCGCCCAGTAAGATTGCAACCTCAAAATGATCGTTTGCAGATCCATAGCCTATCTCCTTTCCCTAAATAAAGAAAAACCTCCTGTCCCTGCTTCCAGCCCATAGGGACGGGAGTTCTATTCCCGCGGTTCCACCCTACTTGGTTTACCAGAAAGGTAAACCCTCTCGATTAGGAAACACTCCGGGATGCCTTTCACCGGAGACCCTGCCGGGCTTGCACCGCCCCCGGCTCGCTTAAAAGAGCCTGCGCCGGCTACTCCTCCCCTTCATCGTGCCTCAAGGTGTTCTATTTAATCAGATCCTAAACCAAGATTCTCTTTTTTGTCAAGATTTTCTTTATCCTGCCGCTCTCTCTTCACCACCCCTCCGGTACCTCCCCCTTTTATCTCAATGGTCCCCCTGGTAAAAAGCGTCCCCACCAGCCCGAGAGCGGCGAGTTTAGGGAAGAGCATCGCTCCCAGGGCGCCACAGGTAGCGGGTAAATCCACCAGGGTGTTATCTTTCACTTTAACCCGAAACCTGGCCTGGCGCAGCCCGGCAGCAAAATGGCGGAGCCGCCCGGTGATATCCCGGCTCCAGTCGGAGAGGTAGCGGTCCACCCCATGAGGGCTCCCTTCCAGGTAAATTAAGGCCTCGAGGAGGTCACCGTCGGCCTGCTCGAGGATCTGTTTTGCTTCACGATAGCCGATCCCGGCACGTTCGCGTAGCTGATCGATCTTCTCCAGAGGAATCTGCATTCTGGATCCCCTCCTTGGCCCTAGTTTTACGTTTTTGGCGTCTTTTATCCACATCGTTAATCATTAGGGCATCAGGGCAACAGGTTCATCGATCTAAGCAGCTGAAGCGAGCGCAACTCCCCGATATCGAGATGATAGCGCCGGAAAGCCGCCGCCGATGCGGCTAGTTCCCGCCTTTGAAGATCGAAACCGCGGAGCAGCCTAACCTGGTCCAGAGGTGCCTCCAGCAGGCGTCGGGCCAGGGCCACCGTCCCGGCGCTTAGCTTGATGGTGTCGCCCCCGGCGCATTGGGAACAAAAAAGCCCGCCCTGGCGGGGGCTGAAAAAGAAGGCCTCGGGAGTACCACACTGGAGGCAGCCCTGCAGGTAAGGGCAGAAACCAGCCAACTCCATCATCTTCAGCTCAAAAGCGCGGCAGAGGAGCATCCGGTCGGGCAGGGTTTCATCACAAAGCAAGCGCCAGCCCTCCAGAAGAAGGGCGCAGGGCTCCGGACAGGGCTCTTCGCTGCGGATCAGCCGGTCGGTGATCTCGGAGAGGAAAAGGCCATAAGGATATAGCGTAGCATCTTCGCGAAAAGCGGCAAAATGCTCTTTAACCTCCTGGCCGGTGATCAGATCCAGGGTGCGCCCACGGTGAAACTGGTACTGGCCGTAAGTAAAAAGATCCACCCCGGCGGCAAGCTTGCTTTTAACTTTGCGGGCGCCCCGGGCTACTGCCGTGATCTTCCCCCTCTCCCAGGCCAGCAAGGTGATCAGGCGATCCGCTTCGCCCAGATTGCGGCTGTAGAGAACAAGGGCATCAGTTTTATAACTGCGCTCGGACATGGTCTCCTCCTGTTCTAGAGCTCACCGTAACCAAAATCACGCAGCAGGCGCTCACGGTTTCGCCAATCTTGCTTTACCTTGACCCGTAGATCGAGATAAACCTGCTGGCCAAAAAGGGCTTCAATTTCGCGGCGGGCGGCACTGCCGGCTTTCTTTAACAAAAGCCCGCCTTTGCCAACGACGATCCCTACCTGGGATTCACGTTCGACGAAGATCTCCGCCCGCAGAACGAGTAGATCTTTCCCCCGGGGAGCAATCTCTTCAATGACCACGGCAACGGCATAAGGAAGCTCTTCCCGGGTGAGGTGAATAATTTTCTCCCGGATAATCTCCGCCGCAATAAATCGCTCTGGCTGGTCGGTAATCATCTCCGGGGGATAGTAACACGGACCTTCAGGCAAGTGGGCGAAAATCGCTTCCAAAAGCGGTTCTAGATGCTCCTTCCGCAGAGCCGAGAGGGAAAAAGAGGCGGCAAATGAAAACAGCTCCCGGTATAGGGCGCTGTTGGAGAGAAGCTGCCCCGGCGAAGCGAGGTCGGTCTTATTCAACACTAAAAAAACCGGTCCGGCAGCTTCTTTTAGCAAGGCGGCAATATAGCGATCCCCCGGACCCGGCTTCAAATGGGCCTCAACAATAAAGCAGGCCAGGTCGGCCTCCCGAAGCGCCGCCTGCGCCGCCCGGGCCATTGAGCGGCCAAGCTTATGTTTAGGGCGGTGCAAGCCGGGGGTATCAATGAAGATTACCTGCACCTCATCACGGGTGAGAATAGCGCGTATCGCTGTCCGGGTTGTCTGCGGCTTAGGTGATACAATGGCAATCTTCTCACCGATAAGGGCATTCGTTAATGTTGATTTTCCGACGTTGGGCCTGCCCACCAGGGCCACAAACCCGGAACGGTGCACTCCGGAAGCGTTATCTGTCAATCGTTACCATATCCTATCGCCATGCTCCCCTGTTTCATTAGCTATATTTTACCTGGTCACAGGCCAGGTATGCCTCGCCGCGACGGGTTTTTAAGAGGCCGGGCTAAGGAAATGCGTTTTCTTCACCTGCCAAAACCGTAGGCGCGACGCGTGCGCCGTCTCCCACCACTCTGGTAAACAAAATAATGGCCGGGTTTAACGAGAAAACGCTTCTGTTAACACAAACGCCGGCTACCAGGCCGTTTAAGGGGAGAACACTGTTTTCAGGTCGAGAACCGGGGTGCCGTCGACCAGATCGAGGCCGCGTACCGTTAAGACCGGCCCGCGGCGTCCGAGCAGCTCTACTTCGGTCATCGAAATCGGGTTGGGCCTGCAAGAGGTGCGAGAAGCGAAAAGGCCGTAAACTTCACCGCCCCGGCCACAACGTTCACCTTTCAAGGTAAAACCTACCGCGCGGTGCAGATAACCGATAACAATTATCCGGGGCTCCTCTTCGATACGATAGAGCCCCTCTTCGAGATGGGGCTCCAGATGAATCTCCGAAACAAGTGTTTTATAATTTTTAGGCACCGCCGCCGGTTCGTGAAAACTGCTGCGGACCCGGCCAATTGGCTGCAGCATCAGCGGAAGCCGCCATAGATCCGCCGCCAGATCTCCGAAAGCAACCTCTGCAGGCAGCACCGGCTGATCAACGGTAAACGGCTCCGGCAGCAAGTCGCCCAGGCTCCTTTGGACAACCTCTCCTTGCAGATTACCCATGATCAGCTCGATATCGCCGGCCAGCTCAAAGATCACCTGGCGACAGGCTCCGCACGGTGTCGGTGGCGGCGAACAATCAGCCACTACTGCCAGCCGGGTGAAGCGGCGGTAGCCGGACTGCCAAGCGCTCCAGAGCGCCACCCGCTCGGCACAGACAGTGAGGCCAAAAGAACCGTTTTCTAGATTACACCCGGTAAAAACCATCTTCTCGCCGGTAGCCAGGGCGGCACCGACAGCAAAACGGGAATACGGCGCATAAGCCCTCGTCCGAGCGGCCGCCGCCATGGCCAAAAGTCTCTGCACGTGCATTTTCTCAATCCTCTATAGTTATTCGCTGTTCCGGGTATAAGCCGGCAGTTTCAGCATCGGTTCACGTGTAATCTTAAAACGAATCCCCCGGTTAAGCTCCATATTATTTTTGATAATATCGAGGCCGCTGATCAAAAGATCCGGATCGCCTATCGCCTCAATTACAACGGGATTGACCGTGATCAGCCTGTCGTTAACCTTGATCAGGGAGCCGCTGCAGCGTACTGCTGAAGTGACGATAAGACGCTGGCCGCCCAAGCAGATCCCTTTCGCCCCGGAGCTGAAGAGCTCGTTAATAACATCCCGAATATCAGCATCGTGAATGATCGAGCTGGAGGTAGTTGCTCCAAATTCATCATAAAGCTCTACTGTAATCCCCTCTCCGGTCATCTCCGCCAGGCCCGCTTCGACCTTTAACTCATGCAACTTCAGCCTGGTCGCGTCAAGCTCTTCATTAAGCGCTTCCAGCCGCTTCTCCAGGTTATAAGGGACCGTTTGGCGGGCTTCACCATTCACAATTTCAATTTCAAGCCGCCACCCTTCGGTAAAACGATCGCGGGGAATAAGCTTCTTGATTTTTTCGATGGTGGCAAGGCTTAAAATATCGCCGGGAATCGTAAAGAGATCATCTTCAGAAAAGTGGAGTGAAAAGCGAAGCTGTTCTTCGCACTGCTGCACCCGCCGGTCTGAGTTTAATACGGCAATAATCTGATCTGTCAGCATCAAGTCGGCTTCACGCAGGATAATCTCCTGCACCCGGCGCCCCTGGTCGAGAATTGCATTGGTTAACTTATCACCGGTGAAAACTTCAATGTCATAATTAAAACCAGCCAGGGCCTCTTTAACCGCATTTCGCTCCAGAACCCCGAGCTCTTCAGCCAAACGGCGATTGTAATCTGCCAGATCGCGCGCCACCTCTTGTTTTGAGCGGTGCTTGGCCGCAGCAGTAGGAAAGGAAGCGCGAAAACTGTAGTAAAGCCCCCCCATCAAGGCTGTATTAAGTAGCATCAGGATTAAAACAAGCCACACCAGGTAATTTTTAAACTGATCATGATTCGTAACCTTCACCGAAGAGACAATCCCCCATTTACGCTTTATTACTAACCTTATTATAGGCGCACCCTGGGAAACCCTATTATGAAATTGTGAAGAATGTTAAAAGTAGCTTAATTTTAGCAGTGCTTCCCAGAGACGTGGGCCAAATACGAGTATCCCAACCAGGACGGCGTAAAAAGCGGTCAATAAAACCGCCCCGGCGGCCACATCTTTGGCAATATGAGCCAGCTTATGCCGCTCCTGCGTGACCAGATCCACGGTTTTCTCTATGGCCGTATTGATCGTTTCGGCAATCAGGACGGCAAAAACAGCCGTCATGACCAAAAAGAGTTCCCCTCTCTCCAGGTGAAGCAGAAAAGCCAGGACCAGGACCACCGCGCCGGCAGCCAGGTGAATGGCCATATTCCGCTGCGTGGCAAAGCAATAAGATAGACCGGCAAAGGCATTACGGAAACTACGGATTAATCGCTCCATCTCTTCTTCTCACCCGGATATTCTTTCCACCCGGTTGA
The DNA here is from genome assembly GCA_012797175.1 of Bacillota bacterium. Taxonomy (GTDB): domain Bacteria; phylum Bacillota; class Dethiobacteria; order DTU022; family DTU022; genus JAAZPQ01. Next base: position 19,875 of record JAAZPQ010000161.1, read on the forward strand.
GAATATCAACCTCCCTCCGCTCCATGGCCTCCGCAGCAGCAGTACTTTCGTGGTCATAACCAAACAGGTGCAGCAGACCATGGATGGCCAGGATGAGCACCTCCCGCTCGAAAGAATGCCCCGCGGTGAGTGCCTGTTCGCGCGCCCGATCCAGCGAGATATAGATATCGCCAACTATAACGCCCTCATTTTCTCCCGCCGCAGCCTTTTCCCAGTCGGCCGGTTCAAGCATGCTGAAAGTAAGGACATCGGTCGGGCTATCGAGACCGCGGTACTGACTATTCAGCTGCTGCAGAAAACTGTCACCGGCCAGGATAATGGCTACCTCGCCATTTTGAAAGTGAAATTCATTGAGCAGCAGCCGCGCCGCCGCAGTCAGCCTTTTGCGCAACCCCTTCGGAAGGGGCTCGCCTGCAGCATTAAGCTGATTTACAAAAATATTCACCGGAGAGAACTCCTTTCGATCTCAGCCCGGAGATCTTTTTCTGGATATTCAACGCGGGTATGATAAATTCCCGCCATGATCTTAACGAATGTATCCCCGATCTGATCCAGCTCTTTTAGAGTTAAATCACATTCATCCATCTGGCCGTTGTTTAGCTTCTCCTTAATGATCCGCCGGGTTAAATTTTCAACCCGGCCGACCGGCTGGGAAAGAGAGCGCGCCCCGGCTTCCACGGCATCGGCAAGCATGATAATAGCCGCCTCCTTGGTCTGGGGCAGCGGCCCCTCGTAACTAAATTTATCGGTAGAAACCTGCTCCTGGTCGCTGCTGTCCAGCGCTTCCTGGTAAAAATATGCAATCAGACCGGTCCCGTGATGCTGCCGGATAATATCTTCAATCACCTTGGGCAGGCGGTACTTACGGGCCAGCTCTACCCCGTCCTTAACATGAAGGCGAATGATCATTGCACTTAAGTTCGGAGAGATCTTATCGTGCGGATTTTGCCCCGAAAGCTGGTTCTCGGTAAAAAAGTAAGGCCGCTTCAGCTTGCCGATATCGTGATAATAGGCACCGACCCTGGTCAGCAGCGGATCGGCGTTCACCGCTTCAGCAGCGGCTTCGGCCAGATTACAGACGATCATACTGTGGTAGTAAGTACCTGGTGCAGTGGTCTGAAGCTGGCGCAGCAGGGGATGATTGGGACTGGAAAGCTCCAGCAGGGTAATCGACGTGGTTAAGCCAAAAGCACTTTCCAGGTACGGGAGCATCCCGATAGCAATAATAGAGGATAACAGGCCGCTGCCAATACCGGCGATTAGAGCATACCCCAGCTCTTTGATAA
>JAAZPQ010000162.1 GCA_012797175.1 Bacillota bacterium
AAGGGTAACAAGAATGGTTATTATATCTGCCGAACGAATTCGTTCGGCAGATATAATAACCTGGGAATCTAAAACTAAATAGTAAAACAGGGTGTTGCATCCCGCTGTTAAGGCGTGCTGCAAAAGGGAAGTCCGGTGCAAATCCGGCGCGGTCCCGCCACTGTGATGGGGATCTGCCTTGCACAATGCCACTGCCTGACACCTAAGATTTACATCTGCGGTTTGGGTATAGTTTGCAAATAACAGCTTAGGTGGTAGGCGGGAAGGCGTAAGGTAGATATGAGCCAGAGCCAGGAGACCTGCCTTGTTTCCTATTAACCGATTACTGCCTACGCGGATAGGAAGTGGAGACCCCGTCATAGTAGGCGGGGTTTTTTAATTCCTAAGGCTGCCAGGATCTGTTTATCCTGTCATCTATCTTTGTTTTAGGAGTAGATAACACTGAGCGTTCCCGTAATTAGTCAAGAAGTTTCGAGCATTAATGAACTTGAAGAACTATATCGACATTCCACCACACGGAAATTAACATATTTAGGGTTCATGTTTATTTTACTTATTGTAATAGCCCTGGTAGCCACGGCTAGCGGAGTAGCAGGAATCAGTGTTACTGATGTTGCCCGTGTAATTCTAAACAAGTTAATCCCCGGCTTACACCTGGCAACGGCCAGTGATCTAGCAGAGACAATTGTAATGGAACTCAGGCTCCCCAGGGTTATCCTGGCAATGCTTACGGGACTCAGCTTAGCAGGAGCAGGCGCGGTGATGCAAGGGGTTTTACGCAACCCCCTGGTTTCTCCCTATACATTAGGATTATCCAGCGGTGCATCATTGGGAGCGGCCATAGCCATGGTATTGGGTGCAAGCGTTTTCGGGAACATGTACGTTGTAGCAGGGAAATATATAATTGTCGTTAATGCATTTGTATTCGGCTCTATTACTATGCTTTTGGTCTATGGCATAGCTAAGATCAAGGATACCGTCCCCGAAACTTTGATCCTGGCAGGCGTTGCATTAGGTTATCTTTTCCAGGCCGGCGTCTCTGCCCTCAAGTATTTTTCTGATCATGAAGCCTTAAAAGACCTGGTTGTTTGGTTGATGGGCGGTCTTTGGGGAGCCAGTTGGAATACCGTTAGCATCCTGTTACCCATAGTTATGATCTGCTTGGTTCTGCTGGAACGGTATGCCTGGGATCTCAATGCCTTAGGCTCAGGCGAAGAGATGGCCATTAGTTTAGGCGTCAAAGTAGATCGGTTGAGACTGGTGACCCTGGGGCTGGCAACCCTGATGGCTTCCAGCACTATCGCTTTTACAGGGATCATCGGGTTCATCGGGTTAGTTGCTCCTCATGTATGTCGCTTCATAATTGGGTCAGATAACAGGTTTTTACTGCCCGGGTCCGCATTAACAGGGGCAGTGCTACTTTTGCTTGCTGACACTTTGGCACGGCTCGTACTGGCGCCTGTAGAGATACCTGTAGGGATTATCACATCCCTTATCGGCGCGCCGTTCTTTATTTATCTGTTGCTTAAAGCGAAGCGGCAGTTGTGGTAATAACAGGGTCTAGGGGCTGGCTAAGGAGTTAAAATGCTGGAGAATAAGGCAAAATTGCAGTTAAAACGGGAGCGATTGCCAGATGAAGCTTAATGTTAATGGAATTTGTTTTCGTTACGGGAGCCGGGATATATTACAGGATGTTGAACTGGAAGCCAAGTCAGGCGAGGTGCTCGCGGTTATCGGATCAAACGGAGCAGGTAAAAGCACTTTAATTCGCTGTGTTAACCGGATCCTGAAACCATATCTAGGCACTGTGCTTCTGGACGGGAAAGAGATCGGTAGTTTTAATGCCAAAGAGCGCGCCTGTATGTTAGGGTATGTCCCCCAGACTACAAAAGATGTTTTTTCATTTAACGTTATGGAAACGGTTTTGATGGGTCGCAAACCGCATGTTAGCTGGGGTGTGGGGAAAAGGGACCTGGAAATTGTAAACTCAGTGCTGCAGCGCATGGAACTGGTACAATTTGCGGAGCGTTTTTTGCACGAATTAAGCGGTGGAGAAAGGCAAAAGGTTTTAATTGCCCGCGCGTTGGCCCAGGAACCGGAGGTGTTGCTTCTTGATGAACCGACAAGCAATCTCGATGTAAGGTATCAATTGGAAGTGATGGAATTAGTCCAGAGCATTGCACAGAAGCAAGGAAAATGTGTTTTAATGGTAGTTCACGATCTTAATTTGGCGGCGCGTTTTGCAGATCAGATTTTAATGCTTAAAGATGGGACTGTCTTTGCGGCAGGAGCGCCGGAGGATGTCTTGATCCCAGAGAATATCAAGGCTGTTTATGGGGTTGAATCTATGATCATTAACACTGAACTAGGTCGGCATGTGATCACAATAAAACCAAGCAATACACGTCAAGAATCTCGGGTGTCTGCGATTGTAGGATCTTAGGGGAAAGGGGTGATTTTGAGGCTCTTTAACTGAATCTTAGCATTTTTAAATTGTCGGTTGTTGAGAAAGTGACGGCAAGTGCATTATGCAGAGATGATTTAGGAACCTGTTAAAGGGGGTATTTGCGATGAGATTAAAAAAATATTTAATACCAATGCTTGCTTGTGTTCTGGCGTGTATGCTGTTATTGGCAGGCTGTGGAGAAGGTGATTCAAAAAAAGAACCTGAAAGCAAACCTGAAAGCAAAACTGTTACTGTTACAGATTCTCTTGGCAGGAGTGTAGAGCTGCCACAGCCTCTCGAGAAAGTAGTTGTTCTTAATCGGAATGTGGCCGAAGCCATGTGTGTTTTAAAAATACAGGACAAGGTGATCGGGGTTAGTGATTCTGTCCAGGGGCATCCTTATCTTGGTTTGCAGGATAAGGACCTTGTTGGTAAATATTCTGAGCCAAGCCTCGAGAAGATCGTGGAGTTAAACCCACAGGTTGTGATCACTTATGGCAGTTTAACCGCCGGCGCGGAACTGGCTGAGAAATTAGAACCCGCAGGCATTAAGGTTGTTCTTTTAGATCTATTTGAGCAAGAAACATATGATAATGACTTAGAAATACTGGGCAAGATGTTTGGGAAAGAAAAAGAAGCGAGCGCTTTTTTGAAATGGAAAGCAGAGAAAATAGCAATTTTAGATCGGGTCAAAGACTTAAAACCAGAGCAAAGGGTCAGTGTATTTACCATGACCTCGAGTAATTTTGAAAAAAAGAAATGGAGCACCCGCGCCAAGGGCACAGCTCCCCATCAGGCAATTGAGATGGCGGGTGGAATTAACGTGGCTCGTGAACTCAGTGATAATCCAGAAGTCAGTCCGGAATGGATCTTACAGCAAAATCCCGCAGCATTAGTTTTTGCAGAGTATTCGGAAGATGTAATTGGATTTGAAGTGGGTAATTTGGAGAACGCAGAAAAGTTTAAAGAAAAGGTTAAAAATGATAAAGTTTTCAGCAAAACAGATGCTGTGAAGAAGGATCAAATCTATATTATGGCAAGTGACATTTTTGGTGGCAACAAGTCTTATCTGGGTGCACCTTATCTGGCCAAGTGGTTCTATCCGGATCAGTTTAAGGATATAGATCCGGATGAGTTTCTCAAAGAATACTTTGAGAAATGGCTGGAGGTACCTTTCCAGGGTAAGTGGGTCTATCCGCCTTCATCAAGGTAGAGATGCAGAAAGGGGTTTCCTAGCTGGTAGGACCGGCCATTCTGCTGGGGAACCCCAAGTCTGACGGAAAGACTTTACCAGGAAGGGAAGTCGTAAGGCACTGAAGTAAGGCCTGCTTTTTCGGTGATCATTTTTACTGCCTATGCGAATAGGGAGTAGTTGCTCCGTTATGGCAGGTAGGGTATTTTTGTTGGCAAGGCTGCCGGTCTAAAAGTTGATGGTTTATACCAGCTGCCTGTCACCTGGCAGCGATGATCAACGTTATCTGTTTGTTACTGTAATGCATTGTTTTCTCTTTGGAGGTGGAACTATGCAGAACAGAAGAAGATTTGTTTATCCTTTTACAGCACTCTTAGGACAGGAAAAGATGAAGAAGGCCCTCCTGTTAAATGCGGTAAACCCACGGCTGGGTGGTGTCCTCATCAGGGGAGAAAAGGGTACTGCCAAATCTACGGCGGTGCGTTCTATGGCTGCCCTGCTGCCTGAAGTACCGGTGATAGCCGGGTGTCCTTACCAGTGCGACCCCTTTCAACCCGGTAAGCTCTGTATTAACTGTAAGGCTAAATACAACGGAGAACTCCCGCCGTTCATCTGGCGACGGGTACAGGTTATCGATCTTCCGGTATCTGCAACTGAAGACCGTGTAGTAGGAAGTTTGGACTTTGAGTATGCGGTAAAACATGGGGGACGCCGCTTTGAGCCCGGCCTTTTAGCCCGGGCCAATCGCGGGGTTCTCTATGTAGATGAGGTCAATCTCCTGGATGACCACCTGGTGGATCTGCTGCTTGATGCTGCTGCATTGGGTGTTAACTTTGTGGAAAGAGAGGGGATCTCTTACAGTCACCCGGCAGAGTTTATCCTGGTAGGCACCATGAATCCCGAAGAAGGGGAGCTGCGCCCTCAGCTGATTGACCGCTTCGGACTCTGCGTCCAGATCGAAGGTGAGACCGATCCCACGATGAGGGTAGAAATTATCAAGCGCCGCGAGGCTTTTGACCAAGATCCTTTGGGGTTTTTAGGAAAATGGTCTGAAGAAGAAGAAAAAGTGCGCCAGGAAATCATGACCGCTCGCCACCTGCTTGCAGAGGTAACCATGACCCCTGAACTGGAAGAACTGGTTACACAGATCTGCACCGAAGCATTGGTGGCAGGCCATAGAGCAGACCTGGTCATGGTTGCCTGTGCTCGCACGTTAGCTGCCTTTTACGGAAGGAAAGAAGTGAGTGAGAGTGATCTCCATGAGGCAGCGGAATATGTTCTTCCCCACCGTACGCGTGAGCCGTCCCCTCCACTACAGGAACCGGAACCGCCGGAACCTGGAGAACCCGACGAGCCAGAGGAAACTGAAGACGAACAAGAACAGGAACAACAACAGCAACAACCTCCTGAGATGCAAGAAAACGCGCAGGAAGAACAGGATCAGTCACCCCAGAAAGCACCGCCCCAGGGCGTGCCGGAGATCGTCTTTGCGGTTGGTGAGCCTTTCCCAGTACGCCGGATCAGCTATAAGGTCAAGGGCATACTGCGCCGTGGTTCCGGGCGGAGATCCCGCGGCCAGACAGCTACCAAGTCGGGACGCTACGTGCGGAGCACCAGGCGCTGGGAGAGGCAGGATTTGGCCTTTGACGCCACCCTCCGCGCCGCGGCTCCTTACCAAAAGCGCCGCCGCCGGGACGGGGTGGCCGTGGTTATTGAGCTGGATGATCTGCGGGAAAAGGTGCGAGAAAAAAGGGTGGGCAACTTTCTTCTTTTTGTTGTCGATGCCAGCGGCTCCATGGGGGCACAGCAGCGGATGGTGGAGGCCAAAGGAGCCATCCTGTCACTGCTTCTGGATGCATACCAAAAGCGGGACAGGGTGGGCATGGTGGCCTTCCGTGGAGAAGAGGCCGAGGTTATTCTGCCCCCCACGAACAGCGTGGAGCGTGCCCAAAAACTGTTGGAAGAACTGCCTACCGGGGGTCGGACCCCTCTCTCTGCAGGGCTTATGAAATCGTATGAAGTGGCCAGGGCCCATCTCTATAAAGACCCCGATATCAGGCCGTTACTGATCATCATCTCCGATGGCAAGGCCAATGTAAGTTTGGGCGAGGAGCGGCCGTTGGCGGAAGCCATCCGGGCAGCCGAAATGATCAGGGATGAAGAGCGCTTCAAAAGCCTTGTGGTAGACGTGGAAAACAGCGGCTTTCTCTCGCTCGGCCTTGCTCAACAGCTGGCCGAGGCGATGGGCGCAGAGTACTATAAATTAGATGATCTCAAGGCGGATCGCCTTGTTGAAGCGGTACACGATGTTTTGGAGGCGTGATAAGGGGGTCTTGCCTTTTTAGGAAACGAACTTTTTACAGATCCCAAGAAAAAGAGAGAGGATTGGTAACCATGGAGCAAACAATAGAGCAGGTCGTCAGGTATATTTACCCCTTTACGGCGCTGGTGGGACAGGAGAATATGAAGCTTGCCTTAATTCTTAATGCAATTAATCCCAAGTTGGCCGGTGTTTTAATCCGGGGTGAAAAAGGCACCGCCAAGTCAACAGCGGTGCGCGCCCTGGCAGCGCTGCTTCCGGATAACCAGGTAGTGGCTGGTTGCCTTTTTGGATGTAACCCCGATGATATAACTACCATGTGTATTTCTTGCAGGGAACGGCTGCAGGGTGGCAAGGAACTGGACCGGGCAAAACGTAAGATGCGTGTTGTAGAACTGCCCGTTTCAGCTACCGAGGACCGGGTGGTGGGAACCCTGGACCTGGAGGAGGCCATCAAAAAAGGAGAAAAACGCTTTGAACCCGGAGTCTTGGCCGAAGCCAACCGCGGTATCCTTTATGTGGATGAGGTCAATCTTCTGGATGATCACCTGGTTGATGTTTTATTGGATTCAGCAGCAATGGGTGTCAACACGGTGGAGCGAGAGGGAGTATCCTTTACCCACCCGGCAAACTTTATGCTTGTCGGAACCATGAACCCCGAAGAAGGGGAGCTCAGGCCACAACTTTTAGACCGCTTTGGCTTATGTGTGCAGATCGAGGGGATTCTTGATCCTGGTCAGAGGGTAGATGTCATCCGCAGGAGAGTTGCCTTTGAGGAGGATCCGGCCAAATTCTGCAGCGATTGGGAACCAGAACAGGAAAAGCTCCGCCAGCGGATTATAGCGGCAAAAAAGATGCTACCCGGGGTGCAGGTGCCTGATAAAATGCTTTACCTGATCGCTGAAATAGCTATCGAGATGGGGGTGGATGGCCACCGCGCAGATCTGATCATGATGAAGGCAGCAAAAACCATGGCAGCACTCCAGGGGCGTGAAGAGGTTGGTGAAGAAGATATCCGTACCACGGCAGATCTTGCCCTGGTGCACAGGATGCGCCGCAAACCCTTTCAAGATCTTGATCTGGATCAGCAGAAGCTTGAGGATATCATGGGAGGTCCTAGCCATCGACATCTTCATGCGCATGCCCATAAACATGAATGGTGATTGGTTGGGATTAGGAAGAAGAGTGTTGCTTTATCTAATAGCTGCAAAGAGCGATTTACGGCAGCAGTGAAACGGCCATGATCGGAACATCCGCGGTCAGTTTGTCGAACAGAACAAGAGGGGAGAGTTCCTTTTGATTAAAATAAGTGGTCTCTGCAAGTACTACAAAGAGGTTAAAGCTATCGATCGCCTGGATCTAACCGTGAAACCGGGAGAAATATTCGGCTTGCTGGGACCCAACGGAGCAGGAAAGACAACTACAATACGAATACTTACTACATTGGCACGCCCGACAGCAGGAAATGCCTATATCAACGGTAAGGAGGTGTCTCGTAAAAAAGCAGAGGTAAAAAAAGAAATCGGTGTTGTTTCACAAACAGAAAACCTTGATGTAGAGATGACAGCACGGGAAAATATGGAATTACACGGGCGCCTCTTCAAGATTCCTACCCGGGAGCGTCGCCTTCAGATTAAAGAGCTCCTCGAATTTGTGGGCTTGACTGAGCGTGCTGATACAGTTGTGGGGCGTTTCTCTGGCGGGATGAAGAGAAGGTTGATGATTGCCCGGGCCTTGATGCATAAGCCGCGCATCCTTTTCTTGGATGAACCGACTGTAGGTCTGGATCCCCAGGTGCGCCGCAAGATCTGGGATCTGATCAGGAGGCTCAATGGACAGGGTATTACGGTACTTTTGACTACCCACTATATCGAAGAGGCAGAGCTGCTCTGCCATAGAGTGGGGATCATGAACAAAGGAAAACTAATTGCGCTTGGAACACCGGAAGACTTGAAGAAGAAAGTAGGCAAGGTTGTTGTGGAGGTTCCCAACCATAATGAAACCGAGTACCATGTATTCGAGGAGAGGGAAGAGGCGCTTCAATTCGCTGCAGCAATGATGCATGATGTCGTGATCAGAGAAAGCAACCTGGAGGATGTTTTTGTAGAACTAACTGGGTACAAAGTAGGTGACTGAGATGATCTATGATACATACACCGTTTTTTGGCGGGAAATAGTGCTGCTGCGGAAAAAATACAAGAGCTTTTTTGCAGGGAGTATGGTCAGCCCCCTGCTTTACCTGCTCTCTTTTGGCTGGGGGTTGGGGAGGAATATCCAATTCGGTAGCACGAGTTATCTTGATTTTGTAGTACCCGGTATCGTTGCTTTAAGTGCCATGAATGCCAGTTACAATGCCACAGGTAGTTCCCTTAATGTCAGCCGGCTGTATCATAAAACACTTGAAGAGTTCCTGGTGGCTCCGATCAGTGTTACCTCGCTGGTGCTGGGGAACATTTTCAGCGGCTGTTTCCGCGGCCTATTTTCTTCGGGGATTATCATTATCTTTTCTTATTTTTTTGGGGCAAATATGCACCTTAATGGGTGGTTCTTTGTTTCTCTGCTTCTGAACTGTTTTTTATTTGCCAGCCTGGGATTGGTGGCTGCGATGGTGGTTAGTTCTCATGAAGGTATGTCACGTTTTGCAACCTTTGTCATCCTGCCTATGACATTTTTATGTGGGACATTTTTCAAAGTGGAAAAATATCCTACTTTAGTTGCACATTTTGTGAAAATATTACCCCTTACCCATTCTGCTGTTTCCCTGAGAGCCATAGCCATGAACACAGGATTTCCCTTGGTCTCCTTGCTGGTTCTAACCGCATATGCAGTAGTTTTGTTTGCCCTAGGGGTGTGGGTGACTTACCGGGTAGAGTAAGGCCTAGAGAATTGGCGAGAGACCTTTTTTGATAGGTTAATGGAATTATGTACTCTAAGGAGAGCATTACAGGGCAATCCTGCAAAACTTGAATTCGTGAAAAATGTGTAAAAATAGCAAGACGGAAATTAGTGGCTGATGATCTGGGAGATGAAAGCAGGATTTTATTTGTAAATCCGCAGAACCGGTTTAAAAGACATTTGGAATGGATGGGCTACGAGCTTGAGCAATGGTTAAAAGTGGATTTGTATTTTTGCTGACAAATAAACAACTGCGAGAGGTGATCCAGTGACTAATTTTTTGCTTTTTAGCACTTTGGATAACACCCGTGAACTGCGGGAGGCAATGAAAGAGATCAAAGGAGAATATGGGGAGATTCTTTCTTTGAGAAAGATCTATTTTTCCGAGTGGGATAAAAAACCCGATTATACCCGGATGAAAGAGGCCATCAACCAGGCCCAGGTTATCCTGGTGGATATCCGCGGGCAGTCCCGGTTCACCGATTGGGTGCGGCAGGCTATCGCTGACAGTTCAGCTGTCGTGACTGTCTTGATTGGCGGCCACCGCGATATCATGTCGCTGACCAGGATGGGGTCTTTCTCCGGTTCCGATATTCCCAGCCGCGAAGGGGCCTTCGATGTGGAGGCATTTCTCAAGGTCAAAAAATTCAGTGAACTTACCAAAAAGCTGGGGGCGATTCTCCCTCTGGGTAAGCTCAAGCATATGCGCAACTGGGTGCTAGCATGCGATTACTATGCCGAAGGCGGTACCCAAAACCTGAAAAACCTTCTCCTCTTTATGCTCAAGGAATACTGCGGGAAGAAGGTCAAGGTGCAGCCGCCGCAAAAAATGCTGGACTGGGGGATTTGGTGGCCTGACCAGTATTTTGACGATCTTAAGTCATTCACATCGTGGCGGCCCATGGATGAGAATAAACCCACTGTGGGTATTTTCTTTTACGGGGGGATGCATTTTGCTGATTGTACACCTGCAGTGGAAGCTCTGGTGGAGAGAATGGAGGATCAAGTCAACCTGCTCCCTGTTTTTTCGAAAGCGGAATATAACCTAACCGCAATGAAGTCCTGTTTCTTTGATGAAGGACAGCCAGTTGTGGACCTGGTGGTTGACCTGCAGTATTTCCAACTGCATGGGGGGCCCTACGGGGGTGCCCCAAAGCCTACCTATGAACTGCTGTCCGCATTGGGGGTACCGGTTCTCATCGGGTTTCATTGCTACTCGACTAACATTAAGGAGTGGCAGCGGGAAAACAGGCTGAACCCGGTGGAAATTGTTCTTGGCGTTGTTCTTCCTGAGCTGGATGGGTGTATTGAACCGATTTGTATCGCGGGCCTTAGTTCATGTGGAGAAGATGAAGTGCTGGAGGGGGAGGTCAAAGAGATCATAATATTGCCTGAGGGTATGGACCGACTCACCGGACGGATTCTCAAGTGGCTTTCCCTGCGCAGAAAAGCGAATGCCGAGAAAAAACTGGCGATCATTCTCTATGACTATCCGCCGGGAGAGGCTCATTTAGGGAATGCGGGTTATCTCGATGTCTTGGCCAGCCTGAGCGGATTTTTGGAAAAACTGGCGGAGCGGGGCTACCGGGTGACAATTCCTGAGGGTGATTTAGGAGATTACCTGTTGTCCAGCGGTGTTGTCAATACTCCTGAATGGCAATCTGTTTCTTCTGAGGTTATGGTAGATGCTTCCCTCTATCAGAAATGGTATCGGAGTCTGCCCCCTGATTTACAGGCGGAGATGGAAAGAAACTGGGGTGAGCCGCCGGGTGAGATTATGACTACCGGGAACCAGTTAATAATACCAGGCGTGATCCTGGGCAATATCTTTATCGGTGTCCAGCCCTCACGGGGTGTTCACGAGGATCCTGCCCAGGCCTATCATGACAAGGAACTACCTCCCCACCACCAGTATCTTTGCTTTTACTGGTGGCTGCAGCAGGAGTTTCAAGCAGACTGTATGCTGCATTGGGGGATGCATGGAACCTTGGAGTTCACCAAGGGGAAAGAAGTACCTGTTTCCCGCAAGTGTTACCCGGAGATCCTGACAGGCGGCATCCCCCATCTTTACTACTATTGGGTGGGGAACCCCTCGGAATCCACCATTGCCAAGCGCAGGAGCTATGCGGTGACCATTTCCCATGCCTCGCCGCCGGTAACGGCTTCCAACCTTTACGGCGAGTATCTGGAACTGGAGGACCTGTTGGCGGAGTACAGGAAGGCCGAGGGGCAGGATAAAGAAAAGCTGGTTGTAAGTATCAGAGAAAAAGCCGGTGAACTTTTCCTCCCTGCGGGAGATCTAACGGAATTAGAAATCTACCTCTACCGGATGAAAAGGCGACTAATCCCCAAGGGCATGCATGTTCTCGACCGGGTGCTCTCCGGTGAAGACCTCCTCTCTTATCTGAAAGCTGTGGTTCGCTTTGATCGGGAGGTGCCCTCCCTTTACAGGCTTTATGCTGGCAAGAGGGGTGTTCTTTTTGAAGAGTTGATCCAGGATGCTGATGCCTTTGCTGCTGTTGACCGCGAGGTGCACCAGGCCATGGAAAGCTGGCTTGGTGGTAATCAGGCGGCACTACCAGAGGAAATAGATGCCTACCTGCGCAAAGTGAAAGAAAATATCGAGTGTTCATCTGAGAGTGAGGGGCTGCTAAGTGTTCTGGATGGCTGTTATCTCCTTCCTAATATCGCCGGGGACCCGGTACGCACACCTGAAATTTATCCGGTGGGGCGCAACATGTACGAATTCAACCCACAGCTGATTCCGACTCAGGTGGCACTGGAGCGCGGTGCAAGGACTGCGGACAGCGTTTTGCAAAAATATTATGAAGAACACGGGTGCTACCCGGAATCCGTCGGCATGGTTCTCTGGGGTTTTGAAACTTTGAGCACCGGAGGTGAAACAGTTGCCCAGGTTCTACGTTACCTCGGTGTGCGCATGGTGCGCAAGGGGAGCCCCTGGTTCAAGGAACTGCAGTTGATTCCCCTGGAGGAGCTCGGCAGGCCGCGCATTGATGTTTTCATTACCATCTGTGGGATTTTCCGTGATATATGCGGCAATCAGATCGAACTGATCAATCAGGCTGTGGAGCTGGCTGCCGGTGCAGAGGAAGCGGATGAGCAGAACTATGTACGCCAACATGCTCTAGAGCTGGGTGTGGAAGAGTCTGCTCCCAACTGTGCCCGCATCTTTGGCCCTTCAGCCTCAGAATACGGCACCTCTATGCGCACACTGGTGGAAAGCGGCGTCTGGCGGGAAGAAAAAGAACTGGTGGATAGCTATGACAATTCCATGTCCTATTGCTACTACCAGGGGGAGGTCCAGGAGAACAGCGCTCTTTTCAACCACATGGTTTCCAAGGTGGATCTCATCTCCCAGGTAAGGCACAGCAATGAGTACGAGTTTACCGATCTCGACCATTACTATGAGTTCTTCGGTGGGCTTTCGCGGAGTGTTGCGGAGAAAAAGGGCGATGCCCCGGAGCAGTGGGTTGTGGATGCAACCGAAGAGATTACCGAGGTCGTTGATGTGGGTCTTTCCATCGACCGTGCGGTAAGGACACGTCTCTTCAATCCCCGGTGGATCGATGGAATGCTCAACCACAAGCACCATGGCGCTCAAAAGATAGCCCAGCGTGTAGAACATCTCATTGGCCTCAGGGCAACCACAGGTCAAGTGGAGAAGTGGATGTTTCATGAGGCTACCGCCCAGTTTGTGCTTGATGAAGAGATGCGGCAGAGGTTATCAGAGAACAACCCCTATGCCGCCCAGGAGATAGCAAAAAAGCTTGCAGAAGCACTGGCGAGAGGGTATTTTGAACTTACAGAGGAAGAATATGAAGCATTTCAGGATGCAGTGCTGGAAATGGAAGCCTGGATTGAGGAGGAAACGTAGTATGGTTTGCATGATATTTTTACTCTTGGAAGGGAATTTGGGTAGTTCTATCGAATTATCTTTATTGGAAGAAGTATAGAGCTATTACTAATAATTACATAGTTTGGGACAGGTGCTGTTGCCTGAAAAGGCAGGCATAAAAGGGAAGCCGGTGCAAGGCCGGCGCGGTCCCGCCACTGTAAGGGGGATTCACCTGACAGGGTACCACTGTCAAGCACTCAATGAAACAACAGTTGAGTGCAGGATGGGAAGGTGTGAGGTGAACGTGAACCCGAGCCAGGAGACCTACCTGTTCTACCGAGATCACTACCTACGCGGATAGGGAGGTGGTTTTTATGCTTTTTAAAAAACCCTGGTAATCCCCGGCTGTCTGTAGGCCGGGGATTTTTAGTTTACAGCGTCGCGTGTGGCAATGCCGTTATCGGAAATTAGCGTGAAAGCAGGATGAAAGATAATTTAGATACTTTTACAGTGGGAGGAGAACTCATGAAAAAGACTGCAAAGACTGCCTTATTGGCATTGTTACTATTTTCACTTAGCTTGCTGGCCTTCGGATGTGCCAGCCAGGGGAGCAGTTCAGAAGAGTTGGTTGTCGGTGTAGGGCAGGATACTGTTGACCCTAACGGAGGGATGTGGGAAAGCCGCGGCCTGGTCTTTGAAACACTGGTTACCCTTAATGACAAGGGAGAGCCACGGCCTCTTTTAGCAAAAAAGTGGGAGGTGTCGCCTGACGGAAAGAGCTATACTTTTTTCTTGCAGGAGAATGTTAAATTCCACGATGGTACACCATTTAATGCCCAAGCGTTGAAGGAAAATGTAGAGAAACTGCAGGTTGTCTGGGGTAAATACCCGATCAACAAGGTTGAGGCCGTTAATGATAATACCGTGTGTTTTTTATTTAAAGAACCATATCCCTTGTTTATGTGGCATATAGCCCAAATTGCTGGTGGAATGGTAGTGAGCCCTAAAGCCATAGTAGAGGCTTCTGCTGAAAACAGTGGGGGCATGGATAAAATGCCATCTGGCATGTCAGAGGGGCAAGGCGAGCAAAAGGAAAGCGGTCAGATGCCGCCGGCAATGGGGAAGAGCGAATCCGGGGAGAGCATGTCTCAGATGCCTTCAGCAGCTTCCGGTGAACAAGGTGAATCAAAAGAAGGTATGGGACAGATGCCCTCCGGAATGGGCAAGATGGAAGGTGCTGGCAAAG
>JAAZPQ010000026.1 GCA_012797175.1 Bacillota bacterium
ATTTTCTTTCTTCATAATAATTACCGGCAGCATATAGTTATTGAAGCTAGTGATGACCCTGCGTTCAAACGCATCCCAAAACTTGGTTTTTTCTCGATCGTGCTGCCAATACTCGTTGAACTCCAGTCTCCAAGTCTGGTAATCATCGATCATGCAAACGGGATACATCAGGTTCTCAAATTCGAATTCTTTCTTCGATAAATCAAGTACAATGTGTCGCCCGAAATCCTCGGTAATTTGTTTCTTCTCATTAATTGATATTATCGCCTCTTCAAGATCATAATTCTCATTCATGGCTTTTTCCATATCAATATAATACCAGCGCTTGATTGCATAATTTTTCTCATTTCTAGTTGTAACAGCCTCGTTGGTTACAATTGTCTGGTAAAGAGAAGTGATGCGCTGTTGGCCGTCAAGAATCAGTAAATCGGGCTTTACTTCATTGTCAAGTTTTACGCCTTCCACCGGTTTTGTTTTGAATCTTACGTTTTCGTTTCCAGTTTCCAGAAGCATAATCGCTCCGATGGGAAAGGATTTGGCAACACTGGCAAGAATCCCTTTAATACGGTTGTCATCCCAGATCCACCCTCTTTGAAAATCGGGCAATTGTATTTTCCCACTGTGCACATCTTTCATTATTTCAGATAGACTTCTCTTGGTTGAATCAAAAGTTTCCATAATAATTACACGCCTTCTATGTATGCATTTTTTAGATTAGTTCTATAATATTAGTTCTATAATAAAACTCGTATTCCCTCCTTGTATTGCTACACTCCCCCTTAAGAAGCAGATTACTACCAGGGCTTGCCGGGGTAAAGAAGAAGCCCCGTGGAAAAGTAAACATCTCTCACGGAGCTTCTTGGCTTTTCTCCTTCATGGTTCGGCATAACAATAAAGGAGAAACTTATCTTAATATTGAATCTAATTAAGGGGCTCCGAAAAGTAGATTTAACACCCAAGCATATGGCGACAGCCGCGCAGCTGTGAGAGTAAGAACTTTATCTTCCGCGTTTCGGGCAGTGCAGTGATCTCTGTTAAAATCTAGACGGGGTGAATAGCGATGCAAGATGATTGGCACGAGCTGCAAGAAGAGGTAAAAGCCCTGCGGGAAGAGCAGGAGAGGATGAATGAGCGGCTAAAGGTGGTTTACCAGTGGCTGGCCTACATAGAAAAAAGCCTGCCGCTACACGAAAAAACGCCTCCCCCAGCTAAAGCAGGTGCGCCTGCCGAGGAGGCTGCCCCGCCGGCCGCGCCGCCTTCCGCCGATTCTCCCCGGCCGTCGAAGAGAACGCCCCAGGAACTAGAAGCAAAGATCGGCGGAATCTGGCTAAACCGAATAGGCATAATTATTTTTCTTCTGGGAGCGGCCTTCTTTCTGAAGTTGGCCTACGACTGGGGCTGGATCAACGAAACAGCGAGGCTCGCTCTTGGCGCCGTCGTGGCAGCCATCTTGTTGTGGCTTGGCGAAAGAAACCGGCGCCGCGGTTTTACCGCCTATGGCCAGGGGCTGACCGGGGGCGGCATCGCCCTGCTTTAC
This sequence comes from Bacillota bacterium, assembly GCA_012797175.1. Taxonomy (GTDB): domain Bacteria; phylum Bacillota; class Dethiobacteria; order DTU022; family DTU022; genus JAAZPQ01. The sequence continues at coordinate 1,538 of JAAZPQ010000026.1, forward strand.
TTCACCATCTTCGCCTCTTTCTACTATTATAACCTGGTCTCCTCCACCGCCGGCATGGGCCTGTTGATCCTGGTTACAGTCGGGGCCGTAGCGCTCGCCCTCTACCAAAATGCCCGGGCCGTGGCCGTAATCGGCCTGCTTACCGCTTTTCTGAACCCCGCCTTTTTCGTGGCCGGAGAGCCGCGCTTCATTTTACTGATGGTCTACCTGATCTTACTTAACCTCGGCCTAATCGCGATAGTTTACTTCAAGCGCTGGCATTTTGTCGGAATCATCTCTTTTGTTCTAACCAGCCTCTTTCTCGCCGGGGTGCCGCTCTACCGCTTCGGCAACCCTGCCCTCGGTTTACCTGCATTGCCTACACAGCTCTTTTTAAGCATTTTTCTGCTGCTGTTCGTGGTACCGCTGCTGCTTCATGTAACCGTGCGGCAGCGCTCCCTGGGGCCTCCGGGGCTATTTTTAATGGCTGCCGGAGCGGTGATCTACTACAGCCTGAGCTGGTTTAACCTGCACGCCGATTATTTCGATTCGATAGGCTGGTTTACCCTGGGGCTGGCCGGGTTTTACCTGCTGGCTGGCTTCGTGCTGCTGCCAGCGTCGCGGCGCGACCCCCGGGCATATTTTACTGCGTTTACCCTGGCGTCGACATTCCTGCTCCTTTTCGTTCCGTTGCAGCTCAAGGATTCCTGGGTTTTAGTGGGCTGGACCCTGCAAGCCGTGCTGCTCTGCTATCTCGGCCTGCGCCTGGCAGACCGCAGAATCCGCGGCGGTTTCTGGATCGTGCTTTCTCTGGCCCTGGCCCGCCTGCTATCAGCCGAGTGGACCCGTCCTCTCGCTCCCGAAAACTATCGCTTCCTGGTCAACAGGACCGCCCTGCTCACCTTCGGTTTTATTGCCGTCCTGCTTTTGCTGGGCTGGCTCTATCACCGTTTTCAAGAACCGGGTAAGCCGTCGCGCGAGGTTATCATCCTGGGCGGAACAGCCGGGCTGCTGCTGCTAATCTTCGGCAGCTTGGAGATACACCGCTTCGGCTCTGCTCTAGCCTGGCGCACCGGCGCCAGAGAGTACTATTACAACATGGCCTTGATGATGGTATCCCTGTTCTGGGGGGTATCTGCCGCCGCGTTAATGGCCGCCGGATTCATCCGCAAACTACCCCTTTTACGCTATGCCGCCATCGGCCTGTTAAGCTTGACCGTAGTCAAGGTGCTCTTATTCGATCTGAGCTTTCTGGAGCCGGCCTACCGCATCATCTCCCTGGTAGTTTCAGGGCTGATCTTGCTGGCCGTATCCTATCTTTACCAGCGCCATCGCAACCGCATTGACCCTGCCGCGTAGATTGCAGACCCGGCTGCGGGTTTTACAACAAGGGAAAAAAGATGAAATGGAAATAGAAAATGAAGACCATATTGAAATGTATAAGCACGATCGAGCAACTTGATATTGAGCTGTTTAATCATTTGAATTTAGGCGTGGAGATACAAGATTTTACGGAACCTAATCTTTCCACAAAGGAAACGAAAGAAATTATTGATGGTTACCAAAAACTGTTTAAAAATTTCAAGGGAGTAAAATCGCTCCATGGACCATACCTGGATCTTAAACCAGCCAGCCCGGACCTGTTAATTAGAGAAGTAAGCTATAAAAGATATCTTCATGCTTTGGAGATAGCCACCCAGTTAGACATGGATTACTTGATATTTCACAGCCAGATCAACCCTCTCATCAACGAACCGTTTATTAGCGACTTAAACAATCTCCAGGCTAAACAGTTCTGGACTAAAATTACTCGGGAAACTGATTACCGTGGAACCATAGTGATCGAGAACGTGTTCGAAAAATCTCCGGTCATGTTAAAAAAGTACATTGAAACAGTCAATCGCCCGAACATTAAAATCAACCTGGATATCGGCCACATTAAGGCTAGAAAAGCCGGCCTGGAAGAATGGATCAGGGAATTAAAAGAGCATATCGCTTATATCCATGTTCATTCAAACGATGGCCAGTATGATCTGCACCAGAGGCCTTCAGCTAGGGAAGTTGCTCATTTATACCGTCTGCTGGCAAAATATAATCTAACCCCCCCCCTGGCATTAGAATACGACTTCAACAATATCGAAGAGGAAATTGGCAGATATTTATGCGAAGTTAACAGGTAAATGTAGAGTTACCGGTTGACCCGGATTGATTTTAATTGGTTTTACTTGTTCCTGTTTCCTGTTTTGGGTAAAGAGAGGTTTTGAAGCCTGGCCGATAGGACCCCCAGGGGAAGGGCGGCGCAGGGGCCGCCGCCCCTTATGCTTAAGCTTCAGGCGCGGCCCGGCGCTTTAACAAACTGTTCAATAGCTGTAAAATAACGTTCCCGGTCATAAAAGATAACATCATTATGATCGGCCCCGGGGATGGGAACAAGTTGCTTTGACTCGCTTCCCAGGGAGCGGTCTAGCTCTTCGGCCTGGCTGTAAGGAACCAGGCTGTCTGCCTGGCCATGGATAATCAATACGGGGATACTGATCTGGGCCGCTTTGCGCCTGCTCTCCTCTTCGATGGCGGCCAGATCGAGGCCGGCGGCGGGAAGACCGAGGTGCCTGATCAGCGCGGTTACGCTGATAAAACCGCTTTCGATGATCAACCCCGGGATGGCGTGGGCGTACTGCGCCGCCAGTTCAAGGGCGGGGACGCTCCCCAGGGAGCGGCCCATGACAAATAGCTTTTCCTGCAGGCCCCGTTGAGCCAGCTTCTCCCTGGCCGCTTCAAAAATTAACGGGGCATCCTTGACCAGGCCGGTAAAAGTTGGCTGCCCGCTGCTGCGCCCGTATCCCCGGTAATCGGCGACAACAAGATTAATCTTTTTTTGGTGATAAAATGGAGCAATCTGGTCGTAATCCGCAGCTATTTCGCCGTTTCCATGAAATAGCAAGACCCAGGGCCAGCCGGCTTCGCCCTCGTATAAGCGGCAGCCGATTGCAATATTCTCCTCCACGGGAACCATGAAATCCTCGGCTCCTGCAGGGGCTGGCCGGGTCCATTGGCGGGGGGAAAAAAGAAAACGCAGTAATAACGGATGCCGATCGATTTCAGAATAAATGCTCATCAAGAAGCCTCCTCGATCAAAATTTCTCAGGGCTGGCTTTTTAATCTTTGCTTAAAAACTTTTCCGGGAGGTGGCTACCCAAGCCGGCTGCTTACCAGGTTGCCCCTGCCCGGCATGCTAAATCGGGTTGTTTTTCCAGTTTGAGAGCTCCACAAAGCGGCCTGTAACGATCACGTCGAGCTGCTCAAGCTTACGCATCACTTCGGGCGGGATACGCTCATCAACCTGCAGGACCATCATCGCTTCGCCCCCAACGGCCTGCCGGCCCAGCTGCATGCTGGCAATATTAACATTTTCATCTCCCAGCAGGCTGCCTACTTTACCGACTACACCCGGCCGGTCATGATGGGTCGTGATCAGCATGAAGCGGGCGGGGACCACTTCAATGCGATAATCACCGATCCGGGTCAGCCGGATATCATTCTGGCCCAGCAGGGTCCCGGCGAGACGCTTCACCGTGCCGCCGTTCCGGACATTTATCTGAACCAGGCTGCTGTAACTTTTCAGCTCCGCGGTAGAGCTTTCCCGGACCCTGATCCCCCGGCGCTGCGCCATCAAGGAAGCATTAACCGGGGTAACCGGGCTATCGACGATCCCCTGCAACAATCCGGTCAGGCAAGAAGCGGTTAGGGGCGCCAGGGGCAAAGAGGCGATCTCACCGGAGTAAACCACCTCGATTTCATCAATCGGGCCGCCGTAAAGCTGCATATAAAAATTACCGAGCAACCGCATCAGGGGTAGATAAGGTTCCAACGCCACGGCTGTTTCCGGCATCAGCGCCGGAAGGTTTACCGCTGTGGTAACCGGCTCTCCCGAGAGCGCCTTTAACACCTGCTCCGCCACCTGCAGGGCCACGTTAGTTTGGGCCTCCCGGGTAAGGGCACCGAGGTGGGGCGTCGCAATGACATTGTCCAGCTGCAGCAACGGGCTGCCGACCGGGGGCTCTTCTTCGAAAACATCGAGCGCCGCCCCAGCTATTCTCTTCTCCAGCAGGGCGCGGTAGAGAGCAGCCTCGTCCACAATACCGCCCCGGGCACAGTTGATCAGCATAGCCCCGGGTTTCATTAATGCTATCTCCGCCTCCCCAATCAGGTGGCGCGTGGCCGGCATCAGGGGAACATGCAAAGAGACAAAATCAGATTGCTGCAGCAGCAAGTCCAGGTTCACCAGCTCCACCCCGATCTTGGCGGCATGCTTCGTCGAAATATGGGGATCGCAGGCTAAAAGATGCATCCCCAGGGCCCTGGCCCGGCGGCCGACTTCGCTCCCAACATGGCCCAGCCCGACAATGCCGAGCGTTTTTTGATGCAGCTCTATCCCTAAAAAGCGCTCCCTGGCCCAGAGACCCTCCTTGACGGAGTAATTTGCCCCGGGGATATTCCGGGCCAGCGAGACGAGCAGCGCCAGGGTCAGCTCTGCCGCCGAGATGGTATTAGCTTCGGGGACATTGACCACCATGATCCCTTTTTCAGTAGCCGCAGGCAGATCAATATTGTCTACTCCCACGCCGGCCCGCCCGATCACTTTAAGCCGCCGACCCGTTTCAATTAGCTCCCTGGTAACCCGGGTGCTGCTGCGTACGATCAGGGCATCGTAATCTCCAATAATCTGTTGCAGTTCTGCGGATGAAAGATGGGGCTGCAGATCGACCCGGGTATGCTGCCGCAGCAGCTCCAGGCCTTTTGGAGAAAGAGGATCGCTGACCAGTATCTTCATATTTAGGTTACCTCCATCGCTTAGGGTGAATTTATCCGTATTTGCTCCGACCAGTCCTGTTTGTTAACCGGCAGGTTTCTCTTAAATTGATTATAATTTACCATATTAATCAGTTAAAATCTACGATAAAGGCTCAGAGAAGCACCGCGCTAGCGCGCCCGGCCGGTAGCCAGGTGCAACGGTCGGCCAAAGACACCGAGGGCCGCCTCCCAGACAGTTTCACTTAACGTCGGGTGGGGATGAATCAACTGCACCAGCTCTTGAACCTGCGCCCCGGTAGCCACGGCCAGAGTCCCCTCCTGGATTAGGTCAGAAGCATGGGGCCCCAGGATATGCACCCCTAGAACCGTCCCTTTTTCTTCGTCGGCCACGATTTTCACTACGCCTGCCGCCTCACCCTGAAGAAAGGCTTTGCCGTTGGCGCTGAAGGGAAATTTACCCACGCGTACCGGATATCCCTCGGCCCGGGCTTGCTCCTCGGTCAGGCCGACGCGAGCCAGCTCGGGAGAGGTAAAGATACAGACCGGAACCGCCTCTCCACTAAAAGATACTTTTCCACCGGCAGCATTTTCGGCGGCGGCAACCCCCTGGTGAACGGCGGTATGAGCAAGAAAATAGCCCGGATAGGCAACATCACCGACGGCGTAGACCCCGGGCACGCTGGTGGACATTTTCTCGTCAACTTCGATACCGTGGTCCCCGTAGTTGATGCCAGAGCCGGCTAGATTTAGCCCCCCGAGGGACGGCTTCCGCCCTACCGCTACCAGGACCTTTTCCGCCTTTAGGGTCTCCTCTCCACGAGGGCTCTCTACTGTCAGGATAAGTCCGCCTTTTGAAGCAGCATTAATTTCGCGCAAGGCTGTCCCGGTCATCACCCGGATACCCTGCCGGCGCAGGTACGGCGTCAGCCGGCGCACCATTTCACGGTCTTCACGGCGGAGTAACCTGCTTCGCTGAACGATAGTTACAGAGACACCGAAAGCAGCAAAGATTGAAGCCATTTCAAGGGCAATAACACCACCGCCGATCACTGCAAGGCTATCGGGCAGTGCGGGCAGGGAGAGCGCCTCCCGTGAAAAGAGCACCCCGGGCAAATCTATCCCAGGAACAGGGGGGATAACCTCACTGGAGCCGGTAGCGATAACCAGCTTTTCGGTCTCAGCCAAGCGGCGCTCCCCATCGGGCAGGCTCACCTGCACCCGGTTCACCGAGAGTAGTTCGGCACGGCCCGGCCAGAGCTCTACCCCGGCTGACTTTAATAAACCTTCCAGGCCGTCGACAAGATTGTTGATCACCTGAGTTTTACGTTGCTGAATTTTAACATAGTCAAAACCGACCTTGCCGGTCTGAATACCGAATGTGGCGGCATCTTGAAGTTCACGGTAAAGGGAGGCACCGTGGAGCAGGCTCTTGGTGGGGATGCAGCCGTGGTTCAGGCAGGTGCCGCCGGGGCGCTCCTTTTCGACGAGAAGGGTTTTTAATCCGCGGGCGGCTCCCCGCAGCGCCGCGCTATAGCCACCCGGCCCTCCGCCGATTACGGTAAGCTGAAACTGTTCCATCATTTAACTACCTCCTTTAGGTGACAAGAGAGGTGACAAGAGAAACGTCCCCCTGTCACCCCCCATTCTACATTAAATAAACGGGCGAAGCCGGTGGAGAGGGCATTAGCCAGCTCATCGCCGGTGATCTTGTATCCTAAATCCAGAAGACCGGCGGACCTGCCCGCTAAAGAGGCCAGGTAAGTATCCTGATCGTACCCGGCCCGGGGCTGCAAGACCTGGCGGTAGATGGCCAGGGGTAGCTTTAACAGGATCGAGCCGTGCTGCAGCAGCATCCCCTCTCGGCGTAGCTGGGCACTGCCGACAACCTTCTTCCCGGCCACGCAGAGCTCATAAGCCGAAGGGGTATCAAAACAAGATCCCGCTACCAGGCCGCCGCCCCGCGCCTCTTCAGAGTTAAGCTCCGCCTCTATCTGAAGGATTTCAAAAGCATGTAACAAAGCCCGGCTGATAAAACGATAGGCCGGGACTACTCCCGCAGGGATCAGGGCCCGCTGGTCAGGGATCACCAGGCAGTAAGTTAGCTCCTGGTGATGGAGTATCGCCCGCCCCCCGGTGGGACGTCTAACAATATCTAGACCGAGGCGGCGGCAGGATTCGAGGTCGGCTACCGTGTTAGCTTTCTGAAAACGGCCGATGGAGAGGGCCGGCGGCGCCCAGCTGTAAAGGCGCAGCGTCGGTGGAGCTTCACCGGCAGCTACCTCTTTTAAGATCTCCAGGTCGCGCTGCATGTTTGCAGCTCCCGGCATCGGTGAATCATAAAGTAGACGCCATTTATCTTTCATAAAAAAACTCCCTGCTCTTCTCCCCCCAAGGAAAGAGGGAACGCTGGACGAGGGTGAGGGCGGCGGCGATTTCGGACTGGTTTAAAGGGCGTGGATAGTTGTAGATGAAGCCGCCGGGCCTTTCGTTGAAATAGGGGCGGTTGCAGCCGGGACAGCCGCAGGTTTGAAAGGCCTCGCCCCCGCCTAGAAGGTGCCTCAGCTTGCTCTCGTCGAGCCCGAAGGAGATTAACCGGCCCTTGTCAAAGCGTAAATCTTTGGCAGAGAGATGGCCGTGCCGTAACAAGTAGTAAAGCGCCTGCAGGCGGCGGTATGAGGCCGGTTCGGGAGGCAACCGCTGCTCCAGCGGGGTCCCCTTTAGGGGCGTAAAGGCAAAGAGGGCAACCGTAATCTTCTCCTTTACCAGCCGCTCGAGAAGCAACGCCACCTGCGCCTCCGTCTCGCCGAGGCCGCAGATGAGATGCGTGCTCATCCGTCCCGGCCAGAGGCGGGCACAATCAGACAGCAACCGGAGGCGCTTCTGCAAAAGCCCGCCCTTGTAAAGGGCATAGATCTCACCTGCAGCGGCGTCGAGGGCGATAGAGAGCCGCTCTGCTCCCGCCTCAAAATATAAGGCCGCTTCTGCAATTGAATGAACCGGTGCGGAGAGGGAGAGCGGCAGCTGGACCACGTCCTTTAAGCGCCGGAGCAGTTCAGCCACGGCTTTGCTGCCGCCTGGTTCATAGACCGCTTGCAGGCAGATCCGCTGCAGCAGCCCTTTACGGGCCGCCTGCTGCAGCCCGGCGGCCACTTCCTCCTGCGGAAAAGAGGGCCAGGTAATCCGGCCGAGCCGCCCTGGTTGCCGGCCCGCGTCCCGCGCTTGAAGACAGAAAGCACAGTTCATCTGGCAACCTTCACCGTGCAGCAGGTACGCTGTCGTGGGCAGGCTTTCCATTCGCATTTTAAGCAAGCCCAGCTGGGCGGCCGTCCCCAGCGAAAGACGGATCACAGTGCACAGCACTCCTCTCCAAAAAGAACTTTCAGCCCCATCTGTATGGCGAGCCGCTTCGCCGGGGCGGTGGGCTGGACAATTTTATTGATCCCGGCCCCCAGGGCGAGGCAATCGAGCAGCTCACGATAGCGTCCGCCAGGGCGCATGCAGCCGAGGTAGAGGGGGATGCGCGGAAAGAGCACCCGCGCCTCGGCCAAAAGCTTCGCCACCTCTCCTGGTGAGGGAGGAGCGGCATCGGCAAATGCTGTTCCCGGCGTGGGGCGAAAGATAATAAAGCTGATCGCCTCCGCCCCCTCCCGGCGTAAAATTCGCAGCGCCCTGTATTCACTCTCGATCCGCCCGCCCATAATACCGATGCAGATATGCGGCACCACGGTGCAGTAGCGGCGCAGGTGGCGGTAAGAGCGCAGGTAATCTTCAGGCGAAGCCTTTAAACCGTAAACCTCTTTAATCACGGAGGCATCGGCAACAAAATCGAACGAGACGACCCGGGCAATATTCCCGATGGCCGCGGCATCTTCCGCCGTGACCAGCCCCGTATGAAAGTTAAGCGGCCCCCGCAGCGCTAGCGCCTCCAGCTCTGTCCACCTTTCACGAAGCGGCAGGCGTCCCTCAAGATTATAACCGCCGCTGACAAGGAAGCTTTTGGCTTCTTTGCCCCGCCGCCCCAACGCCTCCTCTAACCGGGCCATCCCCTGTAGATAATGCCCCCCGCAGTGGGCACAGTTTAAAGCACACGACCGACCGGTGATGCTTACCGGCAGGGTCAAGCGGGGCGAGACAAATTCTACCTGGTCGGGGATGAAGTCTCCGCGCTTGCGCCAGCCGGTCCATTCCTGAAGTAACTTCAATCGCTCTTCTCATCTCCCTCCCAGCAGACCCTGGGTTTACGGGCGGCCCTGACTTCATCGAGCCGTCCCACCGGGGTGGTGTGGGGTGCAGTGGTAACATGCTCCGGGTCTTCTTCAACCAGGCGGGCGATCTCTTCTAAGGCCTCCGCAAAGCGGTCCAGGGTCTTTTTGCTCTCGGTCTCAGTCGGCTCCACCATAAGCGCCTCTTCGACAATCAAGGGAAAGTAAACCGTGGGCGGGTGAAAACCATAATCAAGCAGAGCCTTGGCAATATCCCCGGCCGAAACTCCTTTTTTCTTCTGCTCCCGGGCCGAGAGGACAAATTCATGCTTGCAGCGACGGTCATAGGGCAAAGTATAGCTTCTTTTTAACCGCTCCATCAGGTAGTTGGCATTAAGAACAGCATCGGCAGCCGCCTGCCGCAGGCCCGCTGCCCCCATCATCACCAGGTAGATATAGGCTTTCACAACAACGCCGAAATTCCCGTAAAAACCGTGTATCTTGCCGATACTCAAAGGAAGGTCGTCCTTCCAGTAGTAGCCGCTTTCGCCCTTCTCCACCAGGGGAACCGGTAAAAAGGGTGCCAGGTGCTCCTTTACCCCTACCGGCCCGCTGCCGGGTCCGCCCCCGCCATGAGGCGTGGCAAAAGTTTTATGCAGATTCAGGTGAACTACGTCAAAGCCCATATCGCCAGGCCGCGCGTGGCCCATAATTGCATTCAGGTTGGCTCCGTCGTAGTAGAGCAGCCCCCCGACATCGTGAACTAAAGCGGCGATCTCCAGGATATCTTCTTCAAAGAGACCCAGGGTGTTCGGGTTGGTCAGCATCAGAGCGGCGACCTCTTCATTGAGAAGCTCACGAAGCGCCTTTAGATCGACCAGCCCCCGCTCATCAGAGGGGAGCTCTTTTATCTTGTAGCCGGTCATAGCCGCCGAAGCAGGGTTAGTCCCATGCGACGAGTCTGGAGCCAGCACTATTTTCCGCTGGTCGTTCCGCGAGCTGTGATAAGCGCGAATCAGCATCATCCCGGTCAGCTCACCATGGGCCCCCGCTGCTGGTTGAAAGGTAACCCGATCCATCCCAGTGATCTCTTTTAGATATGACTCGGTGCGATAGAACAGTTCCAACGCCCCCTGGACACTTTCTGCCGGCTGGCAGGGATGCAGGAAGGCAAAGCCGGGCTGCCGGGCTGCCTCTTCGTTTACCTTAGGGTTATATTTCATCGTGCATGAACCCAGCGGGTAGAAGCCGGAGTCAACCCCGTAGTTACGGGTCGAGAGAGCGGTGTAGTGGCGTACCAGCTCCCCTTCAGAAACCTCGGGAAGCTTCAAGGCGCTCTTTCTTTGCCTCTCCGGGGGCAACAGTTCATCAAGGGGCTTTACCGGAAGATCGGGTTGCGGCAAAGAGCAGCCGCGACGACCCGGGGCGCCCAATTCAAACAGCAGGGCCTGTTCTTTTCTCATGACCACCCCTCCAATGCCCTGACGAGGGCGTCGATCTGAGCCCGGCTCTTCGTTTCGGTAACGCAGAAGAGCATCGCCGGCCCTAATTCCGGATAGTAAGGCTGTAGATCGAGCCCGCCAATAATTTTATGCTCAAGCAGGTGGCGGTTCAGGCGCTCGCCCGTGCCGGGCAACCTGACAGCAAACTCTTTAAAATGAACCCCGGGAAAAGCCTGCTCAAAGCCGTCCAGCGCGGTAATCTTCTCCCTGGCGTAGGCCGCCTTCTGCAGGCAGAGCCCGGCCACTTCACGTAGGCCAGCCGGCCCCAGAGCCGCCAGGTAGACCGCAGCGGCGAGCGCGTTCAAGGCCTGGTTCGAGCAGATATTCGAAGTAGCCCTTTCGCGGCGAATATGCTGCTCGCGGGTCTGCAAGGTCAACACAAAGCCGCGCCGGCCTTGGTTATCCCTTGTTTCACCAACAATTCGCCCGGGAATCCGCCGGAGCAGCTTCTGCCGTGCAGCGAAAAAGCCGAGCAGGGGGCCGCCAAAAGAAGGCGGATTGCCTAAAGCCTGCCCCTCGCCGGTAACAATATCGGCATCGTATTCTGCCGGGGTCCGGCAGAGGGCAAGTGAAATCGGGTCAACCGAGAGCACCAGTAACGCGCCGTGCCGGTGGGCCACCTCAGCCACGCCTTCCATCTCTTCAAGCAGGCCGAAAAAGTTGGGCTGCTGCAACAGCAGCGCGGCCGTCTCGTCATCAAGCATCATCTCGAGCCGGGCATAATCTGTTTCCCCTTTAAGCAGAGGCAGCTCTTCAAGCTGAAATTCCCGGGCTTGGAGGTAGCTCTGCAGAACTTGGCGATAATAGGGATTTACCGCCCTGGAGACCAGCACTTTGCGGCGGCGTGTTGCCCCGCAAGAGGCTACCGCTGCTTCGGCTAGAGAGGTGGCCCCGTCGTAGAGGGAAGCATTGGCCGCCTCCATCCCGGTAAGCCGGCAGATCAGGGTCTGATATTCGAAAATAGACTGCAGCAATCCCTGGCTGATCTCAGCCTGATAAGGGGTATAGGCGGTAGAAAATTCGCTTCGCCCCGTAAGATACTGAACTACGCTGGGGATAAAATGATCGTAGACACCGGCGCCCAAATAACAGGGATACTCCCGCAGATGCCTGTTTTTTACGGCAAGTTCGCTTAGATGGGCCAGCGCCTCCATCTCGGAAAGAGGCGGCGGCAGCTTTAGCCCATCTTTCAAACGAATCGCCGGAGGCAGCTCATCATAAAGCTGCTCTACTGAGTCGGCCCCAATTGCCGCCAGCATCTCCTGCCGCTCCGCATCGGTGAGAGGTAAGTAATGGCGGCCGCCGCTCATTTTGCGGCCTCCTCTTTCACCAGGGCAGCATACCCGTCCTTCTCCAGCAGGCCAGGGTTCTTATAGCCGGGGGCTATTTTGATCTTGACCACCCACGCCTCTCCGTAGGGATCTTCGTTTAACAGCTCCGGCTGATCTAGAAGCAGCTCGTTAACCTCAAGTACCTCGCCGTCTACGGGAGCATAGAGGTCGGAGACCGCCTTGACCGACTCGACTACCGCCAGGCTCTCCCCCGCCTGCGCCTCCTGCCCGACTTCGGGGAGCTCCACATAAACAACATCTTTGAGCATATCCTGGGCGTAGTCGGTAATCCCCACGGTAACCAGCTCCCCCTCAAAGCAGACCCACTCGTGCGTGCGGGTATATTTTAATCCTTCCCGAATTTCCCAGCTCATCTCTTTTCCCTCCTGTAAAATGGTGTTTTGACAATCTGTGCGCGGTGCGTTTTACCACGAATAACCACCTCTACCCTGGTGCCCGGCACTGTTTTACCGGGCAAAATAAAGGCCATCCCGATAGATTGATTCAGCGTCGGCGAATAGGTCCCGCTGCTAACTTCTCCGATCTTCGTCTCTCCGTCAAAAACAGGGTAGCCTTCCCTAAGAACACCCCGATCCAGCAAGATCAGACCGGCCAGCTGCCGGGTGAGCCCCTCTTCTCTCTGCTGCAGCAGCGCCTCACGCCCGGTAAAGGCCCCTTTTTTAAACGAGACAAAACGGGAAAGCCCCGCCTCCAGGGGAGTAATCTCTTCGCTTAACTCGTGGCCGTATAGGGGCAGCGAAGCCTCAAGGCGCAGCACGTCACGTGCCCCTAAGCCCGCCGGCGTCAAGCCAAGAGCGCGGACCTGCCCGACTTCCTGCAGTTCATCCCAGAGCTGGACAGCGCTGTCCGGATCACAGAAGATCTCAAAACCGTCCTCCCCGGTATAGCCGGTCCGTGATACCAGGCACTTGATTCCAGCCAGCTCGACCTCTGGAATAAAATGATAGTAGGGCAACTGCTCCAGCGGAGCCCGGGTCAAAGCCAGCAAGGCTGCCAGGCTGTTAGGCCCCTGGATGGCAATTAAAGCCATCTCCGCCGAAAGATCGCTTAAGCTAACCCCCGGCCTTAATTTTTCGCTGAACCAGGCATAATCTTTCGCCGTATTGGCCGCGTTGACCACGAGCAGGTATTTCTCGGCATGGTAGAAATAAATAAGGAGATCATCGACCGTTCCGCCATGCGGATAGCAGGCCGGGCTATAGATAACCCGGCCATCGTCAAGATTGGAGAGATCGTTGGTCAGGATCTCCTGTAGAAATTCAGCCGCACCCGGTCCCTCGACGAGAAATTCGCCCATATGCGAAGTGTCGAAGAGGCCGGCCTTACGCCGCGTCTGACGCACCTCGGTAATAATCCCTTCGTATTGAACCGGCATCAGCCAACCGCCGTATTCAACTAGGTCCCCTTTAAGCGCCAGGTGCTTTTGATAGAGGGGGGTTCTCTGAAGTTCAACCATCTACATCACCACCTTGTTTATAGTATCTCATCCCCGACTGCTTCCTTATCACAAGGGAGCAAAGCCAACGGTCAAAGTTCTGTTCGCAATCTGTTCGCAATTTTTCACCTCTGCAGATGTAGTTTCTAAAAGCAGCGCCACAAAAAGTAAAGGACAGGGGAAAACCAGTTGGCTTTCCACTGTCCTCTGTCCTTTCACCTGAGAGATTTAACTCTTGGTACTACAAGAGAATTACCCCGTCGGTGTCCCGCACAGAGCAGGCTCTCTCCAGAGGGGCGTCCCCTGCCGGTGCTGTTACCTGAGAGTTTCCCTCCCGGCCGCCACAACCGGGAGATTGCTCCTTCGGCGTCCTTTTTCAACAAGGCCCTCTCCCAGCAGGTTCATGCGCAGTATATTCTTAGTTTAACAGATGAATACAGCAGATACAACAGAACGGTGTTAGATCAACAAGGCTGGAAAACCGCTGTTACCAGGGTAGCCGGGCTCATGTTTGCGCAGCAATTCGGCAAAACGGTCGGGAGAAAGGGGCTTGGAAAAATAATATCCCTGCATCAGGTCACAGGAGCGTTCCTTTAAAAAAGACAACTGCGCCGGCGTTTCGACACCTTCAGCAACGATGGTAAGCTGCATCGCTTTGCCGATATCGATGATCGCCTGGGTAATCGCCGTATCTAATTCTTTTGCCGGGATATTGCCGATAAGAGATCTGTCTACCTTAAGCGTATCGATGGGAAAATGCCTGACCTGGGCAAGAGAAGAATAACCAGATCCGAAGTCATCTACGGCCAG
>JAAZPQ010000163.1 GCA_012797175.1 Bacillota bacterium
AGATCAATCAAGCTACCATCGTCATTTCCTTTAACCAACTTGTTCTGTTTTTTCAGAGTCGGCAGGTTAATGATCTCTTTGCTTACCGGTACCGGCTGGTAGCTCTTTGAATTAATATCATAATATAAGAGGGTACCATCTTCATCTTCTTTGTAGAAGCTTTCGATACCGTTAGCAAGCATCTCCTCGACAAGGGCGGGGATCTTTTCGCCTTCTTTTTTCATTCGTTCTACGCTTTCGCGCAGGCCGACGGCGTCCCAGCTGGCAAACGGCCCCAGCTCCCAGTTAAAGCCCCAGCTCATGGCCCGGTCGACGTTAACAATGTCATCGGCAATTTCCGGAATACGGTTTGCTGAGTAGGTCCACAGTTTCTTTTTAAAGGCCCAGGCAAATTTGCCAGCTTCACAATCGGATTCAACCAGTATCTTTAAGCCATCTTTGAGGCCGGCTTCTTTGGTCTTTTTGAAAATATCATATTTCGCTTTTTCCCGCGGACGGTACTCCATTGTTTTGTAGTCGAGGGTGAGAATTTCGGAACCATCTTTTCCTCTAACCTTCTTGTAGAAGCCTTGCTTTGTTTTGTCACCGAGCAGATTCTGTTCAACCATCTTATCCAGTAATTCAGGCAGCTGCATCTCTTCTTTTTCCACGGGATCGGTAGACTTTTCGATGCAGGTCCTGGCTACATGGCAGAAAGTATCCAGGCCGACCATGTCCATGGTCCTGAACGAGGCGCTCTTGGGATGGCCCATCGGCGGACCGGTAATGGCATCGACCTGTTCGATGGTCATATTATTCTCCAACATCAGCTTAATTGTCTGCACCATGGCGTAAGTTCCGATACGGTTGGCGATAAAGTTTGGCGTATCCTTGGCAAAGACGACTCCTTTACCAAGGGTCTTTTCGCAGAAACGGTACATATAGTCCATTATTTCAGGTAGTGTTTCTTTGCAGGGAATCAATTCAAGCAGTTTCATATAACGGGGAGGATTAAAGAAATGGGTGCCCAGAAAATACTTGCGAAACTCGGCTGAGCAGTCTGAGACCATTTCGTTAATGGAAAGTCCGGATGTGTTTGAGCTGACGATAGTTCCGGGAGTCCAGTTGGCTTCCACATCTTTGAAGACCTTCTTTTTGATCCCCATGTTTTCAACAATGACTTCGATGATCCAGCCACATTCCTTCAGCTTGGCCATATCGTCTTCAAAGTTGCCCGGGGTGATCAGCTCTACATTGGATTTGCGGTAGAGCGGGTCTGGCCTTTGCTTAAGCAAGCCTGCTTTCCCGGCAATGGCAAGACGATTGCGCACTTGCGGACTTTTTAAATCTAATCCCTTCTTCTCTTCATCCGGGGTTAGCTCGCGGGGAACAATATCCAATAAGTAAACAGGGAGACCGACGTTGGCCAGGTGAGCGGCGATGGTGGCGCCCATGACGCCGGCGCCAAGCACGGCAACTTTTTTAATCTCTTTTACGGCCATCAAAATACCTCCTTTTTACTCTCAGTCTTTCTCACCCTACTTTGATTCAGAAAAAACTACAGTAATCTTCTTATTGCCAGCAGGTCATCTACGGGGCGCTAGTCTACCCAAAGTAGATATTATCTCCGGCATAACCCACCAGGCGACTGTTCCACTGGTTTCCGGAAAAGAACTTTGGGGCGGTACATATGCGCAGGTAGCCACATCAAAGCCCCTCCTTTGACCTTCTGCAATCACCTCCCCGGTTTCACAGTGACCTAAAATCAAGTTAGAAATGGTTGTAAAGTAACTTTCATTGATGGTCTTGCCAATTTGCCGCAGTTCAATCTGAGGCTGCCTTAGCCTGTTCGGGGTAATATTCCTGGGTGTTCAGCTGATAGCTAACTACCGTAGCTGGCTTCTTGTTGGGGTTCTAAATTTCGCCAGCATCGGTCGCAGCTCCTTGATGAATTGCGGTATCACTTCCTGGAAAAGCAAGATCATGGTGTCCTGCTCATAATGCCTTCTATTTTAAACAAAAAATGAATGAATGTTCATTCGCTTCTATTTTATATTTTTTAAGAACAAAAATCAAGCCTTTTAAGAATATTAATAAACGATTTTTAAAATTGATCTAACAGAAAATATTAATTATAAATGATTCTGGCAGGCTATCTGTATCAAATTAAATTTTTATGAAAATAATTTCCATATATCTGGTTCGTGAATCTACCGGAGGTTCTTGAAATAAGTTGTCACCAGTGTTTCAATTATGGTAAAATGGATAGGCTCCATGCTAGTATAACAGGGTATTGTAAGGATGAAATTCTGTAGTTAACGCTTACTTTATTGGAGCTAGGCATATGATATGATTGTATAGGGAGGAGCATAAATGCTGACCAGGTGGGAAAAAATAGAGCACAATAAAATCAAGCTTGAGATAGAGGTGGCTGCTCCGGAGGTCGATACGGCTCTGGAGAAGGCTTACCGGAGCGTGGTCAAAAATATCAATCTTCCGGGGTTTCGGAAGGGCAAGGTGCCGCGGCGTGTTTTAGAAGCACGTCTCGGGCCGGAGGTTCTGCATCAAGACGCCCTGGAGATGTTAATTCCGCCTGCATATAGCGAGGCGATTTCAGAGGTGGATGTTGAACCGATTGATCATCCCCAGTTTGATTTTGAAACGATAGAAGCGGGTAAACCGTTTCTTTTTCAAGCGGTAGTAGAGGTGCTTCCGCCAGTAGGTTTAGGCGAATATAAAGGGCTAGAAGTGGAGCAAGAAAAAATTGAAATTACCGCAGAAGATCTGGAGCGACACCTTGAATCATTACGGGAGCAGCATGCCCGGCTTGTCCCCCTCGAGGAGGAAGATGAAGATCAGGTAGTTCAGGAAGGCGATCTGGTTTTAATTGATTTCCAGGGATTTATCGATGGGGAGCCATTTTCGGAGGGTGAAGCAGAGAATTATTCACTTGAGATCGGCTCCAAAACCTTTATTCCTGGGTTTGAAGAGCAGCTAGTGGGAATGAAGATCAATGAAGACAGAGAAGTTAAGGTGACCTTTCCTGAAAATTACCGTGAGCAGGAGCTGGCCGGGAAAGAGGCCCTTTTCAAAGTAAGCTTAAAACAGATCAAGCGGAAGCAGTTACCTGACCTTGATGATGATTTTGTCAAGGAGATCAGTGAGTTTGAAACCCTTTCCGAATTTAAATCCGATCTCCGGGTGCGCCTGGAAAAAGCAGCCGCAGCGAGGGCTAAAACTGAA